>JAKLLR010000053.1 GCA_022014175.1 Gammaproteobacteria bacterium | reverse complement strand
GCTGGGACCAGGACGATGACATGGGTAACAGTCTGCCCCTGGAAGGAGGGCGATGGGGCCTGAACGGCTCCCGTAATGTTAATGCATTGGGGTTTGTTCCCGTTAACTATGACCATAGCAAGGGTGATACGGACGACCCCTCATACGGGTTTCGTTGGAGCGGCAAATTCGGGGATGTGGGCTACACCCTGAACTACTACCACACTCTTAACGACAACCCAGTGGTAAACAGTGCCTTTTCGGGGCTTCCGGGTGTGTTTGCTTATGGTGACGCGCCAACTTCGGCTTTCGGTGAATTTATTTTCCCAGAAATCGATATTTTAGGCGGTTCTCTGAACGCCTACAGCCGCAAGCTGGATGTCGTATTCCGGGGTGAATTGGCTTATACCCTGGATAAACCCTATAACGTCGGGTATGCCGGTAGCAGTTCGCTAACAGCTTTTGAGACGGGCGTTTTAATGTTACCAGCCGGTAGTTTGCCAGCCGGCTCGCTTGGCATCATTGAAAAAGATACCGCACGCATCATGATCGGTCTGGATAAAACCAACCTGCAGACAATGCGCTTGCTGGGCACCAGCCAGCCGTCATTCCTGACCTTCCAGCTGTTTGATACCTGGCTGCCGGATTTCGAGGATTCCGAGCAGCTGGTCAATGGCTCATCGAAACTGCATGAGCACAGTGTTACCGGTTCTGTGGCGCTTGGCCTGAATTACAAGTTTGATACGGTTCAGCCCGGTGCAGCGTTCATATATGACTTTACCAACGGTGGCGGTGCCTTTGTGCCCTCCCTCAATTTGATCTACGGCGATCACTGGCGGGTGAAGTTCACCGGTACAGTCTATTACCAGAGCGACCACACCTGCGGGGCCGCTGACCCGACCTGTACCAATAGTTTTGGTGTGTTTGACGATAGTGATCAGGTCGATGTTCGGGTCACCTATCAGTTCTAATGAAATGAAGACCGGCTAATCAAAATCGGCGGATATGGGAGATCACCGGAGCATGAACTCCAGTGACCTCCCTTTTTTAGCGGAGTTTTCCTGGCTGTGCAAGCGTGTCTGTGGCGCCCCTCTCCCGGAAATAACCTGCCCTGTCCCGCCGGGGCTGGCACTTGACCGCAACGGTCTGAATTCAACCTGCGATAATGGTTTTAGCCGGATGCCCGGCCTGCTCTCGCGCCAGCCGGGGCACGAGATAACCGGGCAGGCGGGCTCGCAGGCTGGAGATCAATTCAATAGCCCGGTGTTCTGAAACTTCGAAATGGGCGGTACCACTGACCGGATCAAGCAGGTGCAGGTAGTAGGGCAGCACGCCCGCCTGAAACAGCCTGTCGCTCAACTCGATCAAGGTGTCGGCCTGATCATTGACCCCCCGCAACAGCACCGCCTGATTCAGCAGGGTGACCCCCTGGTGGGAGAGACGGTTGCAGGCGTCGATCACAGCCAAATCGATTTCGTTGGGGTGGTTGGCGTGCAGCACCACCACCGGCTTGATCGGCAGCGTACCAAGCCACTCTAGCAGGTTTGGGGTCACCCGCTGGGGAATCACTATCGGCAGGCGGGTGTGAATCCGCAGGGTGGTGATCCGGGGCTGACGGGTTATGACCTCGCTCCATTCCGCCAGCCGGTCGTCGGAGAGGGTGAGGGGATCGCCGCCGCTGAGAATCACTTCCCGGATCTCTGGATGCGCCAGCAGATGCCCCGTGAGTTGCTCCAGTGTTCGATCCGGGCGGGAATCCGCATAGGGAAAATGGCGACGAAAACAGTAGCGGCAGTGGACCGCGCAGCTGGGGGTAGCGATCACCAGTACCCGGCCCTGATATTTGTGCAGAATGCCGGGTGCCGCCGTGGCGGCCTGCTCTCCCAGCGGGTCGCTTGAGTAGCCCGATACCGTCAGGTTCTCCTCCGTCCGGGGCAGCACCTGAAGCAGCAAGGGATCATTCAGGTTCCCGGGCTGGATGCGCTGAAGGTAGGGTTCAGGTACCAGCAACCGGAAATCCTGGCTGGCGGCGGCGACGCCTGGCGCGAGGGGGGGCAAGCCCAGGCGGGTCGCCAGTTCCGCAGGGTCGCGAATGGCAGCCGCCAGAATCCGTTGCCACTCCGGGGTGGTTTGGGTTTCGTCGAGCCCGTCGGTACGGGGTATGATGGCGCCCGTTTTCGGGATCATCGGCAAGGTTTCAGCGGGGGTTGAGGGACAGCATGGCCAAATATAGTACCAACGAGTTTCGCGGCGGGTTGAAAATCATGATCGACAATGATCCCTGCACCATCGTCGAGAACGAATTCGTCAAGCCCGGCAAGGGTCAGGCATTTAACAGGGTCAAAATTCGCAACCTGATCACCGGGCGGGTGATTGATCGCACCTACAAGTCCGGTGAATCGGTGGAAGCCGCAGATGTGGTGGACGCTGATATGCAATACCTCTACAGCGACGGCAGCGAGTGGGTCTTCATGAATCCGGAGAGCTATGAGCAGGTGACCGCAGGTGAAGCGGCCCTGGGTGACGCAGTTAAATGGCTCAAGGAGCAGGATGTCTGTGTGGTGACCACCTGGAATGGCAATCCGATCTCCGTCGTACCGCCGAATCATGTGACTCTGAAGGTGACTCAGAGCGACCCGGGTGTGCGGGGTGATACCTCCAGTGGCGGCAGCAAGCCGGCGACCCTGGAGACCGGCGCGGTGATTCGGGTGCCGCTGTTTGTGGAAGAGGGTGATCTGCTGAAGGTGGACACGCGTACCGGAGAGTACGTCTCCCGGGCCAAGGAGTAGCCGGGCTGCTGAACGGTCTGTTCAATGTCTGCTGAGTGGGGCGGGGATCTGTCTCTGCCGCCACTTGCAATGCTGCAGCGGCGGGCGACTCTGCTGGCGGATATCCGGGCCTTTTTTTCTGGTGAAGCGGTGCTGGAGGTGGAGACTCCGCTGATGGGGCCTGCCCCGGCCAGTGATCTGGCGCTGAGCCCGCTGATTACCCGCTATGAAGGCCCCGGGGGTAACCAGGACTACTTTTTGCAATCCTCACCCGAGTACGCCATGAAGCGGCTGCTCTGTGCCGGCAGCGGTTCCATCTATCAACTGAGCAAGGCGTTCCGCAACGGCGAATCCGGGCGGTTCCACAGCCCCGAATTTACCCTGTTGGAGTGGTATCGAACCGGTTTTGACTATCGTGCCCTGATGGACGAAGTCAGCGATTTTCTGGTTCAGACTGCGGGCATGCCGGTGGCCCGGCTCATCAGTTATCAGCACGCCTTTGAGTCGGCGGTGGGGGTTGAGCCACATGCTGCGTCCGCAGCTTGTCTGCTTGAAGCCGCTAAAGACCTCGGTCTGGATGTGCCGGTTTCCGTTGAGTCTGATCGGGACGCCCTGCTTGATTTTTTGCTGACCCAGCGGGTTGAGTCTTCGCTGCCTACCGGTGTACCGGTGCTGCTGTTTGATTATCCCGTCAGTCAGGCGGCACTGGCGAAGATTCGGCCGGGGGATCCGCCGGTTGCGGAGCGGTTTGAGCTCTATTTCAATGGCATTGAACTGGCGAACGGCTATAGTGAGTTGACCGATGCGGCCGAATATAGGCGTCGTTTTGAAGCGGATAACGTCCGCCGTCTGGCTGCGGGAGTGGTGCAGGTGCCTCTGGATGAGGCGCTGCTGACTGCGCTGGAGACCGGTCTGCCGACCTGTGCCGGCGTGGCGCTGGGGGTTGATCGCCTGCTGATGGCGATGAGCGGAGCGGGAAGTCTCACCGAGGTTGCCATGTTGACCTGCAGTTTGAGCCGGGGCGGCCGAATAGGGTAGGCGGGCCCGTCATAAAAACGAATTATGGGGAGTGGAAGATGTCGTTCAGTATGATCGGATTTCGAGTGGCTGGTTTGGTTTTGGCCCTGTTTCTTGTTGGCTGTGGCGCTGAAGAACGGGCACGGCCGATGCCGACGGAACCCCGTATTATCAATTTCTATGATGAGGAGCCCCGCCTGCCCGCCGCAGTTGCGGACGCTGTTTTCCTGAACCACTGGAACAGTGATCGCATGACCGTGACCATGTACAAAATGGCCAAGGGAATGGGGCCACAATACCCGATTAAAACCGATGTGAATAAAGGCAGGGATGAGATTGCGGTGATGCTCAAGGGTACCTGTGATTTCACCGCTGGTGAGTCATTCAAACGGCGGCTGGTTCCCGGCGATATCATGATTATCCCCGAGGGGCTCACCCACGGCGGTGTCTGCGGTGCGGATGGCAGCGAGGTGTTGATGCTGGTGTTCTTTACCCCGGTCGAAGATCGTTTCGGTGAGGAGGGGTCCGCCGGAAGCGTGAAGATGCAGAAACTGCATGAGAAGGTGGCGCAGTAACCAGAGCCGCCTTTTTTGGTTTTAATCAGCGTTAAACGAGGATGAGTTGATGGATTTCGGTTTAACTGAAGAGCAGCAGGCGATCAAAGACAGTGCTGCGCGCTTCGCCAGGGAGCGACTCGCGCCCCACTATCAGGCCCGGGAAAAAATTGGCCGAATGGAGCCTGAACTGCTGCAGGAGATGGGTTCGCTGGGGTTGATCGGTTGTGATCTTCCGGAGGCGTACGGTGGCATGGGGCTGGACTGCCTGACCAGCGGTATTCTGACTGAAGCGATTGCCTACGGTGATTTCAATGTCAGCTACATTCAGCTGCTGGCCTCGCTGCTGGGGGGGATCGTGGCTCAGTATGGCAGTGAAGAGCAGCGCCAGGCGTGGCTGCCCGGGTTGGTCAGTGGTGAAAAAATGATCGCCCTCGGTCTGACCGAGCCCGGTGCCGGTTCCGATGCAGCCAACCTGCAGTTGAAGGCTGAACGTCAGGGTGACGATTACATCCTCAATGGGGAGAAAACCTCGATTTCGCTGGCGGATCAGGCCGACGTGATGGTGCTGTTTGCCCGCACCGGTCCGGGTGACAGCCGGGCCAAGGGTGTGACCGCGTTTCTGGTGCCGCTGGATCTGCCAGGCATCACCCGTACCCATTTTGATGATCTCGGTAGCCTGATTGTGGGTCGAGGTTCAGTCTTTTTTGAAGATGTACGGATTCCAGACAGCTGGATGATGGGCGAAGAGAACCGGGGTTTCTCCCAGATTATGATTGGCTTCGATTACAGCCGGGCGATGATCGCGTTGCAGTGTATTGCCGCCGCTCAGGCCTCGGTGGATGAGACCTGGGTTCACGTCAATGATCGCCAGGCCTTTGGTGGTTCGCTGGCGCGGAATCAGGGGGTGACCTTTCCTCTGGCCGAGGCTGAGACCTATCTGGAGGCTGCTCGCCAGATCTGTTATCGCACTCTCTGGCTGAAAGATGTCGGTCAGCCACATACCGCCGAAGCGGCGATGTGCAAGTGGTGGTCCCCAAAGATGTCGGTGGATGTGATTCATGACTGCCTGCTGCTGCACGGCCACACCGGTTGGGATAAGGGGATGCCGTTTCAGCAACGGATGCGAGACGTGATGGGGCTCGAAATTGGTGATGGCACCTCTCAGATCATGAAGATGATCATTGGTCGAGAGAAGCTGGGGCGGGTCGCCTTGCCCCACGCCTGATTTCTGGTCGGGCGCCCCGAGTGCGCTTTGAGTGAATTTGGTGCATCTTTCAACACTGCCGATGGCGGTGGGTGGTCTGGCCTGTGCCTGAATCCCGCCCGGGTTGACACCAGGCTGACCTGGACTCTATGGATCACAGCCGGTTTGGGGCCAGCGGCTCCTTTGCGGCATGATGGTTGCTAAGTTTTCTGGTGTATCGGGGCTAGATGGTCTCTGGAGCAAACATGAGTGGCAGCAGTTTTAGTGTAGAAATCCAGCCCCGGATTCCGGGGGAGCTGGCCCGGTTGAAGGAGCTAGCCGGAGACCTTACCTACAGTTGGGACCGGCAGGTTCGAGGTCTGTTTGCCCGACTGGATACAGAGTTATGGGACGCCTGCGGCCACAATCCCACGGTCTTTTTGCGGCAGGTGCCCCAGGAGGCGCTGAACTCGGCCGCGTCTGACCAGCTCTATCTGGAGCAGTACAACCGGGCCCTGTCGGGTTACGACAGCTATGTTGGGGCCAAACCCGGTAAAGAGGTCACTTCGCTGCTTGACCCCAGCCAGGAGTTGATCGCCTACTTCTGTGCCGAGTTCGGATTCCACGAGAGTTTTCCGATCTACTCCGGTGGTCTCGGCATTCTCGCTGGTGATCACTGCAAGGCCGCCAGTGATCTGGTGATTCCGTTTATTGCAGTGGGGCTCCTCTACCGACAGGGTTATTTCAACCAGACCATTGATGGCGATGGTCAGCAAATAGCCCGTCGCACCACCATCCAATTCAAGGATCTGCCGGTGGAGCCGGCCCTGGACCCGGCTGGCAATGAGTTACATGTGACGGTTGATCTGCCCGGGCGGGTGATTACGCTCAAGGTCTGGCAAGCCAGGGCGGGCCACATTCGCCTCTATCTGCTGGACAGTGACCTGCCCATGAACCAGGAGCCTGATCGCGGGATTACGCGTCAGCTCTACGGCGGAGATTCCGAAACCCGAATTCAGCAGGAGATTGTGCTCGGCGTTGGCGGTGTGCGGGCTCTGCGAGCACTGGTTCTTGAGCCTACAGCCTGGCATATCAACGAGGGGCATGCCGCGTTCCAGATTCTGGAGCGGATTCGGGAGTATGTGGGTCAGGGCATGTCCTCCGCCGGGGCGCTTGAACGGGTCGCTGCCGGCACCATCTTCACCACCCACACGCCAGTGCCGGCGGGACACGATATTTTCTCCCGGGGGCAGATCGAGCACTACTTTGATGGTTACCTTGATCAGCTGGAGATGGATCTCCACGAATTTCTTGCCCTGGGCGAGACCCCGACCAATAACGGTGGTTTCAATATGACCTCGCTGGCGCTGCGGGGCTCCCGTTTTCATAACGGGGTAAGTCGGATTCACGGCAGTGTGGCAGCGCGGATGGAGGGCTACGTCTGGCCCCAGATTCCGGCCCGGGAGAACCCGTTGCGATATGTCACCAACGGGGTCCATGTGATGACCTTTATGGCCCAGGAGTGGCTGAACCTGCTGGATAGCCGCTTCCGGGAGTGGCGTAACGAGTTGTTGAGTGTCAAATACTGGGAGTGCCTTGACGAGATTCCGGATCACCGCCTCTGGAGCCTGCGGCAGGAGCTGAAATCCCTGATGTTTAAGTCGGTGGGGGAGCGCTACCGGCGGCAGTTAACGCGGGCCGGGTTCGGTGATGCCTTCATCGATAAGGCCACCGGGCTGCTGGATCCGCTGAATCCCCAGCCGCTGGTGATCGGGTTTGCCCGTCGTTTTGCCACCTATAAACGGGCCGCGCTGCTGTTTTCCCAGCCCGAGCGTCTGGCGGCACTGCTGGGTAATCCCGAGCGACCCGTGGTCATCATTCTCGCTGGCAAGGCTCACCCTGCTGATGAACCGGGGCAGGAGTTGATTCGCACCATTTTTGAATTCAGCCGACAGCCCCAGTTTCTCGGCAAGGTCATCCTGGTCGAGGGTTACGATATGGCTCTGGCCCGCAAGCTGGTCTCCGGTGTGGATGTCTGGTTGAACACCCCCGAGTATCCGATGGAAGCGAGCGGCACCAGTGGCGAAAAGGCGGCTATCAATGGCGTGCTGAATTTGAGTGTGCTGGATGGCTGGTGGGGGGAGGGTTACAACGGCCAAAACGGTTGGGCGATTCTGCCCCATGAGGTCGGTTTTGATCCGGGCTCCCGGGACCGGGCCGAAGGTAACGATCTTTTCAACATCCTGGAGGAGCAGGTCGTCCCGACCTATTACGCTCGTGCTAATCAGGGTTTTTCGTCCGCGTGGGTCAATCTGGCCAGGGCCTCGATGAAGAGCATTCTGCCCCAGTACAACTCCGTGCGCATGGTGATGGACTATTTACGGGATTTCTATGTGCCCGCAATGAAACATCAACGATTGATGAGCGCTAACGAGGGTGCCGCCGCCGAGACCCTGGCCAGTTGGAAAACCCGGATACGGAGTCTCTGGCCCGGGGTGAGCCTCAGGCTGCTGGCCCCCGTGCCGCCAACTCTCTTCAGTAGTGAGAGCCTGACCGTGCAGGTGGTGGCCAGTTTAAATGGACTGACCGCGGATGATGTACAGGTGGAGTGCCTCTTCGGGCAGATGGAAGAGGGTGAGTTTGCCAGCCAGCTGACTTTTCGCATGGCGTCTGACGAGTCGCCTGACGAGGCTCTTCAGCCGGGTGATCACCTCTTCAAACTGGATGAGCCAGTCACCCTGTCGGGACTGCAGCAACTGAAAATCCGGATATATCCCTTCGACCCGGTGTTGGCTCATCCGTTTGAAACCGGCTGCATGATCTGGCTCTAACTCGACGGGCAGCGGCCATAGATGCGGTTGAGTTCCGCCAGTTGTTTATCCAGGCCAGCAGGCTGTTGTGACCAGTCGAATCGCCACAGCCAGTTGTCTTCGGTGGTGCCAGGGACATTCATGCGATGGTTGCCATCCAGCGCCAGCAGATCCTGCATCGGCACGATCACCAGGTTGGCCACCGATGCCAGGGCGGCGCGTATCAGCGGCCAGGGCATGGTTTCTCCGGGGTGCCCGAGATAGGTCAGGACGCGTTGCTGCTGGTCGCTGCGGAGGCTCTGATACCAACCCAGGGTGGTGTTGTTATCGTGGGTACCGGTGTAGACGACGCAATTGGGCAGGTGATTGTGGGGCAGGTAGGGGTTATCGGCATCGCTGTCGAAGGCGAACTGCAGAATTTTCATGCCCGGCAGATCAAATTTGTCCCGCAGGGCCTCGACCTCCGGTGTGATGATGCCTAGATCTTCCGCAATAAGGGGCAAAACCGGGAAGCTGCGCTTGAGTCTCCGCAGCAGTTTCTCGCCGGGGGCGAGGGCCCAGACACCGTTGATCGCAGTCTCTGATTCGGCGGGGATCGACCAGTAGGATTCGAAGCCCCGGAAGTGGTCGATCCGGACCCAGTTAAACAGCCCCAATTGAGACTCCATTCGGCGCAGCCACCACTGGAACCGCTCCTTCTCCATGGCCGGCCAGTTGTAGTGAGGATTGCCCCAGCGCTGGCCGGTAGCTGAAAAGTAGTCCGGTGGAACCCCGGCGACTGATTCCGCGTGGCCATCCGGCTGCAGCGCGAACAGCTTGGGCCGGGTCCAGACGTCGGCGCTGTCGTGGGCCACAAAGATCGGCATGTCACCGATCAGCTCAACCCCATGATCAGCAGCGTACTGTTTTAACTCCTGCCACTGGGTGTGAAACAGAAACTGCTCGAAGCGGACCTGCTCCACCGCATCTGCCAACTCGGTGCGGGCCTGGCGCAGGGCTGCCAGATCCCGCTCCCGCAGCGGGGTCGGCCACTCCACCCAGAACTCCCCGTGTCGGTGGTTGCGGATGGCGATAAAAAGGGCGTAATCCTCCAGCCAGTCACCGACGCTGGCGACGAATCCGGCGTACCGGCGTTGCCACTCAGCGGAGGCCAATTGCTCGAAGCCGATCCGGGCCTGTTTAAGCGCCTTGAATCTGACGGCATCGTTCACCGGACCTGCCGGGGCCGGCAGCCGCGCCAGCCAGCCCTGGTCCAGCAGCCAGTGGAGACTGATCAGCAGCGGGTTGCCAGCATGTGCCGAAAGGGTCTGATAGGGGGAACGGTCCGCATGTACCGGCCCCAGGGGCAGGGTCTGCCAGGCCTGAAACCCAGCGTGCTGGAGAAATTCAACGAAGCGGTAGGCGTCGTGTCCCAGGTCGCCAGAGTCAAACGGGCCGGGCAGGGAGGTGGGGTGCAGAAGCACCCCCGCCTGACGGCTCTCCAGTTTCAAGTTTTCACGTCTTCTGCGCCTGCCCTGGCCGCATGGCACCGCCCATGGCGGGGTCCCCATGGCCGTGGCTGATCTCCCGGGTCAGCTCTTCCGGCGGCTCGACTCCAAGCAGGTGATAGAGGGTGCTCAGGTGCATGCGGTAGAGATGTTCGAAATCGCTCACCGACGTGGCGGGGTTGTAGTCGCCGAACCACCAGCACCAGTCGGATCCTTCGCAGACGGCAAGTTGTCGTTCAGCCCGGGTTCGCTGTTCCGGGGAGAGAGTTTTTTGTCCCATGACTGCATCAAAGGTCAGTTTCGCTGCGTCCAGCAGATCCCAGCCCCGGTTCTTGTCCGGGCTGCCGATCCAGGTGGAAAAAGTGCCGTAGACCCAGCTGCCTGCAACCAGGGTCGGTAATTCGATGCACTGGTCGTCCGATTTTGGCAGAACGTCGGAAAAAGTGCTCAGTTCGATCTGCGGATGGGCGGCGAGGCCAGCGTAGAGGGCCTGCAGGAAGTGATAACCATTTTCCGGGTAGTACTCCCAGGCGTTCTCCCCGTCCAGAATAATGGTGACTACATTGCCCGGTTGCTCACACTTGTCAGAAATCCCGTCCAGGTGGTGCAGGAGGTTCGCCACCGCATCATCGGCGTGCCATGAGGCGTATTCGAAGCCGATCAGATCCGACAGCCCGTCATCCCGAAAGTAGCAGTTGATATCCGCACCCTCCACCCGGCCGGCGTGGTGGATGCAGCTGGGGTGCTTGTGGGGCTGGTGTTGATGGTTCAGGCTGTTTTGCAGCACACCACCACCGCTGGCGGTCCACTTGAAGCCATATTCAGCCAGCAGGCTCAGGGTGGTCTGACTGACTCCGCCTTCCGAGGGCCAGCAACCCACAGGGGTCTGCTTGAAGTAGTGCTTGAAGGTTTTCAGCCCCTTCTCGATATGCCAGCGTGCCCGTGCCTCCCCCCCAGGGTAATGGGCCATCACCGGCAGTACTGCGTCCGGCATCGCCTCCCGTGCGCTCTCCAGGTCCAGCAGCAGGGGCACGATGGGGTGGGCGTAGGGCGACATCGCCAGCTCTGCGCAACCGCTCTCTGCCAGCTTGCGATAGCGGGGAATCAGATCGGTCATGACCTCGCCGATCAACTCGATCAGCATTCGCCGGTCATGCAGGGTGTAGTTACTGGCCTGATCCATCAGCTGCTTGACCCGGGGGTCACTGCGGCGCAGCGACTCCCCCATCCAGCCGAGGTGATACCAGACCAGCAGATCGGTAAAGAAGGCGTCTCCCAGATAGATCAGGCCAGCGGGGTGCTGCAGAACCCAGTCCGCCAGTTCCGCCAGCTTGCGATAGGGCTCGAAGCGCTCGATGATGCGTTCACGGCTGGCCCGCAGGCAGTGCTTGATCTGCTGCAGGCGGGTGTCCGGGTCGTGGGCGCTGACCGGGTTTGCCAGGGCTGCCAGCAGGGGGTCGAGAATCGTGCTGCCATCGTGCAGAAAGCGGTGAATCTGCTGGCTGTAGTCGTCGATCTGCTCCAGCAGGATCGGAGCGAAATTCACGACAGCCCGGGCGCCGGGCACCGACTCCAGATGGGCCGCCATGTCGGAGTAATCCTTGATCGCGTGGAGATAACTCCAGGGCAGATGATGGACGCCACTGTTGCTGTCCCGATACTCCGGCTGATGCATGTGCCAGCAGAGCACAACTTTGAGGGGGTGTTTAGCGGACATGGTGCATCTGCTGCCCTAGCATTTCGGGGGTGACCAGCACCACGCCTCCCGGGCTGACATGAAACCGGGTTGCATCTTCAGCCGGATCGACGCCGATGCGGCTGCCCTGGGGGATCATACAGCCCCTGTCGATGATCGCCTTGCGGATAACACAATCCCGTCCGATGGTGGTGTTGGGCAGGATCACTGATGACTCGACCTGGCTGTGGGACTCAACTCTTACCGCACTGAAAATCAGGGAGTGTCGTACCAGCGCCCCCGAGATGACCGATCCGGCGGAGACCATGGAGTCTACAGCCATACCCCGGTGGTTTTCATCATCGAATATAAACTTGGCGGGGGGCAGCTGCTGCTGGTAGGTCCAGATTGGCCATTTCTCATCGTAGAGGTTGAGTTCCGGGGTCACCCCGATCAGCTCTAAATTAGCCTCCCAGAAGGCATCCACCGTGCCGACGTCCCGCCAGTAACCCTGGTTGTTACCCCGGGTGTCACGAAAGCGGTAGGCCAACACCTGGTGGTCATCAATGATGGATGGGATGATGTTTTTGCCGAAATCATGTTGTGAATAGGGCTCGTCAGCGTCCCGTATCAGCTGTTCGAGCAGGAAGCGGGTGTTGAAGACGTATATGCCCATGGAGGCGAGGGCCGCATCTTCCCGGCCGGGGGCCGCTTCGGGTTGCTCCGGTTTTTCGGCGAAACTGCGAATACGGGAGTCGCTATCCACCGACATCACGCCGAAGGCACTGGCCTGCTCCAGCGGCACCTCGATGCAGCCGACGGTGGCATCCGCCTGCTGCTCGACGTGGTCAGCCAGCATGGGGCCGTAATCCATCTTGTAGATATGGTCACCGGCCAGAATCAGTACGTATTCCGGGCTGTGCGAGCGAATGATATCCAGATTCTGATAGACCGCGTCAGCGGTGCCCGCGTACCAGGAGGTCTCGATCCGCTGCTGGGCCGGCAGCAGTTCAAGGAACTCGCCAAAATCACCCCGCATATGGCTCCAGCCCTGCTGCAGATGGCGAATCAGGGAGTGAGCCTTGTATTGGGTCAGGACCCCGATCTGGCGGATGCCAGAGTTAACGCAGTTGGAGAGGGGGAAGTCGATGATCCGAAAACTGCCGCCAAAGGGCACGGCCGGCTTCGCCCGCCACATGGTCAGCTCCCGGAGTCTGGAGCCACGCCCGCCCGCCAGCACCAGCGCCATGGTTTCGCGAGTCAGTCGGCTGACAAATCGTTGGCTGTGGTATGGGGCCATAATGCTATTCATCCATCGGAAGTGGGAATCAGGGCAAGTTTGGGGCCATTCTGAAATTCCGGGCTAAAAAACCTGTTCTTGCATGAATTTCTCAGGTAACACTGTAACGAGCCAGAGGGTGTCAGGTTTGATTCAAGTCAGAGAGCAACCAGCAGAAGTGGTTTTAAAGGAGTTCGAGCCCCTGCTTGAGGCCCGTTGCCACGACCCCTTTAGCCTGCTGGGCGCGCACTCTTGTGGTGCAAAAAAACGGGTTCGGGTGCTGATTCCCGACGCCCGGGAGGTCTCTTTCAGCCAATCGAACAGGGCGCTGGAGCGGGTCGGAGAGAGTGATCTGTTTCAGTGGAGCGGCGCTGCCGCTGAGGTGCCGGATCGGTACCAACTGCGCTGGACTGATGGTTCGGGGCAGCTCCATCAGGCTTATGACCCCTACTGTTTTCTGCCGGTTATTCCGGATTATGATCTGAGCCTTTTTCGGGATGGTCGGCACTGGCATCTCTACCGTTGTCTTGGGGCTCACCCGATCTGTCATGAGGGGATTGAGGGGGTGCTGTTTGCGACCTGGGCCCCTAACGCAGAACGGGTGAGCGTGGTGGCGGACTTCAACCATTGGGACGGGCGGCGCCACCCCATGCGGATCAGGGACAACGGGGTCTGGGAGCTGTTTATTCCCGGCATCAGTCCAGGGGCCTGTTACAAGTTTGAGATCCGTAACCGCGATAGCGGTGAACTGATGATGAAAGCCGATCCCTACGGTCAGCAGTTCGAACTGCGACCGCGTACGGCCAGCGTGGTTGCAGCACCCTCAGAATACCAGTGGCAGGATCAGGAGTGGCTGCGGCTCCGGGCGGAGGCGGACTGGTTACACGCCCCTATGAGCATATATGAGGTGCATCTCGGTTCCTGGCGGCGGGACGAGCAGGGCGGTTATCTCGACTATAGGGAAGCCGGTCGGCAGCTAGTGGAGCATGTCAGCAATCTGGGCTTTACCCATATCGAACTGCTGCCGGTGACCGAGCACCCTCTGGACGCCTCCTGGGGTTATCAGACCACCGGTTACTTTGCGCCAACTGCCCGCTTTGGTCCTCCGGATGAGTTCCGTTATCTGGTGGATCTCTGCCACCGCAACCGGATCGGGGTGCTGCTTGACTGGGTGCCCGGCCATTTCCCGAAGGATGGATTTGCCCTGGCCCGGTTTGACGGTACCGCCCTCTATGAACATGAGGACCCGCGTCTGGGCGAGCACCGGGACTGGGGCACACTGATTTTCAATTACGGCCGTAACGAGGTGCGCAATTTTCTGCTGGCCAGCGCCCTCTACTGGCTGGAGGAGATGCATCTGGATGGCCTGCGGGTGGACGCGGTGGCTTCGATGCTCTACCTGGATTACTCCCGGGAGCCCGGGGACTGGATTCCCAATGTTTACGGTGGCAACCAGAATCTGGACGCCATCACCTTTCTGCAGGAGCTCAACTCGGTCGCCCAGAGCGAACATCCGGGGGCCCTGGTGATTGCTGAGGAGTCCACTGCCTGGCCTCAGGTCTCCCGCCCTCCCTGGCTGGGCGGGTTGGGCTTCGCCATGAAGTGGAATATGGGTTGGATGCACGACACTCTGGAGTATTTCAGCAAGGCGCCGGTACACAGGCGCTATCACCACGACCGTCTGACCTTTGGTCTGCTCTACGCCTTCACCGAAAATTTCGTGCTGCCTTTTTCCCACGACGAAGTGGTGCACGGTAAAGGCGCCATGCTGAGCAAAATGCCCGGGGATGACTGGCAGCGATTTGCCAATCTGCGGCTGCTCTACAGCTACATGTTCACCATGAGTGGCAAGAAATTGCTGTTTATGGGCTGTGAATTTGGTCAGTGGCGGGAGTGGGACCACGACGCTTCGCTGGACTGGCATCTGCTGGATTACACCCCCCACCAGGGTCTGCAGCGGCTGGTTGCAGATTTGAACCGGCTCTATCGCACTCTGCCAGCGCTGCACCGGCTCGATTTCGACCACGCTGGTTTCGACTGGATTGACTGCCACGACAGTGATCAATCGGTGTTGGTTTATCTCCGCCAGGCAGGTTCGGAGCAGGCTGTGGTGGCTTTGAACTGTACCCCTGTCCCTCGGTTTGATTATCGGCTGGGGGTGCCCCGGCCGGGGGGGTATCGGGAGGTATTGAACTCCGACTCTGAACATTACGGCGGCGGCAATATGGGCAACTGGGGGGTAGTGCAGGCGGAGCCGATCCCCTGGATGGGACAGCCCTGGTCTGTGAACCTGGTATTGCCGCCCCTGGCCGCCCTGATTCTGGTGCCGGATGGCCACTAGCGGGCCGGTTCGGCAGCGGGCTCAGCGCCCGGTTCAATCCCTGACCCTGCCGCTGCGGGTGCTGTTCGTGGTGAGCGAGGTCTACCCCCTGGTCAAAACCGGCGGTCTGGGAGATGTGGCGGGCAGTCTGCCGCCAGCGCTGATGGGGCTGGGACACGATCTGCGACTGATGTTGCCGGCTTATCCGGGGGTCGTGGATGGCCTTGACCAGCCACTGACCGTAGCCCGTATTGAGCTGTCCGGTTATC
>JAKLLR010000138.1 GCA_022014175.1 Gammaproteobacteria bacterium | reverse complement strand
AAGCGGCCCGGGATGTAGCCAGAGAGACCATGGAGGAGGTGAGGGCAGCGATGGGGCTGGATTACCGCTAGTGCCGACTCCTACGGAAACAACGCCGGTCCAGACTGAGCTTGCCCTCGCCTACGTGGCTGGCCAGCCGGTCACCGAGCTGCCCCGGGATCTCTATATTCCGCCGGATGCTCTGGATGTTTTTCTGGATACCTTTGAGGGGCCGCTTGATCTGCTGCTCTATCTGATCCGTCGCCAGAACCTTGATATTCTGGCGATTCCGCTGGCTGATGTGGCCCGTCAGTACATGACTTATGTCGAGGCGATGAAGCTGGTTCGGCTTGAACTCGCTGCGGATTACCTGGTGATGGCGGCGGTTCTGGCTGAGATCAAGTCCCGCATGCTGCTGCCCCGGCGGCAGAATGAGGAGGATGAGGAGATTGATCCCCGGGCAGAGCTGATTCGCCGGTTGCAGGAGTATGAGCAGTTCAAAAACGCTGCGGAGACGCTCTCCAACCTGCCGCAAATGGGACGGGATCTGTTTGCGGTAGCGGTGGATCTGCCACCGGGGAAGAGGGATCAATCTCGGCCTGAACCGAAAGCCTCACTGCCCGAACTGCTCGACGCCCTCAGTCTGGTTCTGGAGCGGTCCAAGATCCGTCAGCATCACAATGTCGAAGAGGAGAAACTTTCGGTACGGGAGCGGATGAGCGGTATCCTGCAGCGACTGGATGGGCCCGATTTCTTCCCCTTTGAATCCCTGTTCGATCCGACCGAGGGGCGAGCCGGGATTGTAGTCACCTTTATCGCGCTACTGGAACTGGTGAAAGAGGCCCTGCTGGAGGTAGTTCAGACTGAGCCCTACGGCCCGATACACGTGCGTAGCGTCAGGTGAGCAGTACGGAGCTCGAGCAGACGGCCCAGGCCCTGGAGGCACTTCTGTTTGCTGCGGGCGAACCCCTCTCCCTCGATCGGCTGCGGGCGCTGTTAGGGGAGGAGCGGGTGACTCGGCAGGAGATCCGGGCGGGCATCGAGATACTGCACGGGATCTATGCGGCACGCGCAGTTGAAATCAAAGAGGTCGCCAGCGGTTTCCGCTTTCAGTTGCGTCAGCAGTATACCGAGCAGGTGATGAAACTGTGGGTCGATCGGGCCCCGAAGTACTCCCGGGCACTGCTCGAAACTCTGGCCATCATCGCCTATCGACAGCCGGTCACCCGAGCCGAAATTGAGGAGATCCGCGGGGTTGGGGTCAGCTCGACTATCATGCGTACGCTGGTGGATAGGGGCTGGGTCAAACGGATCGGGCAGAAGGAATTACCGGGCCGCCCCGGTGTCTACGGAACCGCCCCCGCCTTTCTCGACCACTTCAATCTGTCCAGCCTGGACGAGCTTCCGCCGATTCAGGAGGTCAAAGAGCTCAATCAACTGGACCCGCAGCTGATGCTGGTCGTAAATAATGTCGACTAAACACCAACCCGACAAACGGGGTGGCGGCAACAGAACCCCGTCAGGCGCGGCGCGCAGACGATCTGATCCGATCTCCGCCCCGGGGGTGCCGGCCAGTGATGTGGCCCCGGTTCGGCTGCAGAAGGCCCTCGCGCAGGCGGGTTTAGGATCCCGTCGGGCCGTGGAGAGCTGGATCGCAGCTGGCGAAATCAGGGTCAACGGCAAAGTTGCGGAGCTGGGGCTGAAAGTCTCTCCGGGTGACGCGATCCTGGTACGGGGAGAGCCGGTCAAAGTCACCTTTGCATCGCCGGTGACCCGGGTACTGATCTACCATAAACCGGCCCACGAGATCTGCACCCGCTCCGATCCCGAAGGGCGGCCCACGGTGTTCGAAAATCTGCCCCCGCTCCACAACAGCCGCTGGATCTCCATCGGTCGGCTCGACATTAACACCTCGGGCCTGCTGCTGTTTACCAATGACGGTCAGCTGGCGGGGGAGTTGATGCACCCGAGCAGTGGTCTGGCCCGTTGTTACATCGTGCGGGTGCTTGGGCGGGTCGATGATGCCATGCTGGATCGGCTGGGACAGGGGGTGGAACTGGAGGATGGTCGGGCAGCCTTCGATGAGATTACTTTGATTGGCGGGCGGGGCGCCAACAGCTGGTATCGAGTTGTATTGCACGAGGGTCGAAACCGTATCGTCCGGCGACTCTGGGAAGCGGTCGGCTGTCAGGTGAGTCGCCTGAGTCGCGCCAGCTTCGGACCAATTGTCCTGCCGAGGGAGCTAAGAGCCGGAGATTGGCAGGAGATGAATAGTATTCAGGTACAGAAACTGGCGGAATTGGGGCGAAAATCCGACCGCGGCTCAACTCCTTCCGTGGGCGACCGATAAGATAGCCTGGTCCGACTTGATCAGAATCAGACACTCTACTCAGGAATAACAGATGCGGGTGCTGTTGGTTGACGATACGCGTACGAATGTTCTGGTGGTGCGTCGCTATCTTGAGCAGATGGGTCACGAGGTCGAGGTCGCGGAAAATGGCGCAATTGCCGTGGCGGCCGTGCGGGCCAATACTCCCGACCTGGTGCTGATGGACGTCATGATGCCGGTGATGGATGGCCATGAGGCGACCCGGCAGATTCGGAACGTGCTCGGCGAAGAGTGGGTTCCGATCATATTTCTAAGTGCCAGAGTGCAGGACAGTGATCTGGCGGAAGGCATTCATTCTGGCGGCGATGACTATCTGATCAAGCCCGTCAGCAAAATTGTGCTGCAAGCAAAAATCGCCGCGATGGAGCGGATTGCCAGGATGAGGGAGCTACTCAAGCGACAAGCCCGGGAGATAGCGGAACAAAGCAGTCGAGAAGCCGAAGAGTTCCAGATCGCCCAGTCGGTATTCCGGCAGCTCAATCGACTCGAGGAGATCAATGAGCCCCGTCTATCGATCCTGTCGGCGCCCAGTTCCAGTTTTAATGGCGATATCGTCGCAGTCGCGAGAACGCCTGGCGGCCGACTTCATGTGTTGCTGGGTGATGCCATGGGGCACGGGCTGGCCGCCGGGCTAACGACCCTTCCGGTCACGGACACCTTCTACAGCATGACCGCACGGGATTGCAGTATTCGTGATCTGGTCATAGCCTTAAACAGCAAGCTCAACCGAGTACTGCTGAAAGGGCGGTTCGTCGCGGCGATAGTGGTTGGCATTGATACTGAGAACGGAGAGATCGAAGCATGGAACGGTGGTTGCCCCCCCGCCCTTTGCATAGATGCCGATGGCTCGACGTTACAGGACTTCCCCTCAGCCAGTCTGGCCCTGGGCATCGTTGGTCCGGCACAATTTAATCCTGAAATTACCACCTTTGACAGTCGTGAGGCTGTGGACCCGCGGCTCTATCTCTATTCGGATGGGGTCAGTGAAGCCCGTGGCGGGGAATTCGAGGCCACGGAGTTTGGCGTGGAGCGGTTAAGAAACTGTCTCAGTCATATCAAGACCAGGGACTCCAGGAGCAACCGGGCGAAACAGGTGTTCGCACAGGTTCAGGCACACGCCGGAGCGGAGCTGATTGATGATATGACCCTGGTGGAAGTCTGCTGCGGAAACAGTTTTACGGGATTTTGATCGGTTGATTTCGTTGCGGACCCGGGGCGTCTGGTCTAACCTATGCGCCGCTGCACATTGCAACACCCTGTTTGGAGAGGTGTCTGAGCGGCCGAAAGAGCACGCTTGGAAAGCGTGTGTACGTTAATCCGTACCGAGGGTTCGAATCCCTCCCTCTCCGCCA
>JAKLLR010000052.1 GCA_022014175.1 Gammaproteobacteria bacterium | reverse complement strand
TCCTGCTGGTGGATGGCGGCAAGGGCCAGGTCTCGCAGGCCGTCAACGTACTGGAAGAGTTGCAGGTGGACGGCGTACTGGTGGCCGGGGTGGCGAAAGGGCCGACGCGCAAACCGGGCCTGGAACAGATACTTTTGGCGGGACAGGAGCTCCCGATTATACTGGCGGCGGATTCACCCGCCTTGCACCTGATCCAGCAGATTCGCGACGAAGCCCATCGCTTTGCCGTGGCTGGCCATCAGCATCGACGCGGCAAGGCGCGCAAGGAATCGACGCTGGAAAGCATCGAAGGGCTGGGACCGAAACGTCGGCAGCAATTGCTCAAGGAATTCGGTGGCTTGCAAGGGGTTGCCCGGGCCGGTATCGACGACCTGCGGCAGGTTAAGGGAATCAGCAAGGAATTGGCAAAGCGGGTTTATGAATACTTCCACGGCAGCAACTGAAACAAGGGTACCGACCTGGCAGGCACGCCTGCCGTTGGCATTGACCTGGTTCCGCGTCGTACTGGTGCCGATCTTCGTGATCGTGTTTTACCTGCCTACGCCGTGGGCTCCACTGCTGGCGACGATCGTGTTCTTCGTCGCCGGTGTTACCGACTGGTTCGATGGCTGGCTTGCACGGCGCTGGAAGGTCGTATCGAGTTTCGGTGCCTTCCTGGATCCCGTTGCCGACAAGATCATGGTCGCCGTGGCGCTGGTCCTGTTGGTGCAGGTCGACACCACGATCTGGCTGGCCCTGCCGGCGGCGGTCATCATCGGCCGGGAAATCACGGTTTCCGCGTTGCGGGAGTGGACGGCGGAAATCGGCATTCGTGGCCGTATTTCGGTCAGTCCGCTGGGCAAGATCAAGACCACGATGCAGATGCTGGCGATAGGGTTCCTGATTTTCCGCCACGACGTACTGGTCTGGCCGGTGGAAATCGGCGACATGAGCCTGGGTGTCTACGATACGGGCCTCATCCTGCTGGTTGCCGCTGCGGCCCTGACGCTGTGGAGCATGTTCGAATACCTCTTTGCTGCATGGCGGGCGCTGAAAGACGCCGATCATTAAGTCGCAGTTGCTGGCGTTTTCGCCAGTTGACAGGCACTGTTTCGTCCCAAAGGGTTGACAGTTCTGCTGGTGGCCCTAAAATACCCAGCCTCAACGCGGGAATAGCTCAGTTGGTAGAGCACAACCTTGCCAAGGTTGGGGTCGCGAGTTCGAGTCTCGTTTCCCGCTCCAAGTTTCGGGTCCCAGACCCTGCCATTGGACCGCCGCGACGGCGGTCCAATGCGTTTAGCGACAAGGAAAACCGAACGAAGGTACTTGATGTACCTGAGCGAGGTTTGACGCAGTCGATATCGCAGTGGACCCCGTCCCTGCGGGTTGCGACTGGAATCGTCCCACACGGCGTTGCCCGGCACTCGCTTGGAGATTACCAAGCTTCGCGCCTCGCGCCTTGTCTGAAACGATTCCAGCCAGCAACGCGGTGGTCGAATGGCAGGGCCTGAGACCCCGCACCCCGGCAGCGCCGGGGCTTTTTATTCCGGACAGCGCAAGCTGCAACATGTCCGGACAATGCGGTAGAATTTGCCCGGCTTGAAGGCCGCCACCGGGAAGATTTCAAGGGCTGAGTGGCAGAGTGGTCATGCAGCGGCCTGCAAAGCCGTGTACGCCGGTTCGATTCCGGCCTCAGCCTCCACCGGTGCTGACAGCTTTACTTCCCAGCTGACAACAGCGTAAAGCGGCTTAAAACAACCGCCAAAAAAACAGCATTGTAGACAAACCACGTCTGCAAGAGCCTGTTCAGGCCATCTACTACTGATGTCTGCCGTTGCCATATTTCACGCGCCCAATTTTTCTGTGGCAGGATGGGTGCCCCGTTGTGCTGTTTTCACCTGTGCCCGTGAGGGTGGTCACAGCAGGCTACGGCAGCCGATCATCACCAACCTCGGATGAACCGATAACCATGCACAGCGACAACCTTGGTACCTGGCAACACACCCACAGTTTTGGTCAGGAGCAGAAGCGGGCGGGCGAATCCCGCACCCATATCGTGATTGCCATTACCGCCATCATGATGGTGGTGGAGATCGGTGCCGGCCTGCTCTACGGCTCCATGGCGCTGCTGGCGGATGGTCTGCACATGGCCTCCCACGCGGTCGCCCTGGGTATCAACGCCTTTGCCTACGTGTATGCCCGCCGCCACGCCCACAATGCTGAATACAGTTTTGGCACCGGCAAGATCAACGCCCTGGGTGGATTCACCGGTGCGGTACTGCTGGCGATGTTTGCGCTCTTAATGATCTGGGAGAGTGCCGGTCGGCTCGTTGCACCGGTTGAGATCATTTTCAATCAGGCGATTTTTGTCGCCGTGCTTGGTTTGCTGGTGAACGGTGCCAGCGTCTTTATTCTGGGGGTCGATAATCATGATCACGGTGATAATGCGCATCACGAGCACGGCCACGACCATCATCACGACCACAACCTGAAATCAGCCTACCTGCATGTGCTGGCAGATGCCCTCACTTCGGTGCTGGCGATCATCGCTCTGCTTGCGGCCAAATATCTCGGTCTGGGGTGGATGGACCCGGTCATGGGTCTGGTGGGTGCGGTGCTGGTCAGTTGGTGGTCGATTGGTCTGCTGCGCGCCACCAGTGCGGTGCTGCTGGATCGCCAGGGCCCCGACGCCCTGCGGCAGAAGATCCGCAACAGCATTGAACAGGATCGGGATAGCCGTGTCACCGACCTCCACGTCTGGTCTATCGCCCCCAACCTCTACTCCGCCATTATTTCCCTGGTCGCCGACCATCCGGCAGAGCCGGCAGCGTACAAGGCCCGTCTGCCGGATCACCTCAAGCTGGGCCATGTCTCGGTGGAGGTGCACCGCTGTGCAAATCACGACCGCGGCCCGGAATAGCCCGGCGGAGCCCAGACGGGTTTGGCTGAGCCCATAAAAAACCCCGCGTTAGCGGGGTTTTTTATGCCGGTCCGGCGGCTTGGCTCGGCGTGGCTTAGTCGTCGCCGCTGAATGCCGCGAGCAGGTGTAACAGATGAATGAACAGGTTATAGAGATTCAGGTACAACCCCACGGTGGCCAGAATGTAGTTGGTCTGGTGGCCCTGAACGATATTGCTGGTGTCATAGAGAATAAATCCGCACATCAGCAGCACGATCATGGCGCTCAGGCCGAGGGATGCAGCCGGCACCTGGAAGAACATCAGCGCAATCATGCCCAGTATCGCAACGATCATGCCCGCCATCAGCATGCCGCCCATAAAGCTGAAATCCTTGCGGGATTTGAGCACATAGGCTGACAGCCCCAGGAAGGTGATGCCTGTCCCGCCCATCGCCATCATGATCAGCTGGTGCCCATTACTGAAGGCCTGAATGTAGGCATTAAGCATCGGCCCCAGGCTCAGGCCCAGAAAGCCGGTCCAGGCGAAGGTTGCCGCCAGGCCCCAAACACTGTTTTTCAGGGTGTGAATCAGAAACAGGCCACCAAACATCACCAGCAGCGAGACAATCAACCCCGGGTGGGGCAGGTCCAGGGTCATGGCCAAACCTGCTGTAGCGGCGCTGAACAGCAGCGTCATAGAGAGCAGGGCGTAGGTATTGCGCAGCACCTTGTTGGTGGCCAGTACCGACTGCTCGCTGCGGCTTGTGGCGGTGGTGTGGAGTGTGGGGTTATTAGCCATTTAGGGTCTCCCTGTTGTTTGCGTGGTGGACCTTGCCGGGCTGCATTGGCCTGAGCAAAGCGGTGAACAATGGTCGCATTATCCACTACTTGAGGGCGTATGTGCCAAGTACAACAAACGTCACTATCCTGTGAGCCAGTTTACACCGAGCTGAACCCCGCGACGCGGGCAAAAAGCAGCGGGCCTGTTCGACAATCCATCTGGATCCTGAAACTCTCGCTTGGGGAGAATCAGGCACTGCCCCGGCGGAGGGTGAGAACACCATTAAACATCTGGATAGTCATGGGGCACCCCTTGAAGCGGGGGGCGTGACCCTGACATAAAGACCTGAACGTAAAAGGCGCAGTTTTACCGCCGAACCGGGCACTGCCGTTAGGGGTATATCATTGGTAGCGGACAACGCTGAACAGATCGAAGGCCGAGTGCAGGGCCAGCGAGTTGTGATTTCGACCAAATTTGTCAAGAAGTCGTGAAAGGCAGCTGGAGTGATACCTGTTCCGTCTAATAATTTAATATCCGAGTTTTTATCGATAGCTGTTATATTTCTCTGTAAAATAAATGAATTATGATGAAGAAATAGCTGAAAAATATCTAAAAACTCTTGGAATATTAAGGTGCGAACCAGACGGAAATATACCACCAGATTTTCTCCTGAATTCGGAGATCGCTGTAGAGGTGTGAAGGTTAAACCAGAACCACAGAGTCCTGCCTTCGAGTAAAAGGGTTGGAAGAAGCCGAATTCCTTTGATTTCAATGCTAAATAATGAGCTAGCGCTGTATCCGATTGGTACGGGAATGAAGTGCTGGCTGGACATTAGGTATAAACGACCGTTTGGCAATATTTCTGATATTAAGAAATCCCTTAAGAATTTCTCTAGTGATTTTGAAGCCAGATTCGAGCGAATATCTACTGCATATAAAATTTCTAAAAACGTTGAAATTGAGATAAATTCGGAGGCTGGAAACACGACCAGTAAATACCCCTTAGGCTTTGCAACGATTACGACGGCGGTGGTTGGATAATAGATGTGTATTCTACCGAAATCAATCATTGCGCTACAGAGAAATCAGAAAAGATAGCTCGGTATTCAAAAAGATATCCAGAATGGTAGCTGCTATTGATAGATCATTTAAGTTCTACGGGCTCAGGGAGTTTGGGTAAGACTTTAGAGGTAATATGTAAGCCATGAGCGTTTTAAAAAATTCTAGTTGTTAATTCTCAAGCTGAATTAGGATTTGAAATATAACAAGTCTATATTGCCACAAAAATTTTCCGCATCCCTCAAAATTCCGCAATTCGCGGCGCTATAAAATATAGAGAACAGTAGAAATTATGGACAAATTAGCACACGATTTTCTAATTATTTGGGCTACCATTGATCCTATAGGTACAATGGCGCTTTTTGCTGGGCTAACAGCCAATCTTTCAGCTGTTGAGCGTAGAAAAACTGCATACAAAACTATAACTTACGCTGCGTTAATTTTGGCAGGTGCGATTGTCGTCGGCCAGCTATTGTTAGGTGCAATGGGTATTAGTCTTATTATATCATTTCAGGTCGCCGGAGGTGTGATTCTGTTTTTATTCGGATTGCAGATGATATTTTCCGATACTATGACAAACAAAGCAGGCGAACCCCTACATGACATATCTGTGTTCCCACTGGCAATCCCCGCCACGGCCTCGCCTGGGGCAATTCTGGCGGTTATTCTAATAACTGATAATAATGTCTATACGATTCAGGAGCAAATTATCACAACAGCCACTATGCTGTCAGTTTTGATAATCACACTAATTTTGCTGATCTTTTCCGGAGGGATCATAAAAATAATTGGGAATGGCGGGGCGTCTCTTCTGACACGCATAATGGGTATGATACTAGCCGCGTTGTCGGTCGAGTTTATTATGGAAGCCATTGGTGTTACAAAATGGGTGGCTTCGGTGTCATAACAAGCATGGAGGCGGGGTCATGTCTTGTAATTACGCATCTGCTTCACCTGCATTTCTCTAGATGAGATTGAGATATTTTGACTGTAGTGCCGACGTTTTATAGGGTCAGGGCTTGGCGAAGACATCGCCTTGCGGACATTCTGAGAGCCTTCGATTGAACACCCAGCAGCCCAGCCGCCATCGATGATGAATTCTGAGCCGGTGGGGTAACTGCTCCCGTCTGAGGCCAGAAAGAGGACCAACCTGGCGGCCCCCTGACCCCGTGCTGCGCCCGTGACGACGGCGGCTTTGCCTGTACTGCCTAATTTGATTGCGCCTGACAGACGGCTTGTAGAGGGTCGCTGTGTTGTGTGGATGAGAACCGACCGCAAATAGTAGTAGTGGGGTTGCCTCGCTCTCCTGACTACTCTCGCGGCTTTCAGGGTACTCCGCTTTGCCGCACATGATGTCCAGGCTGAGCGTATCATGAGGGGGCTTGGCGCGGTTTGTAGACGTGGAGTGCCGCCATTTTTCATCTTATTTTATCTGCGGTCGAGGAGTCGGCTTGTAGGGGGTCGTATCGATGTCGGGCAGGGTCAGACCTTAATTCAATGCCGGTTAATCCGACCTCGCAAATCGGGCGGGTCAGCTGTTGTGCTTAACCAGCTCGCACTACACCCTGGATATGAATAATCCAATCGGGATTTCTATGACAAATGGGCCTCGCCATGATGTTTTATATGGAAAGCTTCCGGCAAATGAAATCTTTTATTAAAATGCCGTGCTGTATTTTCTATTCTATATCTAGTGCTTCGATTCATTCTATGAATGGTCAGTAATTTCCGTAATCTCTTAATTTTTTATAATGGTTAAATCAAAATGAGCGAAAATTTATCTATCGACGGTTCAGAGCACAAGTTAAATCTGCGCAATCTCGAGTTAAGTGACTATTCTGATATAAAGAATATTATGGATCTTGTGTACCCCGAAATGGGGGGTGCCTGGCCGGAGAAGAAATTCAGGGCTCAGCTATCTGCCTTCCCCGAGGGACAAATCTGTATTGAAGATCACGGTACCGTGATTGCTGCGGCTTTTTCGCTTATCGTCGATTACGACAAATTTGGCGATTACCACACCTATGATGAAATTACCGGAGATGCTTACCTCACTACTCACGATCCGATGGGAGATGTTTTGTACGGTGCTGAGGTTGTCGTTCATCTGGATTATCAGGGAATGCGTCTTGGTAGGCGGTTGTATGAAGCCAGGAAGGAGCTTTGCCAAAATCTGAACCTTAAATCTATCGTCGCGGGTGGGCGTATACCGAACTACCGAAATCACGCTAAAGATATGTCACCTCAGAAATATATTGAGCTGGTTAAGAAGAAGGAGATTTACGATCCAATTTTAACTTTTCAAATTTCAAACGATTTTGAAGTCAAGCGTGTTCTAAGCGACTATTTGCCAGAGGACAAGGAGTCCAAAGGGTATGCTACTCTCTTGGAATGGACTAACCTGTATTACGACGAAGAGAAGACCCCCCTGTTCGGGGCCGTCAAGACATCGGCAAGGATTGGCTGTGTTCAATGGCAGATGAGACCTCTGAAGTCTGTTGATGAACTTATACAACAGGTTGAATTTTTTATTGATGCACTTTCTGACTATCAATGTGATCTAGCCCTTTTACCAGAATTTTTCAATGCCCCTTTAATGGGAATTGATACACATAAAAATTCTATTGATTCTATCAAGGCTTTATCTGAATTTTCTGAAGAAATTATCGAAGAGGTGTCCCGTCTGGCTGTTAGCTATAACATCAATATAATTGCCGGTTCCCTGCCAGTCATGGAGGGCGATAATTTATACAACGTCTCCTATTTTTGTCGTCGTGATGGCACGCTGGAGTCACAATACAAAATTCACCCCACGCCGCATGAGAAGAGAGCCTGGATTATGGGCGGGGGCGATAAGCTAAACGTCTTTGATACTGACTTCGGTAGAATAGGCATATTGATTTGCTACGATATTGAATTCCCCGAGCTTGCCAGGCTACAGTCAGAAGAGGGCATGAAGCTGTTGTTTGTTCCATTCTGGACGGACACTAAGAATGCCTACCTGAGAGTACGTTGCTGTGCCCAGGCCCGGGCCATTGAGAATGAATGTTATGTAGTCATAGCAGGTAGCGTAGGTAATTTGCCGAAGGTCGATGGGGCAGATATTCAATACGCTCAATCTGCTGTTTTCTCACCATCGGATTTCTCCTTTCCTCATGATGCAATTATGGCTGAAACAACGCCTAATACAGAGATGACTTTAATAGTAGATCTTGATTTGGAAAAATTGAGCAAGTTGCGGAATGAGGGGTCGGTAAGAAATTACCTGGACAGGCGTCGTGATTTATATCGAATAAACTGGCTGGGTGACGAAAAAGATAAATAACATGGTGTTGCGCTGGATAAATCGGTGAACGGGATGTCCGTTGCCTGGAGAAAGCGGAATTACCGCTGTTATCGGTGTTGGAGGATAGACGGCGATTCCGGCATTTTGTCGCTTATGTGGTAATGCGCCTGTGGTTGATTGTCTATGAGAGCGGTTTCGGGTGGCTAGGTATTATTTTAGGACGTGATCCGAATTTATTTGAATGAGGGGTGGGCTGCACCGGCTTTATACCGGGGGTCAGGTTGGCTGTGACGATGGGGCAGGGCTATTTTTCATCTTGTTTTGCATGTTGTGGTACCTGCGCTCGTGGTTACGGTGTGGTTCCGCTCGCGCTGGCGGTTTACCTATGGAGTGATGATGGCCACCATGCTGGTGGATCTGGATCACCTCCTGGCGACTCCGATTTACGATGCGGCTCGATGCAGCATCGGTTTTCATCCATTGCATGGGCTGGTGCCGGTTGGGGTCTATTGTCTGCTTTGCCTGCCGTCGAGGAGCCGAATTGTGGGGATCGGCCTGGTGATCCACATGGCGCTGGATGCCATCCATTGCCGGATGACCGGCGGAGTATGGTTCAGCTAATTATCTTGTTTAATAGTGATGGGGTTTCTGATGAGCGAAGAGAGTGGGGTTGATTACGGTCCGTTGGCCGGACTGATTGGTACCTGGGCGGGTGAAGAGGGCCTGGATGTGGCGCCGGAGCCAGAGGGGACGGAGGTCAGCCCCTATCGGGATTCGATCTGTTTCGAGGCGGTGGGTGACGTCACCAACGCCGATTCACAAACGCTGGCCGCGGTTCGCTACCAACAGGTTGTTCGCCGTAGCGCGAATGACGAAATTTTCCACGATGAGTGCGGCTACTGGCTCTGGGATGCCCGGGAGGGGGTGGTGATGCACTCCCTGTTGATTCCCCGGGGTGTCGGGCTGCTGGCGGGTGGTCGGTATGCGGGCAAGACGGATGCGGATGGGCGGGTGGTGCTGGAAGTGGCCGCCGGGGTCGATAACCCGGAGTGGGGCATTATCCAGTCTCCGTTTATGGAGAAAAACGCCCGCACTCTCGGATTCGAGCACCGGATTGCGGTGGGCTCCGGCAGGCTGTCCTACTCAGAGACCACTTGGGTGGATATCTACGGCAAAGTATTTCGGCACACTGACAGGAACGAGTTACGGCTGGTGGAATAGAGCAGCGGCGGACGCCCGGGTTTGAGCCTGTTCCATAGCGGCAAAAGAGATCAACCTGCCCCGCAGACCCGGTTGCCGGCGGTGGCGGCGTTTCTGTGGGTCAGGCTGTGTCATTCCCCGGTGTGATGTTCGCTACTCTTTGGAGGGTTTTGGTTCGGCTTTGGCGCCGCCGCCATGGTGGGGGCAGGCCGCACCTTTGCCTTCACCATGCATCGGGCAGGCATGTCCCTGTTTGCCATCACCGCCCATGCCATAGTGTCGGGTCGGTCTTTCGTCCGGGTCGAGCACGCCGTTGCTGTTGGCGTCCATGCGGTCAAACCGCTGCTCCATTTTCTGCAGGAATGCCTCCTTGCTGATGCCCTCAGGTCCTTCCGCCAGAGCCAATGGTGCCGTCAATAGCAGCAGGATGGTGGCGGTGAGTAGCTGGGTCGTTTTGTGGCTCATTTTCTATCTCCTCAGGTTTCGGCTGGCCCGGTCTGCCGGTGCTGGCCGTGTCACGGCCCTAGCATACAGCTGTTGGGGGTACCTTGGAGTGACAAATTTTGTCTACCGATAGTTGCAGCCCGTCCTGTTTTTCTTTACTTTTGGCGCCAGAGATCCGAATGGGGGCAGGCCGTCTCCATCTGTACAGAGGTCTCGCAGGAGAAGTGGAGGAGTACGATGCAGAACGGAATCGTCAAATGGTTCAATAATGCCAAGGGTTTTGGTTTTATCGTGCCGGAGCAGGGTAGCGACGACATTTTCGTCCACTACAGCTCTGTAGAGGGGGAGGGTTTCAAAGTCCTCAGCGAAGGTCAGCCGGTGGAGTACGAGGTTGAAACCGGGCCGAAAGGTCTTCACGCCGTTATGGTCAGAATGAAGTAACCCGCAGTCGGCGACTGAATCAATTCCGCTGGTTGCGGGGTGATTTGATCAGCAGATAGAGGGCGCCGCTGCCGCCGTCCCGCGGCTGGGCAGAGCAGTACGCCAGTACTTGAGGTAGCGTGGGTAACCACTGCTGCATGGCGTTTTTCATGGCGGGCGGCTTGTTTGAACGCTTGCCTTTGCCGTGGACCACCAGGGCGCAGCGCAGCCGTCCGGCCTGGCAGGTCTCCAGAAACTCCAACAGCAGTTCGCCGGCTTGAATCAGTTTCAGGTGGTGCAGGTCGATCTGGGCGTCAATTTCCACCTGCCCCCGGCGTAACCGTCGCAGGGTTTTGCGCTGGATGCCTTCCCGGGCGAACTGCACCAGGTCTTCGCTGCTGAGGGTCGCTATTTCCGGTTCGTAATAGAGTTGCCGGGGTCGTCCGGGGTGCGACACGCGACGAATCGCGCTAGGGTTGGGACGATCCGAGACGCGGATGTTGACTGGGTCAA
The DNA here is from genome assembly GCA_022014175.1 of Gammaproteobacteria bacterium. Lineage (GTDB taxonomy): Bacteria > Pseudomonadota > Gammaproteobacteria > Immundisolibacterales > JAKLLR01 > JAKLLR01. The sequence continues at coordinate 4,932 of JAKLLR010000052.1, read as the reverse complement.
TCGGGGTGGTGTCGGTGATTTCGGCGCGGAACAGGGCTCGGTCTTCGTCGCTGATTTGACCCACGGCTTTCATGCGGCACCTCTGCTCGGTCAGGTTTTCAGGTTATCCAGATATCGCTCTGCGTCAAGCGCCGCCATACAGCCTGATCCGGCTGAAGTGATGGCCTGTCTGTAGATATGGTCGGCCACATCGCCAGCGGCAAACACGCCGGCTGTGCTGGTGGCGGTGGCGTTGCCGGTGGTGCCGGACTGGACCTGAAGATAGCCGCCGGCCATCTCAAGCTGGCCTTCAAACAGGCCGGTATTGGGCTGGTGACCGATGGCGATAAATGTGCCCATCAGTTCGATCTCTTCACTGGCGCCACTGCCGGTGGGGCTGATGCGGATGCCGGTGACACCCTGTTCGTCTCCGAGCACTTCATCCAGTCTGCTGTTCCAGCGGATTTCGACCTTGCCGGATTCGGCCCGCTGCATCAGCCGGTCGATCAGGATTTTCTCGGCCCGAAAGCTGTCGCGGCGATGAACCACCGTTACTTTCGAGGCGATATTGGCCAGGTAGAGGGCTTCTTCGACCGCAGTATTGCCGCCGCCTATGACTGCAACAGGTTGATTTTTATAGAAAAATCCGTCGCAGGTTGCGCAGGCGGAGACGCCGCGACCCTTGAATTTCTCTTCCGAATCCAGACCGAGATATTTGGCGGATGCACCGGTGGCGATGATCAGCGCATCGCAGTGATATTCGTGGCGGTCACCCCAGAGCCGAAAGGGGCGGCTGCTCAGGTCGACCCGGTTGATCTGGTCGGCCACCAGTTCCGCCTGCATGTTCTCGGCGTGTTGCCGCATCCGCTCCATCAGTTCCGGGCCCTGCACACCGCTGGGGTCTCCGGGCCAGTTCTCGACGTCGGTGGTGGTCATCAGCTGACCGCCCTGTTCCACGCCGGTGACCAGCACCGGTTCGAGGTTGGCCCGGGCCGCATAGACGGCGGCAGAATAGCCCGCCGGGCCTGAACCGATAATGAGTAGGCGGCAGGATTTCACAGAAGTCATGGTCGTCCCGGCCTGTTTGCGGGTGAATTGAGAGTACTTAAACTCAGCGGGGTGCTGCTGTTCACAACCGTAGCGGCCCTGACCGGGAGCAGTTGGGATGGCTGAATAGTATCACAGCAAAAACGCGGCTGAGTTACCATTAGCAGCATAAATCGTGCAGGGATCGGTTCTCTGCGGTTAGTCGTTTGCGGAAGATATCCAGAAATATGGCACAGGCCAAAAGAGGCGCGAAAAGCAAAGTCGACAAGGGTGGTTCGCCGCACCCGGGGGTTTTTGAGGGGGTCTTCTTTCTATTTGCAGCATTAGCCTTTTACATCCTTCTGGCCCTTGCTAGCTATAACCCGGCAGACAGTGCCTGGTCCCATAGCAGCGGTGTCGGGCCGGTGACCAATGCGGGGGGCGTGATTGGCGCCTGGATCGCGGACATCCTGCTCTATCTGTTTGGTTACCTGGCGGCGCTGTTTCCCCTGATTCTGGTCTATGGCGCCTGGTGGCTCTGGTCAAAGCGGGCTCTGCCCCTCAAACCCGAGCTTGCGGAGCTGGGCCTTCGAGGTGCCGGATTTCTGCTGACGCTGGTTGCGGGCAGTGGTGTCTCGGCACTGCGGTTCGGTGCCTGGGCCGAAGCCCTGCCGATGTCTGCGGGGGGTGTATTGGGACGGGAGCTGGGGGTGCTGCTGGTTGCCTGGCTCAGCCCGACCGGCGCGATGCTGTTTTTGATGGCGTTGTTTCTCAGCGGCGTCACCCTGTTGACCCGGCTCTCCTGGCTGAGACTGATGGACTGGCTCGGCGCACGGGCGGTGCGCCTGGGTGAGCGGATTGGTGTGGTGTTTCTGCACACCCGAGACTGGCTGGAGGGGCGGCGGGAGCGGGCCAAACGCAAACAGAGTGCGGATCGCTTCGATGCGGGTGGTGGCCGTAAACGTACACCCCGTATTGAACCTGTTGCGCAGCCCGCGCCACCGGTCGTGCGTACGGTTGAGCAGCGACAGATTCCCATGTTCGAGGCAGCGGGCGGGGCCGGATTGCCGTCTCTCAGCCTGCTGGATAAGGGTGCCGGTGACAACGTCGCGGCGGCGCCTGAAGTGCTGGAGGCGATCTCCCGCCGGGTAGAGCTCAAGTTTGCAGAGTTCGGGGTTGAGGTTCAGGTGGTCGCGGTGCGGCCAGGGCCGGTGGTCACCCGTTACGAGATGGAGACGGCCCCGGGGGTCAAGGTCAGTCAGATCGTTGGCCTGGTTAAGGATATATCCCGTGCCCTTTCGGTCGTCTCTGTGCGGGTGGTGGAGAATATTCCCGGCTCATCCCTGATCGGTCTGGAGATTCCCAACGAGCGGCGGGAGACTGTACGCTTCAGCGATCTGATGTGTTCCGACGTCTATCGCGACAGTAAGTCCGATCTTACGCTGGCCCTGGGCAAAGATACCGAGGGCACACCTGCGGTAGCTGATCTGGCCCGCATGCCCCATCTACTGGTGGCGGGAACCACCGGCTCCGGCAAGTCGGTGGCGATCAACGCCATGATCCTGAGTCTGCTCTACAAGGCCGGGCCAGAGGATGTGCGGCTGATCATGATCGACCCAAAAATGCTGGAGCTGTCGGTTTACGCCGGTATCCCCCATCTGCTGGCGCCGGTGGTGACCGATATGAGTGATGCGGGCCGGGCGCTGAACTGGTGTGTGGCGGAGATGGATCGGCGCTATCGCCTGATGTCCGCACTAGGGGTGCGCAACCTGGCCGGGTTTAACCGCAAGGTGAAAGAGGCCGCTGCCAGCGGTGAGCCGATTTCGGATCCGTTTCAGCCGGTCGAGAATCTTGACCCTGAAAATCCGGAGCCGCCCCTGACCCTGTCCACACTACCCCATATCGTGGTGGTGGTGGATGAACTGGCGGACATGATGATGCTGGTGGGCAAGAAGGTGGAGCAGCTGATTGCGCGGCTGGCGCAGAAGGCCCGGGCCTCAGGTATTCATCTGATTCTCGCCACCCAGCGCCCCTCGGTGGATGTGCTGACCGGTCTGATCAAGGCCAATATCCCCTCCCGCATCGCCTTTCAGGTGTCGTCAAAGATCGATTCCAGAACCATTCTTGATCAGATGGGTGCGGAGCAGTTGCTGGGGCACGGCGATATGCTGTTTATGCCACCGGGTGTCGGCTTGCCGACCCGTATCCATGGCGCTTTTGTCTCCGATGAGGAGGTCCATCGGGTGGTGGAGGAACTCCGCAAGCAGCCGCCTCCGGTGTTTCAGGTGGATGTGTTCGAGGAAGAGGCAGAAGCGGCCATGGACGGGTCTGCCGAGGGTGGCGGCAAGTCTGAAGATGAGCTCTACGACCGGGCGCTCGCTCTGGTGACACGGACTCGCAAAGCCTCGATCTCCAGTGTGCAGCGGCATCTGCGAATCGGTTACAACCGGGCCGCCCGGCTGGTGGAGGATATGGAGGCCCAGGGTGTGCTCAGTAGTGTCAACGAGAGTGGTGCGCGAGAAGTGCTGGCGCCCCCACCGCCGGGAGATTGAGTTGAGCCAGCAGTGGGGCGCGCCGATTTCGCTAGTGAGCATGGTCCTGTTGTGGGCCACGATCTTTGGACTTTCCGGTATTGCGGTGGCCCAGTCATCGGATCCACTGGCGCAGTTTCTGCAGGACACCCAGTCTCTACAGGCGGTTTTTGGCCAGGATGTATCGGACGAGAATGGCGAGCTGATCGAGTCCTCCAGCGGTCAGTTCTGGCTGGCCCGTCCCGGTCGTTTTCGCTGGCAGTACAGCGTTCCATACCACCAGCTTTTAGTGGCCGATGGTGAGCAGCTCTGGATCTACGACGAGGAGCTGGCGCAGGTCACGGTGCAGCCCCAGAGTCAGGTGATGAGTGAGGCGGTGGGTCTGCTGCTGGCCGGCGAATCTGAGGTGATGGATCAGTTTCGGGTGGAGTTGATGTCTGACAAAACAGCGGAAACCCGATACGCACTCAGACCCCGGTCTGAAGAGTCGGGGCTTGAGCGAATAGAGCTGGTGTTTGTTGGGGGCCTGGTTCAGCAGATGGAGTTGTGGGACAAACTCGGACAGATCACCCGCCTGAGGTTTGCCGAGGTTGAACTGAAGGCCAGTCTGGCGCCTGAGCTGTTCCGTTTTATCCCCCCGGAGGGTGTTGACGTGATTGGTGTGGGCGGTGACTGACCCATCCCCAGGCGCGCTACCATCCCGGGCCGCGTTATTGGAGGCGCCGACTGGTGCACCTCTGGCAGAGCGTCTGCGCCCCCGGGAGCTGAATGAGTTTGTGGGGCAGACCCACCTGCTCGGTCCGGACCGGCCACTCACCCGGGCGCTTGCCGGGGCGCTGAACCACTCGCTGGTGCTGTGGGGTCCGCCGGGCACTGGCAAGACCACCATGGCGCGGCTGATTGCCGGCCATAGCGAGGCCGAATTCATTGCGCTGTCGGCGGTATTTGCTGGTGTTAAGGAGATCCGTACAGCGGTCGCTGGCGCTCGGGAGCGACTGAAACTAGGACGGCGCACGGTGTTATTTGTAGACGAGGTTCACCGTTTTAACAAAGCCCAGCAGGATGCGTTTCTGCCCTACATCGAAGATGGCACCCTGCTGTTTATTGGCGCAACCACTGAAAACCCCTCGTTTGAGCTGAACAATGCGTTGCTCTCCCGGGCTCGGGTTTACGTTCTCAAAGCGCTGGCGGAGGATGACCTGTTGCAGTTGATCGAGCGGGCGCTGAGTGATTCGGAGCGGGGGCTGGGGCAGTGTCATCTTCTAATCGACAGCGCCACCCGTGCCACGCTGGTGGCGATGGCGGACGGGGATGCCCGACGACTACTTAATCTGCTGGAACTGGCGGCCGATATGGCCCTGGATCAGGGCGAAAACCGGGTGGTTGATGTCGGGGT
>JAKLLR010000003.1 GCA_022014175.1 Gammaproteobacteria bacterium | reverse complement strand
AAGCGTCGACGCAGACCTTCCAGTTGGCTTTTACGGTGGCGCTGTAGTGGGCGATCTTGGTGCACTGATCAAACGGAAAGCCGTCGATCTGCTCGCCCATGCCACCAAGGAACGCCTTCAACCCCTGTTCTGGCTCGGTCTCCCAGTGGACGAAGATAAAGCCGTTCCAGCTGTCACAAGCCAAGGGGCGAAGACCCAGTTTGGATTTATCCAGATTGGTGAAGGACTCCTCTGCCGGTACGTAGTTCAGCACCCCATCCAGGCCAAAGGCCCAGCCGTGGAATTCGCAGGCAAAACCTTTGGCAGAACCGCATGGCTCTGTAGCCAGAGCCATGCCCCGGTGGGGACACATATTGTGAAAGGCCCGAATGACGTTGTCCTTGCCCCGGACAATCATGATGTTAGTGTTGAGAACGGCCATCTCCCGGGTGATGTAGTCACCCACCTCCAGAATCTCATCCACCCGGGCCACCTCCAGCCAGGCCCGTTTGAAGATCTTCTCTTTCTCCTGCTCGAAGATCTCCGGTGACGTCACCGCTTCAGCGGAAATCGGATCGGTCCCCTCCGGAGCGCCGCTCCCGAGCTTCATGTTGTGGCCGGGGCTAAACGGAAAAGACACATTTTGTGGTTTGTTCATAATATCTGCTCTCCTGACTGCTGGAATGGTGCCGGCACTCTCTGTCCGGCGCCAAGGTTGCGTGCATCTTGATTTGTTTACGGGTGTTCTGAATATGACCCTTATCAATAAAAAGTCAGTTATGGCTCGGAGCCATGAGTGGTCGGTCTCGGCTGGCGGACGGGATCTATTCGCTGCCACTTCTTGCTCGGGTCATAATGGGTCAATCATCGGAAAACCAACGGGCCGCGGGAGTTGTTGTTATGGATAAAACTGTTGAGTTGAGGGACCCGGTCTGTGGCATGAGGGTGACCAACAGCAGCGCCCACTCTTTCAAACAGGCCGGGCAGGTCTATTACTTCTGCGGAAGCGGCTGTCGGGAGAAGTTTGCGGCGGATCCAGAGCGCTATCTGGCCGCCGAGCCCGGTGCGTCGATGGAGGCCGTGGCACCGCCGCCCGGGGCGGCCTGGTATTGCCCGATGTGCGAAGGTGTAGAGTCCGACCAGCCAGGTACCTGCCCAAAGTGTGGTATGGCGCTTGAGGCCGCTGCGCCGCCAATGCAGCGGGTCGAAACACGCTATACCTGCCCGATGCACCCCGAGGTGGTTGAGAGGGAACCCGGCGATTGCCCAAAGTGCGGCATGGCACTGGAGCCGATGACTCAGACTCTGGAGGAGCCGGAAAATCCGGAGTTGCTGGAGATGAACCGCCGGTTCCGGCTGAGCCTGGTGCTGACCCTGCCGCTGTTTCTGATCGCCATGGGTGGCATGCTGCCCGGTCTGGCACTGGAATCGTTTTTACCGCGATCCCTGTTGCGCTGGCTGGAGCTGGCGCTGGCTACGCCGGTGGTGCTTTGGGGGGGGTGGCCTTTTTTCCAGCGGGGCTGGAACTCCCTGATCAGCCGTCATCTGAATATGTTTACCCTGATTGCTATGGGCACCGGGGTGGCCTATGGCTACAGCCTGGTGGCGGTTCTTCTGCCGGGACTGTTTCCGCCGTCGTTCCGGGGGCATGGGGGTGAGGTGGGGGTCTATTTTGAGGCCTCGGCGGTGATCATCACCCTGGTGCTGCTGGGGCAGGTCATGGAGTTGCGTGCCCGGGGTAAAACCGGCGCGGCGATTCGGGCGCTGCTGAGTCTTGCGCCGAACAGAGCCCGCAGAATAGATTCGCAGGGCGAGGAGCAGGATATTCCGCTGGAACAGGTTGCACCAGGAGATCGACTGCGTGTTCGTCCCGGTGAAAAGATCCCGGTGGATGGCGTTGTACTTGAGGGCCACAGCAGTGTGGACGAGTCCATGATTACCGGCGAGCCGGTGCCGGTGGAGAAGGCAACGGGTGATGCCCTCGTCGGCGCGACGGTCAACGGAACCGGCAGCCTGGTCATGGCGGCGCAGCGGGTGGGTGCGGACACCCTGCTGGCCCGGATTGTGGGCATGGTCTCCGAGGCCCAGCGCAGCCGGGCACCGATTCAGAAACTGGCGGACCGGGTTGCGGGTTACTTTGTGCCAGCGGTGATGTTCTGCGCGCTGCTGGCCTTTGTTGGGTGGGCCCTCTGGGGGCCGCCGCCAGCCATGGCCTACGCCCTCATCAACGCAGTGGCGGTGCTGATTATTGCCTGTCCCTGCGCCCTCGGTCTGGCCACGCCGATGTCGATCATGGTGGCGACCGGCAAGGGGGCCGGGGCCGGGGTGCTGTTTAGAAACGCTGAAGCCATTGAGGTGATGCGTGATGTCGATACCCTGGTGGTGGACAAGACCGGCACCCTGACCGAAGGGCGGCCCCGATTGGTGACGGTGCAACCGGCGCCGGGTTTTGACGAGCAGACCCTGTTGGCATTAACAGCCGCGGTGGAGCGGGGTAGCGAACATCCACTGGCGGCGGCGATTGTTGCGGGGGCTGGGGAACGAGGCGTGGTGGTGCCGACAGTCGAGCACTTTGAGTCGGTCACCGGTCAGGGCGTGAGCGGCAGGGTTGCGGGCCGGTTGGTGTTAGCCGGAAACAGCGCATTGCTGGCGGGTGCCGGGGTCGATAGCTCATTACTGGATACGGATGCGGAGCAGCTGCGCGGGGAGGGCCAAACCCTGATGCTGATTGCCGTGGATGGTCGGTTCGCGGGGCTGATCGGCGTAGCTGATCCGATTAAACAGACTACACCTGCGGCAATCGAGGCGCTGCATGGTGAAGGCTTGCGGATTGTGATGTTGAGCGGGGACAACCCCACAACTGCCCGGGCGGTAGCGGGCCAGCTGGGGATAGACGAGGTTATCGCCGGGGTGCTGCCGGAACAGAAGGCGGAGAAAATCCGGCAACTGCAGGCGGAGGGACGAATCGTCGCCATGGCCGGCGACGGCATCAACGACGCCCCGGCGCTGGCCATGGCCCAGGTCGGTATCGCCATGGGCAGCGGTACCGATGTGGCCATGGAGAGTGCCGCGATCACCCTGGTGAAGGGCGATCTAGGGGGTATTGTGCGAGCACGACGGCTCTCCCGGGCGACCATGCGCAATATCCGCCAGAACCTGTTCTGGGCCTTTTTCTATAACGGTGTGGGGGTGCCGGTGGCGGCGGGTCTCTTCTACCCTGTTTTTGGTCTGTTGCTGAACCCCATGATTGCGGCGGCAGCCATGAGTTTCAGCTCGGTCTCTGTCATCGGCAACGCGCTGCGGCTCAATCGGGTTAAGGTCTAGACCATGGCTGTGAATTATCTGCGGGATGGGTCTTTTTTCGGCTGTCTGCTGCTTGCGGTTTTTGCGGTGACTCCGGTCCAGGCGGATGCGGGTCGGGACGATAAGGGCGTTTTCAGTCTCGCTGTCGAGAATGACCTGTTTGCGGATGTGGACAGCCACTACACCCATGGCACCCGGCTTTCGTGGCTCTCTCCAGAGCGAGATCTGCCACCCTGGATGGCCCGTTGGTCCGATCGGATGCCCCTGTTTGCTGAAGGTGGAGTGAACCGTTTCAGTTTTGTGTTTGGTCAGAATATTTTCACCCCGGATGACATCACCCGGCCTGAACTGATCGCCGATGACCGCCCCTATGCGGGCTGGCTGTATGGCTCCGTCGGCGTGATTTCAGATACCGGCACCCGTTTGGACAACTTGGAGTTGACTCTTGGGATGGTGGGTCCTGCGGCCCTTGCCCGGCATAGTCAGCGGATCGTGCATGACATCGTCGATGCGGATGACCCGAAAGGCTGGGATAACCAGCTGGCCAACGAGCCAGGTATTGTGCTCACTTACGAGCGCAAGTGGCGCAGTCTGCTGGTGTTGGGTGGTGACGGTTTAGCCACCGATTTCACCCCTCATGTGGGGGGCAGCCTGGGTAATATATTTACCCATCTTTCGCTTGGGATGACGGGTCGGATCGGTTTTGACCTGCCGGCGGATTATGGTCCACCCCGAATTCGACCGAGCCTGCCGGGGTCGGATTTTTTTCATCCAACCCGGGGGCTTGGCGGCTACCTGTTTGCGGGTTTTGAGGGCCGGTTTGTCGCCCGCAACCTCTTTCTCGATGGCAACACCTTTCAAAGCAGCCACCATGTGAAGCGTAAACCACTGGTGGGGGATTTCCAGTTGGGTGCCGCGATTATCTGGCGGGAGGTCCGGCTCGCCTATACCCATATTTTTCGCTCCCGGGAGTTCGACGGGCAGCAGAACTACGATCAGTTTGGTGCGGTGACGGTCTCACTGAGGTTTCGTTAGGGCCGAGATCCTGACCCCTTGGCTGAATTCAGTCTGGTGCCCGATAATAGCGCCCAAACTGAAACTTTGATTAGCAGGGAACAGCACGATGTCGAATCAAAACTCCGCCACTGATATGGCGATGATTGCGGATGACCTCTATCTGGAGGAGACCTTCACCGACCGCCGGGTCGGTACGATTCGTCGCCTGACGCCGGTTGATGGTGAGGGCAATCCGGATCCCAGTCGGCCTGTTGAGCATGTGGGCCAGGCGCAGATCATGACCCAGATGGGGGCGTTGCCTCTCAGCTTTCCGCTGGAGGGGGAGACTCTGGCTGAGGCCGCAGAGAGTTTTGCGGCCGCAGCTGAGATTGCGGTCGAGCAGGCGGCCAAGGAGCTGGAGGAGCTGCGGCGTCAGTCCGCATCATCGATTGTGGTGCCAGGGGCGGGTGGCCAGGGCCAGGGTGGTGGCGGATTTGGTGGTCTGCAGCTGCCCTGATTTTGAGTGGCATCGGACACCCGGTTGATCGATCTCGCCGGTACGGCGGACTCGAGTGTCCGGTGTTAGTCCGGGCTGACACTCCTGACGATGTAACCGCCGGATTTTTCATCCAGTTCCAGGGTAAGCAGGCCCCGCTCCTGAGCCGCTTCCAGCAGCCGGCCGAAGGTGCGGAAGCCGTGGTAGCTCTCGTTAAAGCTGGGTTTACGCCGTTTCAGGGTCTGTTTGACCATGGAGCCCCAGACCTTCTCCTCCGCCCCTCGCTCGCTGAACAGGTCCTCAACGGTGGCCATCACCAGATCCAGGGCGGCCTGTTGCTTGTCAGTTTCACTGGACTCTGGTTTTTGGATTTTTTGGGCAGTTTTGGGACTGCTTTTGGCGGCGGGTTTGCGGACTTTTGTCTGGCGCTTCTCCTCCTCCCGCACCAGATCGTCGTAGAGAATGAATTCGTCACAGCTGGCCATCAGCAGATCGGAGGTGGAGTTCCTGACCCCGACGCCGATCACAACCTTGTTGTTCTCCCGCAGCTTGCTCACCAGCGGTGAGAAATCGGAATCGCCGCTGACGATGACAAAGGTATCTACATGGGCTTTGGTGTAACAGAGGTCGAGAGCATCAACCACCATCCGGATATCCGCTGAATTCTTGCCGGACTGGCGGACGTGGGGGATCTCGATCAGCTCAAATGCGGCCTCGTGCATCGGTGATTTGAAGGCTTTGTAACGGTCCCAGTCGCAATAGGCTTTTTTCACTACGATATTGCCTTTCAGCAGCAGCCGTTCGAGCACCCGCTGAATATCAAACGCGGCGTATTTCTCATCCTTGACCCCCAGTGCGATATTCTCGAAGTCGCAGTAGACCGCCATGCTGTGGGTTTCGGTGGGTTCGCTCATAATCTCAAGGCTGCTCCAGTTTTTGTGGTTTGCCGTTTGGCACCTGAGCCGGAGTGTATGACAAATTGAACCCGGGTGATGAATTCGGGGTAGAACTGGGGCTGGACCGGCAGCGGTGCGGCTGTGGGTAAACAGACGAAAATAACAAGGCAGCAGTTATGCTTCAGCAGAATGGCAAGGTGGATGGAGTCTGGGTGACCCCTGCGGGTAGTCTGGATGTGCTCTCACGGCTGGAAGTGGCGGCGCTGAGGCGCAGCAGTCAGGGTGGATTGTATGGGCTGGTGCGGGGTTGCGCTCTGGCGGTATTGAACTGCGGTAGCGAGCTGGATGACGCCAAGCAGATCATGGAGCAGTTTGAGGATTTCGAGCTGGAGGTGGTGCAGGAGGAGCGGGGTATTCGGCTCCATCTACGCAATGCGCCCGCTGCGGCTTTCGTGGACGGCGAGATGATTCAGGGCATTCGTGAACACCTGTTTGCGGTGCTGAGAGACGTTGCCTACGTGCAGAACGAGATCATCGGTAGCCCAGGGTTTGATCTGGGGGATCCGGCGGGTATCACCGACGTGATTTTTCAGATTGCCCGCAACGCTCATCTGCTGCGGCGGGGCGAAGCGCCGGATATGGTGGTCTGTTGGGGCGGTCATGCGATCAGTGACAGCGAATACAGCTACACCAAGGAGGTTGGGTATCAGCTCGGTTTACGGGGCCTGAATATCTGCACCGGCTGTGGCCCTGGTGCCATGAAAGGGCCAATGAAGGGGGCCGCAGTGGGGCACGCCAAGCAGCGGGTCTCGGGTGGCCGCTATCTCGGTATTACTGAGCCTGGCATTATCGTTGCCGAGCCACCGAATCCGATCGTTAATGAGCTGGTGATCATGCCGGATATCGAGAAACGGCTGGAGGCATTCATCCGATTGGGCCACGCTCTGGTGGTCTTTCCGGGAGGGGTCGGCACCCTTGAGGAGATTCTGTTCGCTCTGGGGGTGTTGTTGCATCCGGATAACCGGGGGATGGGGATGCCACTGCCGCTGATACTCACTGGCCCTGCTTGCTGTGAGGCGTATTTCCGGGAGGTAGACGGCTTTATCGAATCAGCCTTGGGTTCTGAAGCCCGGGCCTGCTACCGGGTGATTATTGATGATTCGGTGGCGGTGGCCCATGCGGTGAAAGAGTCCCTGCAACAGGTCGAGGTCTGGCGTCGACAGCGGCGGGATGCGTTTTACTACAACTGGTCCCTGGCCCTTGATCCGGCGTTGCAGCAGCCGTTTTCGCCGACTCACGAGGCCATGGCTGCGCTGGATCTGAGCACTTCCCAGCCGTCACACAAACGGGTTGCCGATCTCAGGCGGGCCTTCTCCGGTATCGTGGCCGGCAATGTGAAAGAGCAGGGGATTCGGGCGGTTGAAGCCCAGGGGCCGTTTGTCCTGCGGGGCGATCCTGCGCTGATGGCACCGCTGGACCGGCTGCTACGCATGTTTGTAGAGCAGGGGCGGATGAAACTGGCAGCAGAAAGCTATCAGCCCTGCTATCGTATCCTGGACAGACAGCCGGGTGCTGAGGCGTGGAGCTCGGACTGAAAAATTGTAATCGGGGGTGAGAAGATGGCAAAAACTGCGTTATTGACGGGTGGCAATTCAGGGATTGGTTACGCTGCGGCGGAACTGCTGAAAGCGCGGGGCTATGAGGTCTGCATTGCTGGCCGCAACCGTGACAGGATGGCTCAGGCCGCGGAGTCGCTTGGGGTGGACTACGCCGTGGCTGATATGCGTAGTCTGGCTGATATCAAAGCCCTCGGTGCTCGTTATGGCGAGAGTGGTCTGGATGTGCTGGTGAATAACGCCGGCATGGCGGTGGTGCAGACTCTGGATGAGGTGGATGACGAGGCGTTCACCAGCATGATTGAGACCAATCTGCGGGGGCCGCTGTTTCTGACCCAGGCCCTGCTACCGGCGCTGGAACAGAAGGCTGGAGTGATCGTCCATGTCTCATCGGTGGTGGCGACCAAGGGTTCGCCGGGTATGTGTGTCTATCAGGCCACCAAAGGGGGGTTGAGCGCACTGACCAAGGGTATGGCGGTGGAGCTGGCTCCTCGGGGTATCCGGGTTAATGCGGTGGCTCCGGGGCCGATTGATACCCCCATGGGAGAGAAAATGGGCAGCTCCCCGGCGATGGATCTGTTCATGGAGCATGCCATGAAGCAGCTGCTGATTCCGCGCATGGGGTTGGCGGCCGAGGTGGCACAAACCATCCTGGGCCAGATCGAAAACAGCTACGTCACCGGCGCCGTATGGTCGGTCGACGGGGGTTACGGCGCATCCTGACAGTGGTGTGTGTGGCGAGGGTCGGGATTACGGCCCCTCCAGTCTGTGTCGGATCCAGTCACATGGTCGGCGCTGCTGAGGCGCCGCCAGCTGGTTTGGCGTGACCGGTCGCCGATGTAGTCGTCCAGGCGGATCGGCAGATGGGCGGGCTCAGGCGACCTGTTCCATCTCTGCCCGGTAACCGCCGACCGCAGCGGCACTATTGAGTCGAGCCCGTTTAGCCAGCGCGGTCTGGGCGGCGGTGACATTTTCATCACGCCCACCCCAGGTTTGCAGGGCAGGGGCCTGCAGCGCACGACCGTAGGAGTAGCTGAGCACCCAGGGTTTGCTGGTGTTGAGTGCATTGATCGCATTCAGATTGGCTGAAGCCGCCTGTTCCGACTGCCCGCCAGAGAGAAACATGATGCCCGGGACTGCCGCCGGCACGGTTCTCTTGAAGGTGCGAACCGTGGCCTCGGCGACCTCTTGTGGGCCCGCCTGAACGGTGCACTCTGCCCCCGGCAGCACCATGTTCGGCTTCAGAATCATCTGTTCAAGAGTGACGCCATGGGTCCTCAGGGCATTGAATACCGCAGCCAGCACTTCAGTGGTAACTCGCTCACAGCGATGGATGTCATGTTCACCGTCCATCAGCACTTCAGGCTCGACGATCGGCACGATGCCTTCCGATTGGCAGATCGCCGCATAACGGGCCAGCCCTTCCGCATTGACGTGGATGCTCTGACGGCTGGGCAGGGTGTGGGCGATGCTGTAGACCCCGCGCCACTTGGCGAACCTGGCCCCCAGTTCTCGAGCTTGCTGTAGCTTCTGTCCTAGGCCATCAAGCCCCTGGGTGCATTTTTCAGCTGATCCCGGATTCAGGGGGATGAGGCCCTTGTCGACTTTGATGCCCGGCAGAATCCCCTGCGCTATGAGCAGTTCAGCCAGAGGCTGACCGCTGCGGGCGACCTGGCTCAATGTCTCTTCGAACAGAATCACACCGCTGATGTAATCGCTGATCTGTGGCGTGGTGAAGAGCATCTCGCGATAGTCCCGGCGACTCTCTTCGGTGGATTCCAGAGTAATGGTATCGAACCGCTTTTTGATAGTGTTGGTGCTTTCATCGGCGGCGAGCAGACCTTTGCCGGGAGCGGTCATGGCGGCAACGGTGTTGTTCAGGGTGTCGGAATACATAGAGCTACCTGTTCAGTCAGCGGGGATCGGAATCTCCCTATTATAGGCAAAACAGGTTGCAGAAAAATGGCGACGGCCGGCTGCACGATTGATCTGCCCGGGAACTCGCCGCTGTGAGAAAATAAAGCCCGATTTCCCCGGGAAGCAGCCGATTGAACAGCCATGATTTTCTGCCCGTTCGGGCATTTGTGCGAAGCCAGAGATTTGGCGTGTTGGCCACCACCTCGCTCGCAGTTCCCGGTTATCCGTTTGGTTCCGTCACGCCCTATGTGATTGATGCTGAGGGTTATCTGATTATTTTAATCAGCACCCTGGCCCAGCACACCCGTAATCTGGCAGCAGATGGTCGCTGTTCACTGACCATAATTGATGCCGCCGCCGGCGACCCCCAGGCGGGCTCACGGCTGACGTGGCTGGCGGATGCCAGGCGTCTGTCGGGGGCGGATGCGGAGCGGGCCCATAGCCGCTATTTGCGGTTTTTCCCGGACAGTGGTGAGTATCACCAAACCCACGATTTTTCCTATTACGGACTGGTCCCGGTGAAGCACCGATACATCGGTGGATTCGGCGATATTCACTGGATCGAGGCGGATCAACTCGCGCTGCTTAATCCCCTGGCTGAGTCTGAAGCCGGGATTCTTGAGCACATGAACAGTGATCATCAGGCTGCGTTAAGTCACTACTGTCAGATCTTCGCTGAGATCACTCCAGCCGAGGTGCAGATGGTGGGTGTGGATCCCGACGGATTTGACCTGCTCGCCGATGAGGTCCTGCTGCGGGTGCCGTTTGAGCAGCCGGTGACCACTCTGGCAGAGGCCCGTCAGGCCCTGGTGGCGCTGGCGCAAGGCGCCAGCGCCTGAGGTTGCCGGTCTAGAGCGCAGCCAGGATGGCTTCAGCGCTGCTGGATTCCAGCCCGCCGCTCTCGTCCACGTTGAGAGTGGTGACCACGCCATCTTCAATAATCATGGCGTAGCGCATTGAACGGACTCCGAGTCCCCGGGCGCTGAGATCAAACTCCAGGCCCACGGCCTTGGCCAGATCACCACCGGCATCGGCCAGCATCACCACGTCGTCGCCGGTGTTCTGGTCTTTGCCCCAACCCGCCATGACGAATACATCATTGACCGAAACGCAGGCGATCAGATCTACACCTTTGGCTTTAATGGCTGCGGCATTGCTGACAAAGCCGGGCAGGTGCTGGGCAGAGCAGGTGGGGGTAAAAGCGCCGGGAACCGCGAAAAGCACCGCTTTTTTGCCGGCGAACAGCTCATCCGTGGTGATCGGGGCGGGCCCTTCAGCGCCCATCTGGACCAGAGTCACGGTCGGGAGTTTTTGACCAACTTGAATCATGTTATGCGTCCTCTCAAAATTTATGTTGCTGTTTTCAGGTGGTGTTCGGATGGACCTTTAACAGGTCCCCCGGCTGTAGCAGATCATCCACAAGTCCATTCCATCGACGCAACTGATTGACCGATACGCCGAACTTGCGGGAGATATGGCTGAGAGAATCCCCCCGTCGTACCCGATAGTCAATCGCGTCGTTACTCTGGCGTCTGGTGTCTGCCACCTGCAGTGTACCCTGTGGTATCCGCAGCGTTTGCCCAATCGATAGAGTTGAGTCGTTACTCAGATCGTTACATTGTTGCAGCTGGGCCAAACTGATGTCGTGGCGCCGACTGAGCATCCAGAGCGTATCCCCCAATGCGACTTGATAGGCCTGGCTGGGCCCGTTGCAGTTTGGCGTGGTGGCGACTGTTGTCCGGCTGGGGTCGCCGCTCTGAGGAACCAGCAGGTGTTTACCGGCCCGAATGGCGCTGCCACTGATGTTGTTGGTCTGCCGCAGTACCGCCACAGTGGTGCCGTAGCGTCGGGCGATGGTGCTTAGAGAGTCACCCCGGGCGATGGCGTGGCGTTGCCAGTTGACCCGCTGGCTGATCTCAATGGTCGCCAGTCCACGCCGAAGGGCTTCCGCCTGATCAGCCGGTACCAGTAGATGATGGGGCCCTTCGGGGCGGGTTGCCCAGCGCCGCAGGGCCGGATTCAGGCTCTGTAGCTGGCCGATATCCAGCTCGGCGAGGCGGGCGGCCAGGGCCAGCTCAATCTGTCCCCCGGTCTCTACCAGCTGGAATGAAGATACCAGAGGAACCACCGGTAGCCGCACTCCGAACGCGTCGGGCTGGGCCACCAGTTGGCGAATCGCCAGTAGTTTGGGTACATAGTGCCGAGTCTCCTGACGCAGAACCAGGGCCTCAAAATTGTCATTGAGCCCTTTATCCCGGTTGCGAGCCTGGGCCCTGAAGAGCGTACCCAGACCCCCGTTGTAGGCTGCCAGGGTCAGTGGCCAGTCACCACCAACTTCTCTGTTTAGATACGTCAGGTAGTCCAGCGCTGCGTGGGTGGATTTGATCAGGTCGCGGCGGTCATCTGCCCACCAGTCCTGAGTGAGGCCGTATTGCCGCCCAGTGGCGGGCATAAATTGCCATAGTCCTGCGGCGCCAGAGCGGGAGGTGGCTGTCGGATTAAAAGCGCTCTCAACAAAGGGCAGCAGGGCCAGCTCTGTGGGCAAGCCCCGGGCTCTGGTCTGTTCCAGAATAAAAGGCAGAACCGGTGCGGCTCGGCTCAGCACACGTGTGGCGTAGTCCCGGTGCTGGTGCAGCCAGTCTATTTCACTCTGGAGTCGGGGGGTGTCGACATCACGGATGGCAAATCCGACCCGTAACTGCGACCACAGCTCCTGATTCTCCGGCTGGCCTACGGGCAAGGAGGTGGTTTGGCGTGCATGGGTCGATGCAGCACGCGACTTCAGCACCCTGGAATTATTGACTTCCAGTTGCCGCCCCTGGGCAGTGCCCACCCGGTGGGCGGGGGGCGTTTCGGAGGTGGCGGAATTGCGGCGGTCGCTGGCGCAGCCAGCAAGCAGAGCAACCAAAACAACGGCCCATATTCCATGGGGTTGAGTGAAAAACTTAATCTCGTACATGAGTACCGATTCTAGTTTGCAGGACCAGTTCGTGCAATCTGTTGGGCGACCCGCCTGTGATAAAGTTGACCACTAGCTCCCCTACGCATATCCCCCCGCCGGACCACTGCCATGAGTGCGACTGACAGAGATTCCACAGACTGGTTCAACAGTGAACTTGGAAAGCAGGTCCTGCGCGCTGAGCAGGGTCAGATCCTCTCTCGACTGGAGACATTGGGGTGTCGGTCGGCGCTGCAATTGGCCAGTCCCTGGGGTGGCGCGTTGCTGGTATCCCCCGCTGGCTGCCGTGTGTCAGTGCTGGAATCGACCGCCGCAGGATTGCCCCATGTTGCCGGACAGCCTGACGCGTTGCCTTTTGGCCGGGCGGCATTCGATGCAGTTGTGGTGCCGCATACGCTGGAGACGGCCAGGAATCCCGAGGCGATTCTGGCCGAGGCCTGCCGGGTTCTGGAGCCGGAGGGGTATCTCATCGTCACCGGTTTTAATCCCGCTAGCAGCTGGGGGGTCTGGCACCTGGCGAAACGGCTTCAGCGGTTATCTGATATTGCCCGGCATCGTTTTCTGCCGCTGCCCTGGCTGCGGCGACAACTGCAGCGGCGGGCGGTGGACCCGGTGGGGCGGGAGACGCTGCTGTTTGGTCCTCCGGCACGCCTTATCTACGGCCACGTCTGGAGTCGTAAATTCGAATCAATCGGGGCAAAGATCTCCCCGGGGCTGGGTGGTGTGTACGTGTTTGTGGGGCAAAAAAAGCGGCTGGGTATGACCCTGGTCGGTCCTGACCAGCGTCAGTTCAGCGGATATAGAACCCGCGGGCTATTACCGGCGGCCCAGCGGCGCTGCGCATGAAACCCGTGGCGTTATATACCGACGGCGCCTGTCGCGGTAACCCGGGCCCCGGTGGCTGGGGTGTGGTTCTGATCTATGGCGGGGTGGAGCGAGAGCTATGGGGTGGCGAGGTGGAGACCACAAATAACCGGATGGAGATGACCGCAGTCATCAAAGGGCTTGAGGCTTTAACCCGCAGCTGTACGGTGGTGGTGACCACCGACTCCAGGTACGTCATGCAGGGTGTTACCGAGTGGATGCCGAAATGGAAGCTGAACGGCTGGCGCACGGCGGGCCGTAAAGCGGTGAAGAATGTAGACCTCTGGCGGCAGCTCGACCAAACCCTGTCCCACCATCAAGTCAGCTGGGAGTGGGTCAAGGGCCATGCCGGGCATCCGTTCAACGAGCGGGCCGATCGGCTGGCCAACCGGGGTATTGACGAAATGGTGGATATCACATGAGACAGGTTGTGCTTGATACCGAGACCACCGGGCTGGAGCACAGTCAGGGCCATCGGGTGATTGAGATTGGTTGTGTAGAGCTGGTAAACCGCCGGTTGACCGGCAATCACTATCATCAGTATCTGCGCCCGGATCGGGAGATCGACCTCGGTGCGGTTGAGGTTCACGGCATTACCGCGGAGATGCTGGCGGATAAGCCCCGTTTTGCTGATGTTGCGGATGATCTGATCGAGTACCTTAAAGGCGCGGAGCTGATTATCCACAACGCCCCCTTTGATATGGGCTTTCTGAATAATGAGCTGAGACTGCTGGATGAGCGCTCAACGCCGCTGGAGGAGATCTGCGGGGTGCTCGACACCCTCAGTATGGCACGCCATCTCCACCCCGGTCAGCGCAACACTCTTGACGCGCTCTGCAAGCGTTATGACGTGGACAATTCCCAGCGGGTGCTGCACGGTGCTCTGCTGGATGCGGAGATCCTGGCAGATGTCTACCTGGCCATGACCGGTGGGCAGACCAGTCTGTTGCTGAATGACGAGGTCACGATCGGTGGCGAGGCAGCTGCAGTAGCAAAGCTTGATCTAGCTCACGGATCCCTGCGGGTATTGCGGGCCAGCCCGGAGGAGCTGGTGGCTCATGAGGCCAAGCTTCAGGGTATGCATGATCAGGGTGGGGCGGAGCCGGTCTGGCGGAGGCTGGATCAAACAGCAGTGGATGGTGAGGCTTAACCGAACAGATTTCCCCGCCTCTGCCCTAAGTCTGATCAACGGATACAGAGGAGACCGGTGTGGCAGTCATGAACTCTGGCGGTATTCGGGCAGATAGGGCCGCTGGGGTGGTGACCTGCTTACCAGTCAGCCTTTCAATAACGATCCGGTGAAAACGGAACTCACCGGCGGTCAGATTCTGGTTCTCCTGGAGCCACAGCGGCTCGGACAGCCTCGCCCCCGGCCCCTGTTGTTCTTGACCGGGGAGATATTGCTGCGCTTGAGCCGGGAGGCTGAGTCCAGAAGCCGAGGGTGCCAGCCAGGGGCTGGCACCCTCGCTGGCTGGTTACTCGATACCCAGCAGTTCAATGGTGAAAATCAAGGCTGAATTCGGACCAATTCGACCGCCCGCACCCCGTTCACCATAAGCCAGAGCGGGGGGAATGTAGAGTTCCCAGGTGCTGCCCAGAGGCATGAGCTGGAGTGCTTCAGTCCAACCCGGAATGACGCCTCTCACAGGAAAGGTTGCGGGTTGGCCGCGGTCATAGGAGCTGTCGAACTGGGTGCCATTGAGGAGGGTCCCCTTGTAGTGGGTCGTGACTTTGCTGGCGGCGGTGGGTATCGCGCCGTCACCAGCTTTGATGATCTTGTACTGTAGTCCGGAGTCGAGGGTGACAACCCCCTCTTTTTTGGCGTTTTCTGCGAGAAATGCCTCAGCTGCGAGTAAATTGTCCTGACCTGCCATTTTTTTTGCTTCCTGGTTTTGCTGTTCAAAGGCTGCCATCACTAGACGGGCGTCATCTTCTTTGATGAGGGGTTCCGTGCCGTGGTGACCGTGCTCGATTCCAGCGAAGAGAGCCTCTTCGCTGTAGGGAATATTTTGAGCCTGAAGATTCTGGCCGATGCTCAGGCCGATGACGTAGCTCACTTTCTGGTCGTCGCTATCGAGGGCAACGGTGGCAAAGGCGGGCAGGGCCAACAGGGCACCCGCCAGGGCGGTG
Organism: Gammaproteobacteria bacterium; assembly: GCA_022014175.1. GTDB lineage: Bacteria > Pseudomonadota > Gammaproteobacteria > Immundisolibacterales > JAKLLR01 > JAKLLR01. The sequence goes on along the minus strand of JAKLLR010000003.1, from coordinate 35,423 downwards.
CTGCATATTCTGGTTCTCATTTGTTTGAATGATGCCTGGTTGATTAACAGGGGCAACAGTGTGGCAGACCCCTATGTCAGTCGCTACCCCGTTGTTGACCGTTAGCTGCGGCCAGGAGCGCGTCTGCCAGTAGTTCCAGCCGCCAGCCGGTGAGGGTGGCTGGCCAGGGTTCGGCTTGCCCGGCCTGAATGCGACTGGCGACCTGGGCCAGCAGTTTGCGAGGTGCCAGTAGTTCCGGCGCGACTCCGGTCGAACGGGCCACTCTTCTGGCCGCTTTGGCCAGCTGGTCAGTCAGCGCCTTCTGCTCTCGCCAGTCGTCAGTTTTGCTCTTTACTTGGGGCCAGTTCTCCGGGTCGCTCTCACGCCCCTCCCGAATCAGATTCAGCAGGGTGGTGCCGTGCCGTCGGCGGGTCGATCCATTAATATTCAGCTCCCCGTCGGAAGTTGGCAGATCCATTGCCAGGCTGATCAGGTCTTTGTCTTCGATTACGAACCCTCGGGGCAGATCCCGGCGTCGGGCCTCCAGCTCCCGCCAGGCTGCCAGGGTGCGCAGGACCGCCAGTTGCACTGGCTCAATTTCCGCTGGGTATTTGATTTTCTGCCACAGGGCATCGGGGTCAGGCAGGAAGCGGCCGGGGTCTCCCAGTGCAGCCATCTCCTGTTCAAACCATCGGTTTCGGCCGCTCTGGTCCAGTGCCGTCTGCTGGCGCCGGTAGATCTCCGGCAGATAGGCGACATCGAGGGCGGCGTAACGCAGTTGCCGTTCGCTCAGGGGGCGCTTGAGCCAGTTGGAGCGGGTCTCCCCCTTGGGCAGTTCGACGCCAAACTCCTGGGCCACCAGCTTGGCGTAACCCAGTGAAAATTCACCACCGTTTAGGGCTTCCGCCACCTGAGTATCGAATAAGCCCGCTGGCATCACCCCAAAATGGTGATAAAGCACTTCCAGGTCCCCGCCACAGCTGTGCATGATCTTGTGGCATTGGGCCGCCCCGAGCCACTCGGCGAAAGGAGCCGGATCGGCGATGGCCAGGGAGTCGATCAGTCAGTTGCGGGGGCCATCGCAGACCTGGATTAGTGCCAGCCTGGGATAGTAGGTTCGGGTGCGCATGAATTCGGTATCCACGCCGACCGCGGGCAGCTCCAGCCACGCCTCGCAGAGCTGGGCCAGCTGCCGGTCGCTGTCGACCCAGCTCCATTCGGTAGAAATTACGCTCATTTGGGATGATTACTCCAGGGTGTGGGGTTCAAGCTGCTCTGGTGACCTGCCGACCGGGGTGGCCATGACCATGAAATTCGGGGGATATCGTCAATGAAAGCAGCCGATATCGGTCTGCAAGGCTGGCTGGATGGCTGTGCCGATGCGGTGGAACTGATGCGCGCTGCCACTTTGCGCGAGCGCGTGGCAAAAACGAATGAGGTGATCTTTAGCTGCGAAATCTGCTGACAGGATATCGTCTGTATTGTGCTGAACAAAGTGCCTGTGGGATTTTATTTCAATATTCCGGCGCAAAATCGGCGCATGGGAGCTCGAGGCACAGCGGAGAGAAACCCCGGGGTGAGTTTTGCAAATGCTATCTGCCGCTAGCGAGCAGGCGGGTCTGCACCCGAACCACCAACCGGCCCCAAGGGGCCGGATCCGATTCGGCTGATTCGGGCCGTGGAAATCTAGTAAACTCGGGCAGCTGGAACACTACTCCAGATTGACAAATAATTTCCGGATAATCGCATGCCTGAAGCTACCCTAACTGCCTTCGATTCAGTCTCTTCTGAGGCCACACTGCCACTCCGTTTTGTGACGGCGGCATCCCTGTTTGATGGCCATGACGCCGCCATCAATATCATGCGCCGGATCATGCAGGAGCAGGGCGCGGAAATCATCCACCTGGGTCATAACCGGGGGGTTGAAGAGGTGGTTCGGGCGGCGCTACAGGAGGACGTGGATGGCATCTCCATCAGCTCCTACCAGGGCGGCCATGTCGAATACTTCAAGTACATGATTGATCTGCTGCGGCAGGCCGGCGCGGAGCATATTCGGGTATTTGGCGGCGGCGGTGGCGTCATCGTGCCGGAGGAGATCCGTGAGCTTGAGGGTTACGGCGTGGAGAAGGTCTACAGCCCGGAAGATGGCCGGGTGCTGGGGCTTGAGGGGATGATTACCGATCTGATCGAACGGACTGCAAAGGCTGCCCGCGGGCGGCGTCGAGCCCCCTTTCAGCCGGGCCTGGACACCCCCCGGGCGCTTGGTGAGGCACTGACGGAGCTGGAGGTGGCAAGCGGGAACCCCGGGGCTCTGGCCGCGATGCGCAGAATCTGGCGTAAGGCAGCGCCAGCCCGGAGACCCCCGGTTATTGGTTTGACTGGTCCGGGGGGCGCCGGCAAGAGTAGCCTCACCGATGAATTATTGAACCGTTTTCTGCAGGGGTTTCCGGATTTGAGCATTGCGGTATTGGCGGTGGATCCCACCAAGCGTCGCACCGGCGGCGCCCTGTTGGGTGATCGCATCCGCATGAATGCCCTGGTCAGCCCCCGTATCTACATGCGCTCCATGGCCACCCACCAGCAGAATCTGGCGACCAATCAAGTTCTGGCTGACAGCATTGATTTCCTCGCCTGCCAGGGGTTTGGCCTGATTCTGGTAGAGACTGCGGGCATCGGCCAGAGCGATTCATCGATTACTGATCTCGTCGATCTCTCGGTCTACATTATGACCAGTGAATACGGTGCAGCGACTCAGCTGGAAAAAATCGACATGCTCGATTTTGCCGATATCGTGGTACTGAATAAATTCGAGAAACGGGGGGCGGAGGATGCCCTGCGGGATGTAAAAAAGCAGTGGCGGCGCAACCGTAAGGCGTTTGCTCTTGCCGATGAGGAGGTGCCGGTCTATCCCAGTATCGCCAGTCAGTTCAATGACCCGGGCACCAATCGATTATTTATTAATCTCTGTCGTCATCTGGTCAAAAAGCTGGCGCTTGATGAGGCGACCTGGGCCCCTCAGATCGAGCTGGCCGGTGGCGCGAAGCCCAGTGCTCCTGCGCTGATTCCCGGACCACGTCAGCGCTATCTGGCTGAGATTGCCGAGCAGGGCCGCAGTCTTAACCGGGCGGTGCCGCAACAGGCCGAAGCGGCGACTCTGGCCCAGAGTCTTTATCGGAGTCTGGAGATTCTGGCTGATGAGCAGTTGCCAGCAGGATTGGAGCGCTATCCTCAAAACAGTTTGACGGAAGCGGGTGTCGAATTGGCGGTTCTGACGCTGAGGCAGCGTTACAACTCGGCGCTGGGGGCGTTGACCGAGGAGTCCCTGCAACTGCTACGGCAGTGGCCCGAGCGGCGGGATGAGGTGACCGCTGAGCAGTACAGTTACCGGGTGCGTGACCGCGAGATCCGGGGCGACAACTACGTTGAGACTCTGAGCCATCTGCGGGTGCCGAAAGTGGCGGCGCCCCGTTACCAGGACTGGGGTGAGATTCTCAGCTTCCTGTTGCGGGAGAACCTGCCCGGGCATTACCCCTACACCGCGTCAGTCTTCCCCTACCGCCGCACCGGGGAGGATCCAGCCCGGATGTTCGCTGGTGAAGGCACGCCAGAGCGGACCAATCGACGGTTCCACTATGTCTCCCTGGGGCAGCCTGCTAATCGCCTCTCGACCGCCTTCGATTCGGTCACACTCTACGGCGAGGATCCCGACGAACGGCCCGATATCTACGGCAAGATCGGTAACTCCGGGGTCTCGATTGCCACCCTGGATGATATGAAGAAACTCTATTCCGGTTTTAATTTGTGTGACCCGGGCACCTCCGTTTCAATGACAATCAATGGCCCGGCGCCGATGATTCTGGCGTTCTATATCAATGCCGCTGTTGATCAGCAGATCGAACTCCATCTGCGGGAAACGGGGCGGTGGCAGGCTGCAGAGCAGCAGATCAACCAGCTGCTGGAGGGCAAGCCGCGACCCCGGTATCAGGGGGAGCTGCCTGAGGGGAACGAGGGTTTGGGTCTCGGTTTGCTCGGCGTGAGCGGCGACCAACTGGTGGATGGTGAGAGTTACGGCCGGATTCGGGCTGAGACGCTAAGCCGAATCCGGGGTACGGTGCAGGCGGATATCCTGAAAGAGGATCAGGCCCAGAACACCTGCATTTTCTCCACCGAGTTCGCTCTACGGATGATGGGGGATATTCAGTCCTATTTCATCGCCAACAGAGTACACAACTACTACAGCGTTTCGATCAGCGGCTATCATATCGCCGAGGCTGGGGCGAATCCGATTTCCCAGCTGGCCTTTACCCTTTCCAACGGCTTTACCATTGTTGAATATTATCTGGCCCGGGGTATGCGGGTGGATGATTTTGCCCCAAACCTCTCGTTTTTCTTCTCCAACGGCATGGATCCGGAATACGCGGTTATGGGTCGGGTTGCCCGGCGGATCTGGGCCCGGGCGATGCGGGCGCGGTACGGCGCTAATGAGCGTAGCCAGAAGCTGAAATATCATATCCAGACTTCGGGCCGTTCGCTGCACGCCCAGGAGATCCAGTTCAACGATATCCGCACAACGTTGCAAGCGCTGTATGCGATCTACGATAACTGCAACAGCCTGCATACCAACGCCTACGACGAGGCAATCACCACCCCTACCGAGGAGTCCGTTCGCCGGGCTATGGCGATCCAGCTGATTATCAATCGGGAACTCGGGTTGAATGTAAATGAGAATCCACTGCAGGGCGCGTTTGTGATTGATGAGCTCACTGATCTGGTGGAGGAGGCGGTTTATGCCGAGTTCGAGCGAATCTCTGATAGGGGTGGAGTTCTGGGCGCTATGGAGACCATGTACCAGCGGGGCAAGATCCAGGATGAGAGTCTCTATTACGAGGGCAAGAAACACGATGGCAGCTTGCCGATCATCGGGGTCAATACTTTCTTGCCGAAAGAGACGCCAGACCAGGATGAAACCACTATCGACCTGATCCGCTCGACGGAGCAGGAGAAGCAGTCGCAGATCGCAGCGGTGGAGGCTTTCCATGTGGCTCACCAGGGCGGATTGGAACAGGCTCTGACGGAGCTGCAGCAGACCGCCCGCAGTGGCGGTAATATCTTTGAAACCCTGCTGGAGAGCGTCAAGCACGCCTCCCTGGGGCAGCTCTCCGGAGCGCTTTATCAGGTTGGCGGTCAGTATCGGCGCAATATGTAATCGACTGTTCGGCCTCTCGTGTCATCCGCTTGTGTGGGAAGCTGTCATGTTAGAGTCGGGCGCTATTGTCAACATGGCCCTTACAGTCCTTTGGGCGCTCTGGCTCCTGGGGTCGGATAGAAGCTGGACTCCTTGGAATTTCAGGATGCCCACCACTTCGGATATTAGTCCAGGGATTGGCCTTTTAGCTAAATAGTAAAAAAACTTGGGTCCCCGCTGGGGACATGGTAAAAGTAGCGCTGTGGCGGGTCCCGCTGCCGGATAAAACCTTATGAGCCTTCTGATTCAGAAGCTCTGCCCCGGATCGGGACTGTCATGAAAATTTAAACGTTGCCAGTTAATTTGCGTGGTGTTTTTTGGTAACTTCATTTTTGAATCACGCTGTAATAAAGAGATTTGGTTTTATATGAATATTTACGTTGGTAATCTGCCTTATTCCACCACCAGTGAAGATCTCCAGGAGATGTTTAACGAGTTCGGGGAAGTTTCCTCGTCAAACATCATCATGGATCGTGAAAGTGGCCGTTCAAAGGGTTTCGGTTTCGTGGAGATGTCTTCGGCATCTGAGGCAGAGGAAGCCATTAAGGCGCTGGACGGCACTAATATGGGTGGCCGTAATCTGAAGGTGAACGAAGCGCGTCCCCGGGAAGAGCGCCCCCGCGGTCCCCGCTACTAAGTCAGGTTCTGTGCGCCGGGCCATTCGGTCCGGTTCCTGCTCCGGGCGCCCGGGCCGGCTCCAGCAGTCCGGTTGGCCGCTCAAAAGCCGGGGCAAGCTGGTTGGCTGTGCTGCTCCGGTTTTTGGTCTGCTTGATCAGATCCGCTGACATTTGCAGTTGGTCTTTAGCTCGCGTGTGCCCGCCATCTCGTCACCACTGGCTTTGTGTTCTATAAAAAGTGATAGGGGCGAATCCGTTCACGTTAGTTCCTGTGCGCTCCCACCTGATACAACAAGCGGAAGTCTGGCAGTGCTACCATCGTCACCTTGTACTACATCGGCGATGGAGATGAGTTCGTGATGGTCCAGAAAAATAGATGCCGGGGAGCTTCACTCTGGCTGGTTCTGCTGTTGGCGACCCTGGTCTGGGCGGCGGATACCCAGGCCGCATCCAGCAAAGAGATTGATATCAAGGTTGACGCCGCGCTTGATCGCTTCCGCAACGAAGTGCCGGGTGGCTCCCGGTTTCTGCAGAATGCCAACGGCGTGCTGGTCTTCCCCAGTGTGATTAAAGCCGGTTTCGGGATTGGTGGAGAGTATGGTGAGGGCGCCTTGCGCATAGGGGGGCGTACTGTCGATTACTACAGCACGGCCGCCGCTTCTATCGGCTTTCAGGCCGGGGCGCAGTCCAAGACTATTGTCCTGGTTTTTCTGGATTCTGCTGCTCTCAAAGGGTTCCGCGCCAGTTCAGGTTGGAAGGCGGGGGTAGATGGCTCTGTTGCGGTGGTTAAATGGGGTGTCGGTGAGGATATCAACACAGTAGACATCGAGGATCCTATCGTTGGATTCGTCTTCAGTAACAAGGGCTTGATGTTCAATCTCACTATTGAAGGTTCGAAATTCTCCAAGCTGAAAAAATAGGTGGTGCCAGAGATTCACAGCGTGCGCTGGCTACCGCTTCAGACGCAGGGTGATGGCGGGCGGTTCAGAGTCAGCCGCCGCCCCGATTGACCGCAGTTGGCTGCCGAGAAGCTGGGTCAGGGTCCGGTATCGATCGCTGTCGATTATTGGAACGGTGAGTGAGCGCCCGAGGGTCTCTCCGGCTGACAGCTATTCGGGTCTCTCACGGTGCTGCACTAACGCCCAGTCAAGATGCTCCCGTACCAGTTCCGACGGGTTGCTTGCCCGCTGTTGTTCGAGGGTGGTGACTACCTTCGGCGTCGGATTCGGTACGTTACCCAGCGCAACCGCCAGATTGCGCTGCCAGCGTTCGTAACCGATGCGGCGGATGGCGGACCCGGTAGTGCGAGCGAGAAAAGTAGCTTCATCCCAGTTCATTAGCTCCACCAGGCTGATGCTTTCAAGGCTGTGTCGAGGTGTGAAATCAGGGAGTTCGGCGGTCTGGGCAAAACGATTCCAGGGGCAGACCAGCTGGCAATCGTCGCAGCCGAAGATGCGATTACCAATCAGAGGCCGGAATTCAACCGGTATGGCCCCTTTCAACTCAATGGTCAGGTAGGAGATGCAGCGGCGCGCGTCGAGCCGATAGGGGGCCACAATGGCCCCGGTCGGACAAACATCGATACAGGCCTGACAGTTACCGCAGTGATCCGGTTCCCTCTGAGTGTTCGGTGGTAGCGGCAGGTCGGTGTAGATTTCGCCGAGAAAAAACCAGGAGCCTGCCTGTCGATTGATCAGATTGGTGTGTTTTCCAATCCAGCCCAGGCCGGCCTTTTCCGCCAGCGGTTTTTCCAGTACCGGGGCGCTATCTGTGAAGACCCGATAGCCAAAAGAACCTGTCTCGGTCTCGATTTGAGTTGCCAGTTGTTGCAGCCGTCGCCGCAGGATTTTGTGGTAGTCCCGCCCCAGCGCATAGCGGGAGACATAGGCCTGATCAGGGTTTTCGAGCAGATTCCAGAGTTTTTCGGAGGATTCTCCGGGCCAGTAGTTCAAACGCGCGCTGATGACCCTCAGGGTGCCTGGGCAGAGCTCTTCAGGGTGCGATCTTTTGCTGCCGTGGCGGGCCATGTATTCCATCTCGCCATGGAATTTGTCCTTCAGCCAGCGCTCCAGACGACCCTCGGCCCGTTGTAGATTGATATCGGTGATGCCGATTTGATCGAAGCCAAGGGCATTTCCCCACCTTTCAATCTTTCTAGAAAGTCTTTCTAACTCCATGTTTTTTGTTTGATTTTTTATAAGTTATTGATCATTATGAGAGTCTGGAAGGCTATAGCGATTGTAGTGAGCAGCAGGAATCGGTGGCATGGAACAGACTCTATCGTCGTCCCGTCTCTATACGGTAGCGCAAAGCCGGGAGCTTGATCGCATCGCGATCAGGGATTTCGGGATTGACGGTCTGGAGCTGATGGAGCGCGCGGGTCACGCCCTGTTCGAGCGTTTGCAGGCGGCCTGGCCCCGGGTGCGGCGCATTATGGTCCTCTGTGGTGCCGGGAACAACGGTGGTGACGGTTACGTGCTCGGTCGTCTGGCCCGAGCTGCTGGAATTGATGTCAATTTACACGCCCTGTGTGGCAGCTGCCGCGAAGGCAGCGAGGCTGCCGCTGCCCGGGCGCGGTATCTGCAGGATTATGCTGAGATCAGCGGTTTACCGACCCGCGTCAGTGATGCCGATGTGATCGTGGACGCCCTTTTTGGTACCGGGATCGACCGCCCGCTCAGCGATGAGTTTCAGCGTCTGTTTGAGCGTATCAACAATGCGGCGGTACCGGTGCTGGCGGCGGATGTCCCCTCCGGGCTGAATGCCGAGACTGGTCGGGTGATGGGTGCTGCCCTGTCTGCGGATCACACGGTCAGCTTTATCAGTCTGAAACAGGGGCTGTTTACCGGCGTGGCGCGGGATGTGACCGGAGTGGTGGAGCTGGCCGACCTAGGGTTACCAGATGGGGTGTATCAGCAGATCCAGCCCGCTGGGGAGCTGCTGGACTGGCCGTCATTGCGAGCAGTTCACCTCAGGCCTCGGCGGCGGTGCGGCCACAAGGGCGATTACGGACATCTGCTGGTGATCGGTGGTGATGCGGGTATGCAGGGTGCGGTCCGGCTTGCAGGAGAAGCCGCCCTGCGATCCGGTGCGGGTCTGGTCAGTGTCGCAACCCATCCAGCCCACGCGGCACAGGTCAATGCCAGCCGCCCGGAACTGATGGCCCAGAGCGTGGCGAGGTCTGAAGCCCTGCAGCCGCTGTTCGCCCGAGCAACTGCCCTAGTTATGGGACCCGGCCTGGGTCAGGGGGTGTGGGGCAGCGACCTGCTGCAGGTGGTGCTCGAACGGCCTGAGCCGAAGGTGTTGGATGCAGATGCTCTCAACCTACTGGCGCGGGAGCCAGTTTATCGGGATAACTGGATATTGACCCCTCATCCTGGTGAAGCGGCCCGGCTGCTTGACAGCGATACAGCAGAAGTCGAGGGTGATCGGTTTGCCGCGGCGCGGGAAATTGTGGCCCGCTATGGTGGTGTCTGTCTGCTAAAGGGTGCCGGTAGCCTGATCGTCTCAAAGGATGAAGTTACAGTTTGCCCCTATGGCAATCCCGGCATGGCGAGCGGTGGTATGGGTGATGTGTTGAGTGGTCTGGTCGGTGGGTTGCTGGCGCAGGGGCTGACCCTGATGAATGCGGCAAAAACGGCCACCGCATTGCACGCCAGGGCCGGGGACCGGGCTGCGGTCGATGGCGAGCGGGGGCTGATCGCTTCGGATCTGTTCCCTGCAGTGCGGGCACTGATTAATGGTATGGCGGATGCGAGTGATTGATGTGCAAGGGGAAGCAGCCCAGCGGCGGTTGGGCGGGGCGTTGGCCGATGTGGCTGGTGGTGGTTTCGTGGTGTTTCTGCGGGGCGACCTGGGTGCCGGCAAGAGCACGCTGGTTCGGGGTGCCCTGCGCCGGCTGGGATACAGCGGAGTGGTGCCGAGTCCGACCTATCCGCTGCTTGAGTGCTATGAACTGAATAAGGGGCGGCTCTGCCACTTTGATCTCTATCGGCTCGGTGATCCGGAGGAGCTGGAGTTTATCGGTGCGAGAGATGTTTTCGATACCCGCACCAGCTGCTGGATTGAGTGGCCGGAACGGGCCGCCGGGGTGTTGCCACAGCCGGATCTTGATATTCATATTACCGGTGCCCATGAGGGGCGTCGGGTGGCGTTGATTCCGCACAGCCCGCGGGGTAAAACCGCGCTGGAGGGCATTCGATGGTCAGGTTAATCCTTAGCGGTGTGGTTGCTTTGGTTGGTTTGTTGCCCCTGTTGGCCGGGGCGGCTCAGGTTAGGGATGTCCGGGTTTGGGAGGCGCCGACCCATACCCGGGTGGTGCTGGACCTCAGTGGTGCGACCGAGTACAAGGCTTTCCCGTTACGAGCGCCGAACCGCCTGGTACTGGATCTGGCCGGTACTGGAGCGGTAGCAGGATTAGGTCAGAGCGTTAAGCCGGGCGAGTTGGTCACTGCGCTTCGTCACGCCCCGCGGGGGGGTGGTTTGCGTCTGGTGCTGGACCTTAGCCAGAAGATCGATTACGAGACCTTTCTGTTGCCGCCGGCGGAGCAGTATGGCCATCGGTTGGTGATTGATCTGAACAAGCCTGGGTCTACTTTGTCACCTCGGGCGGCTAGTCAGGGCCAGGCTAGCGGGACCTCCATCACACGCGCTGTGCCAACAAAAAAAGATTTTGTGGTGGTGCTCGATCCGGGACATGGGGGTGAGGATCCAGGGGCCAATGGTCCGCGTGGCACCCAGGAGAAGAGGGTGGTGCTGGAGATCGCGCGGCGTCTGAAGCAGAAAATCGACGCGGAGCCCGGTATGCGGGCGGAATTGACCCGGAGCGGTGATTACTTCCTCAGTCTGCGCCAGCGCATTGCCAAAGCCCGGGCGCTGGATGCCGATCTGTTTGTGTCGATCCATGCGGATGCCTTCAAATCGCCCAAGGCCCACGGCTCTTCGGTTTATGTGGTCTCCCAGCGGGGTGCCACCAGTGAGGCGGCCCGCTGGTTGGCGGCCAAGGAGAATGCATCGGATCTGATTGGCGGCGTGAGTCTTGACGATAAGGATGACGTGGTTCGTTCGGTACTGATTGATCTCGCTCAGAACGCGACGATAGAAGACAGTCTGACCCTGGGTCAGCATCTGGTGAGTTCGCTGAAGGGTGTGGGTCCGCTGCATAAATCTACGGTTCAGCAGGCCGGTTTTGTGGTGCTGAAGTCCCCGGATATTCCCTCCGTGTTGGTCGAGACGGCGTTCATCTCAAACCCGGAAGAGGAGCGGAAGCTCCGTAGCGGCGGCCACCAGACGCTTCTGGCCAGTGCGCTGCTGGATGGTATTCGGCGATATCGTCATGAGCTGCCCCAGTTCAGTACCCTGGCGGAGTCGGATGGGGAAACCCCTGGACAAACGCCCGGGCCATCCCGGATCAAACATGTGGTCAGTCGGGGTGACACCCTGTCGGCTCTGGCGCAGCGCTATAATGTCTCCCTTGCAGTGCTGCGCCGGAATAATCCCGGCAGCAGCCGCCTGTTGAGGGTAGGGGACGTGTTGATCATTCCAGAACGTCGGGATGGGTGAGGGCCAGTCTGACAGACAGGCGCCACCCTCGATTAAGTTACTGTCATCAAATCTGAGTGATCAGATTGCTGCCGGGGAGGTGGTTGAACGCCCCGCTTCGGTGGTCAAAGAGGTGCTGGAAAATGCCCTGGATGCGGGTGCCCGCCACATTGATATCGAGATCGAAGCTGGCGGTACCCGGCTGATTCGGGTGCGGGATGATGGTTTTGGTATTCCCCGGGATCAACTCTCTCTGGCACTGACCCGCCACGCCACCTCAAAAGTGTCAACCCTGGAGGATCTTGAAGCCATCACCACCCTGGGGTTTCGCGGTGAGGCGCTGCCCTCGATTGCGTCCGTCTCTCGTCTGCAGCTGATATCAGCTCAGGACGGCAACGGCTGGCAGGTCGGCTCCGGGGCCGAGGGCGGCGACCCCCAGCCTGCACCGCACCCGCAGGGCACCAGCGTGGTGGTGCGGGATCTCTTCTACAACACCCCGGCCCGGCGTAAGTTCCTGCGGACCGAACGGACCGAACAGAGCCACATTGAGGAGGCTCTGAGACGGCTTGCAATGGCCCGTTTCGATGTCCGTTTCACCTGGCGTTATAACGGTCGTACGGGGCAGGATCTGCCTATCGCTGAGAGTGAGTCCGCCCGTGCGGGGCGAGTTAGCAAGCTGCTCGGTCGGGGCTTCATGGAGCATGCGCTGCCCCTGCGCAGCGAAGCCGCCGGTTTGTCGCTGGAGGGGTGGATCGCCACCCCTGCGTTTGCCCGCGCCGCCGCGAATATGCAGTACGTCTACGTCAATGGCCGGGTGATTCGTGACAAAACTGTTAGTCACGCCATTCGCCTGGGTTACGCCGATGTGCTCCATCAGGGTCGCCATCCCGCCTATCTGCTCTATCTCGAACTCGATCCGACCCGGGTGGATGTCAATGTGCATCCGACCAAAAGCGAGGTCCGCTTTCGGGACAGCCGGATGGTGCATGATTTCATCCATCGGGCGGTGCGGGAGCGGTTGCGGGATGCTCGCGCCGGGGTCGGTGAAACCAACCCGAATGTTGCCACTGATGGGGCCTTTGGTGGTGCGCCCGCGATGCCGATGCCGATAGCCGGCTTCCCGGGCGGCGGGGCTGGCGGTTTGTCCGGCTATCGTCCCAATTTTGAAATGGCGGTAGCCGGTGGTTCGGTGAGTGAAACAACCGGGTTCTACCAGCTGGCCGCCCAGCCGCTGGCGACGGCTGTAGAGGGGGGCCTGTCCCCGGAAACCGAGGAGGTAGAGATTCCACCCCTGGGTTATGCCCTGGCCCAGCTCCACGGCATCTATATCCTGGCGCAAAACCGGGCCGGTCTGGTGCTGGTGGATATGCATGCCGGCCATGAGCGGATTCTCTACGAGCGGTTAAAGCAGCAGCGGGCGGACAATCCCCTGGTGCGTCAGCCTCTGCTGATTCCTCTTGTGCTTCACCTCTCAGGCCGAGAGATGGACACGGTGCTGACTGCGCAGGATGAGCTGCTCTCCCACGGTTTTGAGGTGACCCCCAGCGGGCCAGAGTCGGTCACGATTCGAGAAGTCCCGGCCCTGCTCAGGGATGCGGATGCGAGTGCGATGGTGCGGGATCTGATTGCCGACTTGCAGCGTTTTGGCAGTAGCAACCGCACTGCGCAGGAGCAGGACCAGCTGCTCTCGACTCTCGCTTGCCACACCTCAGTGCGGGCGAACCGACAGCTGACCCTGCCGGAGATGAATGGCCTGCTGCGGGAGATGGAGGCCACCGAGCGGAGTGGTCAGTGTAACCACGGTCGACCGACCTGGGTTCAGTTGGACCTCTCGGCCATAGACAAACTCTTTATGCGCGGTCGTTGACTACCGGGGCGGGTTCAGGGAAACCCCGAATTACCCTGGTTTTACCGGCTCTGGAGTCTTTGGTTGACTCCAGTCGACAGCTGTGGCCGAAGGGGCAAGAGACTGTTATTGAGACAGCGGTGACACACGGGGGTCGTGCCGGCGCGCTGTTCGAGCTGTTTAATCTGAGTCCGGCAGCAGATATGGATCTGCCGGTCGCAGCGGTCACTGCCGTGGTGGATCTGGCTGAAGCAGCCCCCGGTTACTGGCTGCGGGCCGACCCGGTCTGTCTGCAGGCCACCCGGGACCAACTGCTGCTGGCCGGTGCTCGGAGCGTCGGTTTGGATCTGGCCGAGGCGGGTCAGCTGGCCGCGACTGTGGCTGCATTTCTGGCGGAAGAGCAGTTGGAGCTGTTTTCGCCGGATCCATTCCGCTGGTATCTACGGCTGCCCGGCTCCACTAAGTTACAGACCACCCCATTGTCGGCGATAGAGGGTGGGGCCATCGAGCCCCATCTGCCCAGGGGCGATGATGCCATGAACTGGTGTCGCCGCATGAATGAATTGCAGATGCTGCTGCACCACCACCCGGTGAATCTGGCTCGGGCCGAGCAGGACCGTTACCCGGTCAACAGCCTCTGGTTCTGGGGCGGCGGCAGCCAACCCAGGGTGAGGGAAACGCCCTGGCAGCAGGTGGTTTCGAATGATCCCCTGGCCGTTGGACTGGCTCAGCTTGGGGGGCGTAAAGCGGAGGCGCTGCCGGAAGATCTGAGTGAGTGGCTCCGTTGCTGGCTCGATTCCGCCCCGACCGGGCCGGCACTACTGCTGCCGGAGATCGACCAACTCCAACAGACAACCCCCCTGATGACTGAACTGCACCAGGCCCTGGGTAGCGGGGTGCTCGATCAACTGGAAATCTGGCAGATGGATCGAAACCGTCGACAGATCACCGCCTGGGACCGGGCTAGCCTGAGGCCCTGGTGGCGATTCTGGTAATGCTGTGGCTGATCACGGGATTGGCGCGGTTATGGAGCTAGCCCGGCGCTCGGTGGTGGATCAGAGCCTGCTCAGCCAGTGGCAGGCAACTGGAACGGATGAGCTGCTTGCGGGGTTATACGCAGCCCGAGGTCTCTCTCCAGCAGAGAGCGACCTGGCCCTGGCCGGTCTGCTGCCCCCGGAGGGACTTAAAGGCATCACCCGGGCGACCGGGATTCTGACCGCTGCAGTTCAGACCGGGCAGCGCATCCTGTTTGTGGGCGATTTCGATGCCGACGGTGCCACCAGCTGCGCGCTGGGGGTGTTGGGGCTGCAAGCGTTGGGGGTGGCGGATGTGGATTATCTGGTGCCCAACCGGTTTGAATATGGCTACGGACTGACCCCTGAAATCGTTGCCATCGCCGCCGCGCGTCAGCCGGGTCTGTTGATCACCGTTGATAACGGCATCAGCAGCATTGAGGGGGTGGCAGAGGCCCGTCGCCTCGGGCTGCGGGTGCTGGTGACCGACCATCATCTGGCGGGTCCTGAACTGCCGGAGGCGGATGCCATTCTCAATCCCAACCAGCCGGGTTGTGAGTTCGGCAGCAAATCTCTGGCTGGGGTCGGTGTGCTCTTCTATCTGCTGATGTCGCTGCGGGCTGCTCTTCGGGCCTCCGGCTGGTTTGGCCCTGGCCGGCCTGAACCCAATCTGGCGGCGTTTCTCGACCTGGTGGCGCTGGGCACCGTGGCCGATGTGGCTCGGCTGGATCGTAATAACCGGATTCTGGTGGCCCAAGGACTGGCCCGTATCCGGGCCCAGCGCTGTCGTCCTGGCGTTCTGGCGCTGCTGCGGCTGGCAAACAGGGCGCCTGAAAAGGCGCAGGCGGCTGATCTGGGTTTTGTAGTTGGCCCGAGGTTGAATGCTGCCGGACGGCTGGATGACATCTCGCTGGGTGTGGAGTGTCTGATGGCGCCTGCCGGGGTGGCTGATGAACTGGCAGCTGAGCTGGACCAGCTCAATCGGCAGCGGCGGCAGATCGGTGTGGAGATGGAGATCGACGCCAGGGCGGAGCTTGATCGTCTGCTGGCTGAGGGGCGGTTGGGGGAGGGTGCGGTCTGCGTCTATCAACCCCAGTGGCACCAGGGCATCGTCGGGATTCTCGCCTCCCGGATTAAGGAGCAATTGCAGCGGCCGGTGATCGCTTTTGCGGATGCCAATATTGATAACCAGCCCGGTTGCCTAAAGGGCTCCGCCCGCTCAGTTTCAGCCATCCATATCCGGGATGCGATCGAGACAGTGGTAAGTCATCGGCCAGAGCTGGTGCGCACTTTTGGCGGTCATGCCATGGCGGCGGGTCTCACTCTGGCGCCGGGTGCGTTGCCGGAGTTTTCCGAGTTGCTCAACCAGGAGGTGATTCGCCGCAACGATGGTCTGCCTTTTCGGCCGATAGTCTTGAGTGACGGGCCGCTTCGACCAGAGCAGATCTGTCTGACTGTAGCACAGGCGCTGATAGCGGCCGGCCCCTGGGGTATTGGCTTTCCGGAACCCCTGTTTGAGGGTCGGTTTGTGGTGCGTCAGGTTCGGGTTGTGGGGGAGAATCATCTGAAAATGCGGCTGGCAGACCCCGCCTCCGGCGATGAATGGGATGCTATCGCTTTCGGGCAGGCGGATAACGGTCTGCCGGAGCGGGGCAGTGAGTTGGTGGTGGCCTATCGTCTTGAGGTCAACGAATGGCAGGGGCGGGCCTCTGTCCAGTTGAATATCAGTCACCTCTGGCGCTGAATTTTCCTAGATGTTGATGCGTCCTCAAGCTCGACCCTAAACTGGCCGCTGCGTACAATGTCGTGCTCTCGTGCTATTCCCCTTGAATGACAGGATTTTCGATGGAACTCAACCCGCTGATTAACCAGATTAACGATCTTGAAAAGCGTCTGGATGCGCTCAGGGGGTATCTTTGACTTCGATGGTCGGCGGGAACGGCTGGAAGAGGTTCGGCGGGAGCTGGAAGACCCGAGCCTCTGGGACGAGCCCACCCGCGCCCAGGAGCTGAATCAGGAGCGCGCCCGACTAGAGGACGTGGTGGATCTTCTGGGTAGTCTCGGTACCCGGCTGGAAGATGACCTGGAACTGCTTGAGATGGCCCGGGACGAGCAGGATGAAGAGGCGGTTACCGAGGTCGAAGTCGATGTGGCCAAGGCAGCAGCCTCTCTGGAGGCCCTCGAATTTCGCCGCATGTTCTCAGGTGAGGCGGATGCCAACAACGCCTTTATTGATGTGCAGTCCGGCTCCGGCGGCACCGAGGCCCAGGATTGGGCTTCAATGCTGCTGCGAATGTACATTCGCTGGGCGGAGCGGCACGGTTTTCAGACCGAAATTACCGAGCGCTCCGATGGTGAGGTGGCGGGCATCAAGAGTGCGACCATCACCGTGCGGGGCGAATATGCCTATGGTTATTTGCGGACTGAAACCGGGGTGCACCGGCTGGTGCGCAAGTCGCCGTTCGACTCCGGTGCCCGGCGACACACCTCGTTTGCCTCGGTCTTTATCTACCCGGAGATTGACGACTCGGTTGATGTTGAAGTGAATCCGTCGGATCTGCGTATCGATACCTACCGGGCCTCCGGTGCCGGCGGCCAGCATGTCAACAAGACCGAGTCAGCCATTCGCATCACCCACGAGCCCACCGGCATCGTGGTGCAGTGTCAGAACGACCGCAGTCAGCACAAGAACAGGGCGCAGGCCATGAGTCAGCTGCGGGCGAAACTCTACGAACACGAGATGCAGAAACGGCGGGCGGAGAGTGCTGCAGTGGAGGCCGGCAAGGCCGACATTGGCTGGGGTAGCCAGATTCGCAGTTACGTGCTGGATCAGTCCCGGATCAAGGACCTGCGTACCAACGTCGAAGTGGGTAATACCGGCGCCGTGCTGGATGGTGACCTGGATGAATTTATCGAAGCCGCGCTGAAAAGCGGATTGTGAGTGTAAAAACAATGGATGAGAGTAACGACCAGATCCAGCAGCGGCGGCAGAAGCTGGCCCGTCTGCGGGAGAGCGGCAACCCCTATCCCAATGATTTCAAGCCGGACTCCCGAGCTGCTGATCTGTTGAGTCGCTAGGCTGACGTTGATGGCGAAGAGCTGGAGCAGGCCCCGGTGCGGGTGGCTCTGGCGGGGCGCATGATGACCCGCCGGGTGATGGGCAAGGCGAGTTTTGCCCATCTGCAGGATGATAGCGGTCAGATTCAGCTCTATCTACAACGGGATAGCTTGCCGCAGGGGTTCTATAACGAGCAGTTTAAAAAATGGGATATCGGCGACATCATTGGTGTCCAAGGGGCGTTGTTCCGGACCCGCACCGGGGAGTTGTCGGTCAAGGTTGACCAGGTCTGTCTGCTGGTCAAGGCACTACGGCCGCTGCCGGAGAAGTGGCACGGCCTGCAGGATCAGGAGGTCCGCTACCGGCAGCGCTATCTTGATCTGATTATGAACGAAAAGAGCCGCAGCCTGTTTCGACTGCGTTCCCGCCTGATTGCTGGGCTGCGTTCGTTCTTGTTGGAACGGGACTACCTCGAAGTCGAGACCCCGATGATGCATCCGCTGCCGGGGGGGGCGGCAGCACGACCATTTAAGACCCATCACAATGCCCTGGATATGACCCTCTATCTGCGTATCGCCCCGGAGCTCTACCTCAAGCGGCTGGTGGTGGGCGGTCTGGAGCGGGTATTTGAGGTCAATCGCAGCTTTCGTAACGAAGGGGTGAGCACTCGGCACAATCCGGAATTCACCATGGTGGAGTTTTATCAGGCCTATGCCAGCTACCACGATATGATGGATCTGACCGAGGTGATGCTGGGGTTCTTGGCTCAGACGCTACTTGGCACCACGACCTTGAGTTATCAGGGGGCGGAACTGGAGTTCAGCGCACCGTTCACCCGTATTACCATGCGCGATGCGGTCCTGGCCCACAACCCGGGACTGACGGCGGAGACGGCGACACACCAGGACGCCTTGCGCGCCAGACTTGAGGCCGTCGGCGCGCACTGGGAGCCGAGTTGGGGCACAGGTAAACTGCTGACCGAACTGTTCGAGAAAACTGTGGAAGAGAGTCTGCATCAGCCGACCTTCGTGACAGCCTTTCCCACCGAAGTGTCCCCCCTGGCCCGTTGCAGCGATGATAATCCGGAGGTAACGGACCGCTTTGAACTCTTCATTGCAGGCCGTGAGATCGCCAACGGCTTTTCTGAATTGAATGACGCGGATGATCAGGCGGCCCGCTTCCATGCTCAGACCGCTGAACGGGCGGCCGGAGACGATGAAGCGATGTACTACGATGCCGATTATGTCCGCGCTCTGGAGTACGGTATGCCCCCCACCGCCGGGCAGGGTATTGGTATTGACCGTCTGGTCATGTTGTTCGTTGATGCCCCTTCGATTCGCGACGTGCTGCTGTTCCCTCACATGCGTCCTGAACAGCATTTTGAAGCCTGATTCAAGCAGTTCTTTAATGACGGATAGCGATAACCAAAGCCTCACACAGACGCCACCCAGCCAGCTTTCGGGGAGTGCCGAAGCCGCCTGAAATGCGCGCCGGCACCATTGGTTTGGGGGATTTGCTCTGCCCGATGGCCCCTATGAGCAGGGTTAGTCTGATTTCAGAAATTCAGCATAGATGCAGGTTCCCGATGCATCAGCGGACCGGGTCGACATGTGTGAAAATTGCAGCGCTGGTGGAGCGCGGGCTTCAGCCCCGGTTACGACCGGTTCCAGCAGTCGGTCTATGGTCTTTGGGGCGCCGAGCTGATTCCAGGGCTAAGGCTGCTCCGGTATCTGGCGCGCCTGGTTTCGAGCCAGCTTGCTATTATCCAGTGCATGCCGTGAAAGGGTGCTGCGCCCCGCACCCGGTTGCGGCCGGGAAACATCTGCATCAGCTTCGCCTCAACCCCCTCAGCCGTAGCTTTACCCATCCAGACAGTGCCGACGGGTTTCTCTGGAGTGCCGCCATCCGGGCCGGCAATGCCGGTGATGCTGAGGCTGAGGTCTGACTTGAAGCGGCTGCGAATGCCGCTGGCCATCTGTAGCGCCACCGATTCGCTCACTGCGCCCTCTGTTGCCAGAATTTTTGGATCCACTCCGAGAGCGGACTGTTTAATATCGTTATGGTAGGAGACCACGCCCCCCAGAAAATAGCGGGAGCTGCCCGGGGCATCGGTCAGAATTTTGCTCAGCAATCCGCCACTGCAGGACTCTGCGGCGGCAAAGGTCAGCCTGTTTTCCAGCAGATAATCCGCGAACAGTTCTGCGGTGGTTCGGGCGGAGAAGTCCACCAGATAGGGGGCCAGGTTCTTGGTGAGGAAGTCGCAGAGGGCAGCGGCCTTGGCTGGTTCAGGACGATAGAGCTTGATCTGTATCTCCGGAAACTGAACTCGATAACTCACCGGGCCCCACCGGGCTGACCAGGGTTCCAGTGCTTCGGCTAAGGTGGATTCACCAATACCCAGCAGCCGAATGAACAGATCGCCCTGATTTTCACCGCCTGGAAACCGGCGGGTCAGCCAGGTTGCGAGCATCGGCTGCATCTCTGCCGGTGGCCCGGGCAGGGCGATGATCCATTTCTGCTCGCCATCCAGCTCCAGCGGCAGCTCAAAGCCCGGTGCAGTGCCCCGGGGGTTTTCGAGTATGGTTGCGCCGAGGGGGAAATAGGCCTGCTTCCGATTGTTCTCACTGAGCGGGATCCGATATTGCTCAAACAGCGAGACGATTTGCTGCCAGCTGCTCTCATCGAAAAAGGTTTCGACCCCTGCCAGCTCTGCAGCGACAACCGTGGTGAGATCATCCTCGGTTGGCCCCAGGCCGCCACTAATCACCAGAATGTCTGATCGCCCCAGCAGGGTCTGCATGGCCCATTTCAGGTCCTCCGGGCGATCGCCGGCGGTGAGTTGCAGTTCGACATCAATTCCCAGTTCGCCGAGCTTGTCCGCAATATGGGGGCTGTTGCTGTCGGTTAGTTCGCCCCGAAGAACCTCCTCTCCAGTGGCCAGAATGGTGGCTTTCAATCGCTGTTTGGTCATACGGGTTGTGTGTTGGTCGGTTTGTTGTGGTATTCGAACTCAGGCCCCGGGCGCAAGTATACCCGGCGGGAACGGGGACGGTTTTGCTAGAATGAGGGCATGAAAGAGCTGCCCCCGGCCATCCTGCTCATGGGGCCTACCGCCTCCGGCAAAACCGCTGCTGCCCTAGCCCTGTCGGCCGAATTCGACTGTGAGGTGGTCAGCGTGGATTCAGCGATGGTCTACCGCGGTATGGATATCGGCACCGCCAAGCCGGATGCAGAGGAGATGGGCGGCATTCCCCACCACCTCATAGATATCTGCGACCCGGTTGAGGAGTACTCCGCCGCCCGGTTTCGGGACGATGCGCTGACGGTTATGGCTCGGGTGAGTGGGGCGGGGCGTGTGCCACTGCTGGCCGGTGGCACCCTGTTGTATTACCGGGCGCTGGAGCGAGGTCTGGCGGAGCTGCCGACCGCCGATCCGGTGTTGCGGCAGCAGTTGCTGCAGGATGCAGAGGCCTCTGGCTGGCCCGCTCTGCATCAACGGCTGGCGAATCTCGATCCGGAAGCGGCAGCGCGAATTGACCCCAACGACCGCCAGCGCATTCAGCGGGCGCTTGAGGTTTGCCTGCTCTCCGGCAGCACCCGGACCGCCCTGACCCAGCAGCAGCAGAGCTACCAGCTGCCCTACCGTGTTATCAAACTGATTCTGGCCCCGGACCGGGCGACTATTCATCAGCGTGTCGAGCAGCGTTTCGATCAGATGCTCCAGGTCGGTCTGGTGGAAGAGGTGCGGGGGCTACACCGGCGTTCCGATCTTGGCCCGGAGACCCCCAGCATGCGGGCTGTGGGCTATCGCCAGATCTGGTCCTGGCTAGAGGGGCAGTACAGTTTTGATGAGGCCCGGTTTCGAGCAATTGTCGCCACTCGACAGCTGGCCAAGCGGCAGCTTACCTGGCTCCGGCGGGAGCCGGATGCGATCTGGTTTGAGGCGCCGGGGCGGGGTCTGATTGCTGCAGTGCAGCAGTTTCTTGATTTAACCCCCTGACGTCCCCATTTATCCGGGGTGAGGGCGATGGATTGCTTGACGCTGGATACCCCACTCAACGAAAATCACTGTTTCCGGCCGGGTGGCTATCCTGGCTGGTTTTCTGAACTGTAAATGAAGGAGTAAAGCGATAATGAAAAAGAACCTGAGTTTGCAGGACCCTTTTTTGAATGCACTGCGCAAAGAGCGTATTCCGGTCTCTATTTTTTTGGTCAACGGCATTAAGTTACAGGGTCAGGTCGAGTCCTTTGATCAGTACGTGGTACTACTGAAAAATACCGTCTCCCAGATGGTCTACAAGCACGCTATTTCAACCGTTGTGCCCTCACGGCGTGTCAATCTCAGCTCGGATGACGAGACTGATTCCGAATAGAGCTTATGCCGTCTCCCCCTCGGGTCGGCTCGGTCTGATGTTGCAGATCGGAGGGGCGGATTAATCCCACCGCCCAGGCCGTTCTGGTCACGACCGCTTTTGATGGCGGCGGTTCTGCGGACTGGGCGGAGTTTCTCACTCTGGTTCGCTCCGCCGGGGTTACCCCGGCCCATGTGGTTAAGTCGAATCAAGATCGGGCCACCGCCCGTTTTCTGGTTGGTCGCGGTAAAGTTGACGAGATTAAGACGGAGGTCGTCCGAACTTGTGTTGATCTGGTTATTTTTGACCACCCACTGAGTGCTTCTCAGGAGCGGAATCTATCAAAAGCGCTGGATTGCCGGGTGATTGATCGAACCACCCTGATCCTTGATATTTTTGCCCAACGCGCCCGCTCCTACGAAGGTAAATTGCAGGTGGAGTTGGCCCAGCTCGAGCGTCTGAGTACGCGACTGATTCGGGGCTGGACCCATCTTGAGCGTCAGAAAGGGGGGATCGGTCTGCGCGGCCCGGGTGAGACCCAGTTAGAGACGGATCGTCGACTGTTGCGGGCCCGTTTGCGGCAGCTGCAGCAACGCCTGGCCCGGGTGGCCCGGACCCGAGTCCAGCAACGGCGTGGACGGGAGCGGTCCGGCCTCTCCTCCTGCTCTCTGGTAGGCTACACCAATAGCGGCAAATCGACCCTGTTCAACCGGATGACCGGGTCCGATGTGTTAGCTGCTGACCAGCTGTTTGCGACCCTTGACCCCACTTTGCGACGGATTGAGGTGCCGGTAACAGGGCCGGTGGTGATCGCCGATACTGTTGGCTTTATCCGTAACCTGCCGACGACCCTGATCGCAGCCTTCCGGGCGACCCTTGAGGAGACTGTGAGTGCTGATCTGCTGCTGCATGTGGTGGATGCCAGCAGCCCGACTTTTGCGCGTGAGATCCATGATGTTAACGAGGTGTTGAAGACGCTTGAGGTGGTGGATACGCCGACCTTGATGATCTATAACAAGATTGACCTGATGGACGAAGCCCCAAGAGTTGTTCGCAATGCCGCTGGCAAAGCAGAGGCGGTCTGGCTCTCGGCCGCAACGGGTGTCGGCTGTGATCTGCTGTTGCAGGCGATCTCTGAACGGGCTGGTGAGATGCGGTTACGCCGGACCATTACCATGCACGGGGAGTACGGCAAACTGCGCGGTCAGCTGTTCGCGGAGGGTGCCGTGTTACACGAAGAAGCGGTAGACGACAATGGCTGGCGCATGAGGGTGGAGATTCCTCAGGCCGGGCTGGGCCGTCTGCGGTCATTGTTGGAGCAGGAGGGGGTAACGGTGGAGTTCTAACGGTTCCCCACAGCCGCTCCATCTGGGACAATGGACGTCCCGCCTTCAAATATAAAGATTGTGATAATCACCAGAGTGTCTATGAGCGAATCAAGTAGCGAAGTGCGCCCCGCGTATGGGGCTGAATCCGGTTGGGATAAGCCTGACGGCAATGACTCAAGAGATCCCTGGCGTCGCCGTGAGCCCGGGGGGCCGCCAGATCTGGATGAACTTCTGGGCAAACTGCAGGACAAGCTCAAGGGGTTGTTCGGCGGCGGTCAGAAGGTGCCGGGCGCAGGTCTGATATTCGCTATTCTGGCGGTTCTTTTTGGCTTGTGGATGGCCAGCGGGCTATACAAAGTTAACGAAGGTGAGCGTGGTGTCGTGTTGCGTTTTGGTCAATACCAGTCGACGGCCACCCCC
Organism: Gammaproteobacteria bacterium; assembly: GCA_022014175.1. Classification (GTDB taxonomy): domain Bacteria; phylum Pseudomonadota; class Gammaproteobacteria; order Immundisolibacterales; family JAKLLR01; genus JAKLLR01. Next base: position 12,024 of record JAKLLR010000003.1, on the reverse strand, counting down.
GGTTTGCGTTGGCACTGGCCCTATCCGGTCGAGGGGGTTGAGATGGTCAACATCGGTCGGGTGAGAACCGTAGAGGTGGGTTACCGTAGCAGCGCTCGTGCCCGAACGTCCGCCTCGGTGCCTGGGGAATCCCTGATGCTGACCAAAGACGAGAACATAATCGATCTCAAGTTCGCGGTGCAGTACAAGGTGTTTGACCCCAAATCCTACCTCTTCAACGTGCGTGAACCGGATGCCACCCTGCATCAGGCCACTGAGTCGGCGGTCCGCGAAGTGGTTGGCAAAAACAAGATGGAGCATGTGCTGACCGGTGGGCGTGAACAGGTCGCAAATGAAGTCCAGACTCTGTTGAGCAGCATTCTTGATCGTTACGAGGCAGGTTTGCTGGTGACTGCTGTCAACATGCAGGATGCCCAGCCCCCGGAGGAGGTGCAGGAGGCCTTCTCTGATGCAGTAAAAGCCCGTGAGGATGAAGAGCGACAGAAAAATGAAGCCGAGGCCTATCGTAACGATGTGTTGCCCCGGGCGCGGGGCGAGGCTGCCCGCCTGTTGGCAGAGGCCAGTGGGTACAACGCTCAGGTAGTGGCTGAAGCCACCGGTGACACCGAGCGTTTCAATCAGGTGTTAACGGCGTACCGCAGAGCGCCGGATGTGACCCGCGAGCGGCTCTATATTGATTCCATGGAGTCGGTTCTAGGCGATACTCCCAAGGTTCTGATGGACACTAAAGGTAGCGGCAATCTGCTCTATCTGCCGCTGGATCAGCTGTTAGGCAGTCGCGGTGGCAGTTCTCCCGAATCCGGGGATGGTGTGCCTTTCCCGAGTCGCACAGCGCCGAGCAGCGTCGGCAATAAACCCGTCGATACCCGTAAACGGGAGACCCGATAATGCAAAAATTTATCTATCCCGTACTGTTTCTGCTGGCTATGAGCCTGATGCTGGTGAACATGATTGTATTCACCGTGGATGAGCGGGAGCTGGTGATCAAGTTCAAATTTGGCGAAATCGTGCGTGCCGATTACCAACCTGGCATTCACCTGAAGATTCCCTTCGTGAATAACCTGGTGAGTTACGATGGCCGGATTCAAACCATGGACACGGACCCAGTCCGCTATCAGACCGGTGAACTGAAAAACGTGGTGGTCGACAGTTTCGTTAAATGGCGGATTTCGGATGTGGCCCGGTATCACGTTGCATCCGGCGGCGGCAACATGGACGATCGACTGAGTCAGATTCTCAACGAGCTGCTGCGTGGTCAGTTCGGCAAGCGTACCTTGAACGCGGTGGTCAGTGGAGACCGGGCGGAGATCATGGACATCTTGCGGGTTGCCGCGAATGAACAGGTCCATGATTTCGGTATTGAGGTCATTGATGTGCGGATCAAGCGAGTCGACCTGCCGCCTGAAGTGAGCCGCTCGGTCTACGCCCGGATGTCCGCCGAACGAACCCGGGTGGCGAAAGAGCTGCGCTCCCAGGGTGCTGAGGCGTCAGAACGGATTCGGGCGGACGCTGATCGTGAGCGCAAGGTGATTCTGGCTAACGCTTATACCGAAGCGGAGCGCGTTCGGGGTGAGGGTGACGCAGAGGCAACTCGCATCTACGCTGAGAGTTATGGCCAGGATGAAGAGTTCTACAGCTTCTACAGAAGTCTGGCGGCCTACCGCTCGATTCTGCAAGAGGGGCGTGACCTGATCGTGATGGAGCCGGACTCTGAATTCTTTCGCTATTTTAAACAGGGCGCGGGGGTCGACTGATCTGCCTGGGATGCTAATGGGATCCAACGATGTGGCACGACTTGCTGGCAGCATTCTGTCTTTATCTGGTGATAGAGGGGCTATTTCCGTTTCTCAACCCCCAGGGGTTGCGGGAGGCGCTACTGGCGCTGACCGAACTGCCGGATCGGGCCATTCGTCTGGCCGGCTTGGCTAGTATGGTCGCCGGCACTCTGTTGCTCTACCTGATTAAATAATTTTGAAAACCGACTCCTGGAAAGTGCCGGCTGGCATTGATGATATTCTGCCGCCGGCTGCGGAGCAGGTGGAGCAGCTGCGGCGACGCCTGCTCGACCTGTTTCATGGCTGGGGTTATGCCCTGGTGATTCCGCCCCTGGCTGAATTTACCGACTCTCTGCTCGCGGGCATGGGTGCCGATCTCGAAGAGCAGACGTTTCGTTTGACCGACGCCATTTCCGGCAAGAGTCTGGGTATCCGGGCTGATATTACACCCCAGGTGGCGCGGATCGACGCCCACCATCTGCATGTGGAAGGGGTGGTCCGGCTCTGCTATTTCGGTAGTGTGCTGAAAGCTCGGCAGGATGGCCTGGCCAGCCGCCGTAATCCGTTGCAGTTCGGGGCCGAAATCTACGGCCATGGGGGGTGGGAGAGTGACGTTGAAATCCTGACCTTGATGGCCGCCGCCCTGGATGCTGCGGGAGTGGGACAGAGTCTGCACATTGACCTGGGTCATGTGGGTTTTTACCGGGCTCTGGTGGCCAGTTGTGAGCTGTCCCCGGCGCTTGAACATCAGCTGTTTGATGCGCTGCAGAGAAAGGCAACGCCAGAGATCGTTGGCCTGCTGGGGCAGGTGGAGATGGCCGCCATCCAACGCGAGATGCTGCAGGATCTCTGCACCCAGTATGGTCGGAGTGAGAGGCTGGCTGAGGTCAGGACCCGTTATCAGGCGGCCGGGGCGGACGCCATCGCGGCGCTGGATGAGCTTGAAGCTATTACCCGCCATGCCTCGAGGCGGATTCCTGACGCCGAGATCTTTGTTGATCTGTCGGAGTTGCGTGGATACAACTACCACACCGGCCTGGTATTTGCCGCCTACGTGCCCGGCTGCGGCCGTGCGGTGGCCCAGGGAGGCCGTTACGACCAGGTGGGCGCGAGCCACGGGATTGCCCGCCCTGCCACCGGATTTAGCGCCGAGCTGGACACCCTGATCGATCTGGTGAGTGCGCCGACAGACCGGCCCCGGGGCATTTTGGCCCCATGGACTGAATCCGAAGCGTTATTGATGCGAGTGGCGGAGTTGAGGTCTCAGGGTGAACGGGTGGTGTACCGGCTGCCTGGTGAGTTGGCTCCGGCTATACAGTGTGACCGTCAGCTCAGTGAAATCGATGGTGATTGGTGTGTTGAACCCATAGTGGAGCAGGGCTGAGTTGTCCAGGAATGTTGTAGTTGTCGGAAGCCAGTGGGGCGATGAAGGCAAGGGTAAGGTCGTCGATCTGCTGACGGAGCGGGCTGCTGCGGTGGTGCGCTTCCAGGGTGGTCACAACGCCGGCCACACCGTAGTGATCGACAGCCGCAAGACCGTGTTACACCTGATTCCATCCGGCATTTTGCGGCCCGATGTGATCTGTATGATCGGCAACGGCGTGGTGCTGGCGCCTGACGCTTTTCTGCACGAAGTGGAAACCATCGAAGCCAGTGGTGTGGCCGCAGTGCGGGAACGGTTGCGCATCAGCGACGCCTGCGTCCTGATTCTGCCCAGCCATGCGGCCCTTGATCAGGCCCGGGAGCGGGCTCGGGGTGCGGACAAAATCGGTACTACCGGTCGCGGTATTGGGCCGGCCTACGAGGACAAGGCAGCCCGGCGAGGACTGAGAGTCGGCGAGCTGCGAGATATGTCGACTTTTACGAGTAAACTCAAAGAGCTGGTTGACTATCACAACTTCCTGTTAACTGAATACTATCAGGCTGATCCGGTGGATTACGCGGCGATACTGGCGGATTGCCAGGGGTATGCCAAGAAGCTATCCCCCATGATTGCCGATGTACCAGTGCTGCTCTCCGCTCTGCTCAAAAGTGATCAGGGGATTCTGTTCGAGGGGGCCCAGGGTGCGTTGCTGGATATTGACCACGGTACTTATCCCTACGTGACCTCATCTACCACTACTGCTGGCGGCGCGGCCAGCGGCAGTGGAGTGGGCCCCCGAGTATTCGATTATGTGCTGGGCATCACCAAGGCCTATACCACTCGGGTAGGCTCCGGCCCCTTTCCCACCGAGCTGGAAGAGGACATCGGCGCCCATCTGGCCCGGGTCGGCAATGAGTTTGGTGCAACCACCGGGCGGCCCCGGCGTTGCGGCTGGTTCGATGCCGTGGCGATGCGGCGTTCGGTCGCTATCAATGGGCTGAGTGGGCTCTGCCTGACCAAGCTGGATGTACTGGATGGCCTGGAGACCGTGCAGATCTGTATCGGTTACCAGGATACCAGCGGTCATCAGCTGTCCGTTGCGGCCACTGCCAGCGGATTCGAGCAGATGCAGCCGATCTACGAAAAACTGCCTGGTTGGAGCGAGAGCACTGTGGGTATTCGCGATGTTGCGCAGTTGCCTGACGCTGCGCGTGCCTATATCCGGCGTATCGAAGCCTTGCTGGCGGTGCCGGTGGATATGATCTCAACCGGCCCGGACAGGGACGATACAATGATTCTGCGGCATCCATTCGGGGATTAATTTGGCGTTGGTTCGCCGCCCACAATAGCTGCTACTGTTGTTTGTCTGGTGTGGCTGCAACAACTAAGCTGTTAAATCGGCTCAAATTTCAGACATGGATCAATTAACGCATGTATGTCCGGTCTGCGGTGGTGGAGAACACGCCCCTTTCGGCAGTAAAAATGGCTATAACCTTTTTAAATGTAGTGCCTGTGAGATGGTTTTCGTTAACCCAATGCCTGATGATACAGATCTGAATCGTTTCTACCAAAATTATCATAAAACATCCCAATACACCGGAAAGCTGGAATCAAAACAACGCAGGGCCCGCAGACGCATTAAGAAAATTGCCAAATATACCCCTGGTAAATTATTTGTAGATATTGGCTGTAATGCTGGCTTTGCGGTAGAGGCCGCGAGAAATCTGGGCCTGGATGCATACGGCATTGATGTTGATGAAAATTCGATTAGATGTGCCCGAGAGATTTATCCTCAGGCGAGCTTTGATGCGATGAGCGTTCAGGATCTGGCGGCATCGGGAAAATCATTCGATATTATATATTGCAGCGAAGTTATTGAGCATTTATCGAAGGTCGATGATTTTGTCGATTCGCTGCATAAAATCCTGAAAGATGATGGCGTTTTATTTCTGACCACACCTGATATTTCACATTTTTCAGTGATCAAAGATCCCTTGATATGGGACGCCGTTCGTCCGCCCGAGCATCTGCTCTATTTTTCTAAAAACTCCCTGGAGAAATTACTGAAGTCACACGGTTTCAGTCGAGCTAGAAGTAGCTGGAATTTTAAGCCAACGCTGAAAATGGTTGTTCGTAAATGAGTTAAGGGACAGCCTTCAGGGAAATGGGCAGGGATGAGTGGCATCAGATCTTTAGGTCTCTCCTCCAAGTACGTGGGGAGGCGTTCAGACTGACCTGACGCGGTGGAGAAAGTCTCTGTATGATGGTGCCGAAGAGAGGACTTGAACCTCCACGGGGTTACCCCCACTAGCACCTGAAGCTAGCGTGTCTACCAATTTCACCACTTCGGCAATAATTTTAAAGTGCAGTTTTTCGACAGGTGGTTGCCGAAAGGCGGCAAAATGTACCGCCCCATCTGTTGAATTGTCAAACCATGCAATGAGAAAACAAGATCCCCACGCCGGGCGGGAAGCCGCTCGATACGAACACCCGATTCCCAGTCGGGAATTTATCCTGAGCTACCTGAAGGAGCGGCAGAAAATGCTGACTTTCAAGCAGCTGGCCAAAGGTCTTGGTCTTGCCGACGAGGCGGAGCGGGAGGGCCTACGGCGGCGGCTGATTGCGATGGAAAAAGCGGGGCAACTGTTGCGGGATCGTCGTGACCGGCTGGGGCCGGTGACAGATATCGGCTTGTTGCCGGGTCGGGTGATCGGCCATGCGGATGGTTTTGGGTTTGCCCGGCCAGATGATGGTAGTGAAGATCTGTTCCTCTCACCCCGGGAGATGCATCGGGTCTTTCACGGTGATCGGGTGGTGGTCCAGGTACGTAAAGTCGATCAGCGTGGGCGGCGTGAAGGGGGCATCGTCGAGGTGCTTGAGCGGGCTCATCAGCAGTTGGTGGGGCGGGTTCACCGGGACGGTAATATCTGTTATCTGGTGGCGGATGATCGCCGCATCAGTCAGGACGTTCTGCTGCCGGATGCGGACCCGGAGGTCTGTGCGAAACAGATCGCGGTGGTGCGGCTGTTGCGCCAGCCAGATCAGCGTCAGCCGCCGTTGGGTGAAATTGTAGAGATTTTGGGAGAGCACCTGGCCCCCGGTATGGAGACCGAGATAGCGGTGCGTAAGTTTGAGTTGCCGGTGGAGTGGCCTGCGGCGACCTTGAGCGAGGCAGCACGATGGGGCACTGAAGTCGCAGCCAACGCAAAGCAGGGGCGAACCGATTTGCGTGATCTGCCTCTGGTGACCATCGACGGTGAAGATGCCCGGGATTTCGACGACGCGGTTTACTGTGAACGGAATGGTGATGGCTGGCGGCTGTTCGTGGCGATTGCTGACGTCTCCCATTACGTTGAACCAGGGACTGCCCTGGATGAGGAGGCTCGCAACCGGGGAACTTCGGTCTATTTCCCCCAGCTGGTGATACCGATGTTGCCGGAGGCGCTCTCCAACGGGCTCTGCTCGCTGATGCCCGAGGTGGACCGCCTCTGTATGGTCTGTGAAATGCAGATCGACCCTGGCGGCGAGCCGGGGGAGTACCAATTCTATCCAGCGGTAATGCGCTCCCAGGCCCGCCTGACCTACAGCCAGGTGGCAGCGCTGTTTGATGGGCGGAAGGAGGGTGTGCCGGGGCATCTGGAACCCCATCTGTTTGAGTTACGGGCACTTTACCAGGCCATGGTTTCGGCAAAAACCAGTCGGGGAGCGATCGATTTTGATAGCACCGAGAGCCGTATTGAGTTTGATGATTCCGGCAAGATCGCAAATATCTGCGCGGTGGTGCGGAACGATGCTCACCGGTTGATCGAAGAGTGCATGATCGCCGCCAATCGTTGCGCCGCCCGGTTTCTGTCCGCCGCGGAGCTGCCGGCTCTCTACCGGGTGCATGATCGCCCTGCGGAGGAGCGTGTTACGGATTTGAGGGCTTTTCTGGCGGAACTCGGTCTGGAGCTGCGAGGGGGTTCTGAACCCGCTCCCGGCGATCTGGCCCAGGTGCTGGAGCAGGCCCGGGAGCGGCCAGACCGCCATCTGATCCAGACTGTCGCGTTGCGGAGCCTGAAACAGGCGGTCTATGTGCCGGAAAACAACGGCCATTTCGGACTTTCGCTGGATGCCTACGCGCACTTTACCTCGCCGATTCGGCGTTATCCCGATCTGCTCGTCCACCGAGGTATTCGGCATGTCTTGAGTGGCAAAAAGCCGAACCGGTTTATCTACCAGCCAGCGGACATGGTGGCGCTGGGCGAACACTGTTCCCACACCGAGCGACGGGCGGAAGAGGCGAGCCGGGACACCGTGGCCTGGCTAAAATGCGAATTTATGATGGAACGGGTTGGCCAGCCCTTTGCGGGGGTGATCAGCGGGGTGACCGGCTTTGGCCTGTTTGTTGAGCTGAATGAGCTCTACATTGAGGGACTGGTGCATGTGACTGCCCTGGGTAATGATTATTACGAGTTCGATGCGGTACATCACCGCCTGATCGGCCGCCGCAGCCGCAAGCAGTACCGGGTGGGTGATGCCATCAAGGTGCAGGTCGTTCGAGTAGACCTGGACGAGCGCAAAATCGATCTGGTATTGGCTGGATGACCGGAAAATCTCAGCGCATTCCGGAGGGGCAGCTGATTTTCGGTATCCATCCGGTGAATGCGGTGTTGCACAAGGCCCCGGGCCGGGTGCTGTCGATCCATCTTTCAAACAGCGAGAGTCAGCGACTGGCAGAGGTTGAGGTGCTCGCATTGGGCGCGGGGCTGCAGCCGCAGCGGGTCTCCACCGAGACCCTGTCGCGAATGACAGAGGGTGCCCATCAGGGCGTCGTTGCTCGAGTGCGGCCGCTGGAAGCTGGCAATGAAGTTGATTTGGAGCGGATGTTGACCAGCCGCCCCGATCCACTATTCCTGGTGCTGGATGCGGTGCAGGACCCACGCAATCTGGGAGCCTGCCTGCGCAGTGCGGAGTGCGCCGGGGCGGATGCGGTGATCGCTGGGCGCAAGCGTTCAGTGAGTTTGACTCCAGCGGCCAGAAAAACCGCTTCCGGTGCCGCCGAATTTCAGCCCTATATTCAGGTGAGTAATCTGGATCGCACCTTGAAATTGATGAGTGAAGCCGGCGTATTTCTGGTAGGGGCTGCTGCCGAGGCGGGCTCTTCGCTCTACGAGGTCGCTCTGTCGGGTTCTCTGGGTCTGGTACTGGGCGCGGAGGGGGCGGGGTTGCGACGCCTGACCCGGGCGCGCTGCGACCTGCTGGCGGGCATTCCCATGGTCGGGGCTCTGGGCAGCCTTAATGTGTCGGTAGCCGCCGGTATCTTCCTGTTTGAGGCTCAGCGCCAACGCCAATTGCAATAGTGGCCGGGATTGTCTAGAATCCGTCGGCCTTTACGGGCCTGAAACAGGCCCCTCCTTGCTGCACCGCTTTAGCGGGTGGCTACCAACTCAAAAGGAGCGTCTCAATGCGCCATTACGAAGTGGTTTTCATGGTCCATCCGGATCAGAGTGAACAGGTTCCCGCCATGATCGAGCGTTATCGCTCGGTAATCGAAGGTGACGGCGGCACCATCCATCGGCTTGAAGACTGGGGGCGTCGTCCGCTGGTCTACTCAATCAACGACGTGCATAAGGCGCATTACGTGTTGTTCAACGTGGAAGCGACCCAGGCTGCCATGGACGAACTGGCCAGTCTGTTCCGTTTTAATGACGCTGTGCTGAGGGAGTTGACGATTCGTACCGACAAACTGGTGACCGAGGCCTCCCCGATGATGAAGCTGGTGGAAGAGGAGAAAGCCCGGGAACGCAAATCTGCGGAAGTCCGCGCAGCCCGTGAAGCCGCTGCTTCAGCAGCTGCGGCGGATAAAGCTGCAGCTGAAAGTGATGAGGCTGAATCCGTTGTGGCGGAACCTGAGGCGGTTGCCGAGCCGGAGCCCGCTGCGGTGGCACCGGAGCCGGTTGTAGCGGAAGCTGAAGCCGAGTCGGTGGAAGCCCCGGTGCCGGAGGTGGCTGCAGAAGAGGTCGCTGAACAGGGCGATAAACCTTAGCAGCGCCCCGGACCCCGGCAGGCATTCGTTAAACAGATATCCAGGACAAGACGCATGGCACGTTATACCCGACGTAGAAAATATTGCCGCTTTACCGCGGAAGGCATCACCGAAATTGATTACAAGGATGTCGGTCTGCTACAGCAGTTCGTCACTGAAACCGGCAAAATTATTCCCAGCCGAATTACCGGAACCAAAGCACGCTATCAGCGGCAGCTGGCGAAGGCGGTAAAGCGGGCGCAATACCTGGCACTCCTGCCCTATACCGATCAGCACCGCTGAGTCGTGGCGGCTTTGATTGGGGACCATGCCCCCGTTTAAGGGCCTGGCCCGCCGCGTCGTAGAGACCCCGGCGCGGGGTGTGCTCTGGGCGGTATTTGGCGCGGTATTTGCGCTGGTGCCCCCGCTTGTATTTGTTGCGCCGTTCATGACCAGTCTGAGCGGCGGATGGCTGGCGCTGGTCGCCTTGCGACGGGGCAGTCGGGTGATTGCAGGGATGTTGCTGGCCGGTGTGTTGCTACTGGCCCTGGTTGGGGGTTTGAGCGGTAGTGGTACTGCTTTTGCGGTGCTCTACGGCTTGTTGATCTGGGCCGCGCCGGTGGCCGGGGCTTTGTGGTTGCGGCAGACGGCGATGCTCTCATCGGCGCTACTGCTACTGGTGGGTCTGGCCGGGGTTGCGCTAGGACTCAGTTATGCGGTGATGGGCGATCTGGGCCGGGTCTGGCTGGCGCAGATGGAGCCGGTCATCCGTGACCTGGTGACGCTGGAGCCGGGGCAGCAGGCCCAGTTGTCTGAGGCTCTGAGCAGAGTTTCACCGGTGGTACCTGGATTGATGGCAGCAGGCGCAGCCGGGACCTGGGTGGGCAGCCTGCTGTTGGCTCGGGGCTGGCAGGCTGAGCAGGTAAACCCCGGTGGGTTTCGTCGGGAGTTCGGCGAACTGGTGATGCCGAAGTGGTTGATGTTGCCGGTCGGTCTGGCGGTCGCGCTGGCTGTTTTCGGTCAGGGTGTGTCGGCTCAGGCCGCCGGTAATCTGGCGCTGCTGGGTGCACTGGGGTATGGCCTCCAGGGGCTGGCAATTGTCCATCGGACCACAGCCAGTCTAAAGGGTAGCCGGTACTGGTTGATTGCATTGTATGTATTGATGGTTATGGCCACGCTGCAGACGATGGTGCTTCTGGCTCTTGTCGGAGTGGCGGATGGCCAGCTGGATTTTAGGAAGCTGAAACAGGGTTCGGCACCTTAGGGTGCCCGTGATAGTGGGGATGAATTGAATGGACGTCATACTGTTGGAAAAGGTGCCCAACGTGGGCAACATCGGTGATCAGGTCAACGTTAAGGCTGGTTTTGGTCGTAACTTTCTGATTCCGCAAGGTAAGGCCGTATTTGCCACTGCGGCGAATCTGGCGGAATTTGAAGGCCGCCGTGCCGAGCTTGAAAAAGCCGCAGCGGATAGCCTGGCTGCGGCCACTGCCCGGGCCGAGGGGCTGGCGGGTCTGGCCGTCAGCATTGCCGGCCGGGCCGGGGATGAAGGCAAACTGTTTGGTTCCATCGGGGTGCGTGACATCATTGCAGCCCTTGAGTCGGCCGGACACCAGGTCGAGCGGGGTGAAGTGCGGTTGCCGAATGGCGCACTGCGGAATACCGGCAGCTATGCCCTGGAGATTGCCCTGCACCCGGACGTGGTGGCAGAAATTCAGGTTGAGGTTGTTGCCGAGTAGGGTAACGAGTGGCGGGTTGTTTCCACACCTCCCGCACGGGTGCCGGACCAATGGCTAAAATTGGGCCATGAGTGTCGAAGACCTGAAGGCCCCACCCCACTCCATTGAGGCTGAGCAATCGGTGCTCGGCGGTTTGATGCTCGATAATTCCGCCTGGGATAAGGTGGCTGACCTGCTGACCGACGATGATTTCTACCGCACCGACCACGGCATGCTGTTTGCCGCTGTTCGGGGTCTGGCTGATCGTCAGATGCCCTTCGACGTGGTGACCCTGGCGGAAGCCCTGGACCAGTCAGACCAGCTCGACCAGGCCGGCGGACTACCCTACCTCAGTAGTCTGGTGGCCTCCACCCCAAGCGCAGCCAATATTGCGGCCTACGCCCGCATCGTACGGGAGCGGTCGGTGGTGCGCAAACTGATCGGTGTCGGCGTTCAGATCGCAGAGGCCGGCTACAACCCTCAGGGTCGGGAAGTGCCGGAACTACTGGATACCGCCGAGCGGATGGTTTTCGATATTCGGGATGCCGGTGCCCGTGGCGGTGGTGGGTTTCGCGCGGTGTCCGAGCTGATCGGCGATGCGGTTGAGCGGCTCGACGAGCTCTATAACTCCGACAGCCCGATCACAGGCCTGGCCACCGGTTTCACCGACTTCGACTCCAAGACGTCCGGCCTGCAGCCTGGCGATCTGGTGATCGTCGCGGGTCGACCCTCCATGGGTAAAACCTCCTTTGCGATGAACCTGGCGGAGCACGCGGCACTGCGTTCCGGCAAGGCAGCGGCGGTCTTCAGCATGGAGATGCCTGCGGAGCAGCTGGTGATGCGGCTAATCGCTTCGCTTGGCCGGATTGATGCCCACAAACTTCGCACTGGTCGACTGGATGACCAGGACTGGCCCCGGGTGACCTCGGCCACCGCGCTGCTGAACGAAGCAAAGCTCTATATCGACGACACTCCGGCGCTATCGCCCACTGATTTGCGGGCCCGGGCGCGACGACTGATGCGGCAGGAGCCCCTGGGTCTGATCGTGGTGGATTATCTGCAGTTGATGCAGGTTGTGGGCAGTAAAGAGAACCGCGCCACCGAGATCTCTCAGATCTCAAGGGATCTGAAAAGCCTGGCAAAGGAGCTGGGTGTTCCGGT
>JAKLLR010000051.1 GCA_022014175.1 Gammaproteobacteria bacterium | reverse complement strand
GCCCAGGGAGAGTTTGCCGGTATCGCCATGATCCGCGCCTACCATCTGGCCCGGGGCGACCATGCCCGCAACGAGATTCTGGTGCCGGATGCGGCCCACGGCACTAACCCAGCCAGTGCGGTGATGTGTGGTTATAAAGTGCGGGAGATTCCCACCGATGAGCAGGGCAATGTCAGCCTCTCGGCGTTGCAGGCGGCTGTTGGCCCACAGACTGCGGGGTTGATGCTGACCAACCCCTCCACCCTGGGGGTGTTCGAGCAGCAGATTCAACGGATTCAGCAGGCGGTCCACAGCGCTGGCGGACTGCTCTATTACGACGGCGCAAACCTCAACGCCATCCTGGGCAAGGTCAAACCCGCGGATATGGGGTTCGACGTGGTCCATATCAATCTGCACAAAACCTTCGCCACACCCCACGGCGGCGGCGGTCCCGGCGCCGGTCCGGTTGGAGTGGTGGCGCGGCTGCGGCCCTATCTGCCGCTGCCACTGGTGGCGCAGGATGCGGAGGGGAGCTACCGTATTCTGGATGAATCGGACTGCCCCCAGAGCATGGGCCGCCTCTCCGCTTTCAACGGCAATGTCGGGGTGCTGCTGCGGGCCTATATTTACGCCCGGATGCTCGGTGCCGAGGGGATGCAGCGGGTGGCGGAGTTTGCCACCCTGAATGCCAACTATCTCCAGGCCGAGCTGGCCAGAGCGGGTTTCGATCTGGCCTTTCCTGATCGCCGCGCCAGTCACGAATTCATCATCACATTACAGAGTCAGGCTCGTCGCCTGCAGATTACCGCCAGTGACTTCGCCAAGCGGTTGCTCGACTATGACCAGCATGCGCCGACGGTCTATTTTCCGCTGTTGGTGCCGGAGTGCCTGCTGATTGAGCCCACAGAAACAGAGACCAAAGAGACTCTTGATCACTTTGTTGAGGTGATGAAAATCCTCTGGCGGGAGGCTGAAGCCGACCCGGAGCGGTTCCGTGGCGCGCCTTATAGCCAGCCGGTTCGGCGTCTTGATGATGTGGCTGCAGCCCGCAATCTGGATCTGGTCTGGCAGCCGGCAGGCAAAGATGGCGCGGCTGGATAACCCCTACGCCCTCAACGGTCTGCCTCGGTTGTGGCGGGCCAGCCGGGTACTGGTGCGGGCCATGGTCTGGGGCTTCCGGCGGGAGGAGGCGTTGCGACTGGAGATGCTGGGGTTGTTGCTGTTGGTGCCCCTGGGGCTCTATCTCGGCGATAGCGGGGTGCGGCGGGCGCTGCTGATCGCGCCACTGTTTTTGTTGTTGATTATCGAACTGTTAAACACCGCGGTGGAGATGACCGTGGACCGCATCGGTCTGGAGCATCACGAACTCTCCGGGCTGGCTAAAGACCTGGGTTCGGCTGCCGTTGGTGTGACCCTGCTCTGGGGTCTGGTGACCTGGGCTCTGATATTAATCTAGATCGACTCTGTCGGTCAGTTTTGGCTATTGGGGAGAGACTTAATGTCGGCTTTGATCTGTGGTTCCTATGCGTATGACACCATCATGGTGTTCGAGGACCGCTTTAAAAATCACATTCTGCCGGATCAGGTGCACATTCTGAATGTCTCGTTCCTGGCCCCCAGGATGCGCCGGGAGTTCGGCGGTTGTGCCGGCAATATTGCCTACAATCTCAAGCTGCTGGGGGGCGATCCCCTGCCGATGGCCACGGTGGGGAGTGATTTCGGGCCTTACTTCGACTGGATGGAGAAGTGCAGTATCGACCGCCGCCACCTGCGTGTGGTGGAGGGCAGTTACACCGGTCAGGCCTTTATCACCACCGACCTCGACGATAACCAGATCACCGCTTTTCATCCCGGTGCCATGGGTGAGTCTCATCTCAACCGGGTGGCTGATGCAGCCGGTGTGACCCTGGGTATTGTCTCGCCGGATGGTCGGCAGGGCATGCTGGAGCACGCCACCCAGTTTGCCGCTGCGGGCATTCCCTTTATGTTCGACCCCGGTCAGGGCTTGCCCCTGTTCGACGGCGACGCGCTGCGCCACTTTGTTGATCAGGCGACCTGGCTGGCTCTGAATGACTACGAATCTAAGTTGCTGATGGAGCGCACTGGCTGGTCTCTGGCGGAGCTTGCGGAGCAGGTCGAGGCGCTGATCATCACCCGGGGTGGTGAGGGTTCCGTGGTTTACGCCGCTGGCGAGCAGATCGATATTCCCGCAGTCCCGGCGGAGACAGTGGCAGACCCTACCGGCTGTGGCGATGCCTATCGGGCCGGGCTGCTGTACGGCTTGATGAATGACCTGGACTGGAGCACCACCGGGCGGATTGCAGCGTTGATCGGCGCGATCAAAGTGGCGCATCCCGGTACCCAGAATCACAGCTTCGAAGTGGCTGAATTCCAGGCCCGGTTTAAACAGGTTTTCGGCTACGGCTATTGAGGTTGTTCGGCAGGCCCCTGTTCGGCTCCTGCCAGGGCGGCCAGCAGCTCAGGCAGGTCGTGGATCGGAGTTTCGCAGGTCTGGCCCCGGCAGAGATAGGCCACCACCCCATCCGGGTTTGTGGCCCGGGTCTGGAGCAGTTCCGGCAGGTTGTGCGCATCGTCCGGGATCAGGAAGATCTGGCGGTTCAGCCGGTAGCAGCCCCGTAAGCCCTGTTGCCACGTCGTCAGTTCCGTTGTCGGCCCCCGCAGAATCAGGGTAAGAGGTGGATTGATCTGTTCATCCAGCGCGCCGAGCAGTGCGCAATGGGCCATCGGGACTTCCTGTACCGCATTCCAGGCGCTCTCGATGGTGCCCTCGGCGGCTCGCAGGTAGCGGGTCTCTCCCAGTAGATGCCCCAGCCGCTGCAGTACCCGGGCGGCGATACCGTTACCAGCGGGCAGGGCGTCGTCTGAGAAGGGCTTGGGGCGCACAATCAGACGCTCATGATCATCTGCAGTGAAGTAGAAACCACCCCGGGCCTCATCGCTGAAGTGGCTCAGCACCACCTCCGCCAGTTCGATGGCGAACTGTAGTTCGTCGCTGCGCCAGCGGTTTTGCAGCAGTTCGAGGATCGCCTCAATCAGCAGCACGTAATCATCCAGATAGGCACTGAGTCGGGCCTCGCCACCCTTGCCGGTGGCCAGCAGACGGCCCGATTGCCAGAAGGTCTCACGGATCATCGCCAGTGCTTTGCCAGCGGAGTCGGTAAAACGGGGTTCGTTAAGTTGCCGGCCAGCCATGGCCAGGCCCCGGATCATCAGGCCGTTCCAGCCCGTCAACAGTTTGTCGTCGAGACCAGGGCGGACTCGTTTCTCCCGTGCTGCCAGCAGTTTCGGCAGGGCGCCGCTGAAGGTAACAATGACCCGCTTCTCCGACAGCTTCAGCTCCGTTGCAAGGTCAGCGATGGTCCGGGTTGATTGCAGATGCCAGGCGGTGTTCTCAAAATTGGGCCCCTGGTCCAGCCCCAACAGTCCCGACACCACCGCGTACTGCTCTTCGCTCAGCAGTGCTTTGGCCTCGTCCGGGGTCCAGAGGTAGTACTTGCCCTCCTCACCCTCGGAATCTGCGTCCAGCGTGGAGTAGTAGCCGCCATTCGGGGCCTCCATCTCCCGCACTATCCAGTTGCCGGACTCCAGTAGAATTCGGTCAAAACCCCTGTAGCCGGTGGACTCCGCAAAGGCCGCATAGAGGCTCAGCAGCTGCCCGTTGTCGTAGAGCATCTTCTCGAAGTGGGGGATGGTCCAGGCGTCATCCACCGCGTAGCGGAAGAAGCCGCCGCCGAGATGGTCATAGAGCCCGCTGCCGGCCATGGTGCGCAGGGCGTGTTCGGCCATCTCCCGGCCTTTGGTCTGGCCGCTGCTCTGCCAGTGCTGCAGGCAGAACTCCAGGGCGCTGGCCATGGGAAATTTAGGGGCCTTGCCGAAGCCACCGTGGGTTTCGTCGTACTGTTGGAAGAGCTGCTCCAGGGCTTTTTCCAGGGGGGCTGCGTTGAGGGCTGAGCGCGCGCCGGGCTGCCCCTCAGGGCCTGTTCGCATAACATCCAGCAGGGCACTGCTCTGCTCCGCCAGTTCGGTCGTCTGGGTCTGGTGAAACAGTGCCACTCGCTCCATCAGGTTAGTGAAGGCGGGCATGCCGTGGCTTGGCTCCCTGGGGAAGTAGGTGCCCCCAAAAAAAGGTACCTGCGTATCCGGTGTAAGGAACATGGTCAGGGGCCAGCCGCCGTTGCGGCGGGTCAGCAGGTAGTGGGCAGTCTGGTATATCTTGTCCAGATCCGGCCGCTCCTCCCGGTCGACTTTAATGTTGATGAAGAGCCGGTTCATCACCTCGGCAGTGGCTTCGTCCTCAAAACTCTCATGGGCCATGACGTGGCACCAGTGGCAGGCGGAGTAGCCGATGGAGAGCAGAATCGGCTTGTTCTCCGCTTTGGCTTTGGCCAACGCCTCTTCGCCCCAGGGATACCACTCCACCGGATTGTCAGCGTGCTGGGCAAGGTAGGGGCTGGTCTCGCTGGCGAGCCGGTTCTGGGCTGTGGTCATGGGCGTCACTCCGGCTGTGATAGAGTTCGGGCTTGTCGAAATAGCGGCCCGCATATTACCTGACCCAAGGGCTTCCAACCCCATGCTTGCCTACCCCGATATTGATCCTGTTGCAGTCTGGCTCGGCCCGCTGCCGATCCGCTGGTACGGCCTGGCTTATCTCTCCGGATTTCTCGCCCTCTGGCTGTTGGGCCGTTACCGCACCCGCAGGAGCGAGTTGTGGCAGCCGGATGACCTCTCTGATCTGATTTTCTACGGCGTGATTGGTGTGATCGTCGGCGGTCGGCTCGGTTACGTGCTGTTCTACCAGCCCGCCTACTATCTCAGTCATCCCCTGGAGATTCTGGCCATTAATCAGGGCGGCATGGCCTTTCACGGGGGTCTGCTCGGAGTCCTTGGCGCGTTTCTCTGGTTCGCCCGCAAACGGGGCTGGAGCTTCTTCGAAGTCGCGGACTTTGTGGCGCCCCTGGTGCCCCCGGGCCTTGGTGCGGGTCGTATCGCCAACTTCATCAATAACGAGCTCTGGGGCCGGGTCTCCGACCTGCCATGGGCCATGATTCCCCCGGGGGAGAGTCTGGGACGGCACCCCTCCCAGCTCTACCAGGCTGGCCTCGAAGGGGGGCTGCTGTTTCTGATTCTCTGGATCTACAGCGCCCGCCCAAGACCCCCGATGGCGGTCTCGGGCCTGTTCCTGCTCTGTTACGGCCTGTTCCGCATGACCGTCGAGTTCTTCCGGGCGCCGGATGCCCACATCGGTTATCTGGCGTTTGGCTGGGTAACGCTGGGGCAGCTACTCTCCCTGCCGATGGTGATTGGGGGTGGCGCGCTGATCTACTGGGCCTATGGCCACAAAGAGCACGGGCCCGCAGAGTGAACGCCCCGGGTTGGCAGCGCTATTTTCCGATTGGCCAATGGCTTGGGAATTATCAGCGGGATGACCTGGGCGGAGATATTACCGCCGGATTGATCACTGCCATTCTGCTTATTCCCCAGGGGATGGCTTACGCCATGCTGGCGGGGCTGCCACCCCATGTGGGCCTCTATGCCAGTATCTCTGCACCCCTGGTTTATGCGGTGCTGGGCAGCAGCCGCACCCTGGCGGTGGGGCCGGTTTCGGTGGCTTCCATCATGGTGGCCACGGCGCTGGCCAGCGTGCCTGGTGATGACTACCTCACCCATGCGCTGGTGCTGGCGATGTTGTGTGGTCTCATCCTGTTGCTGCTCGGGGCGTTGCGACTGGGGGTGCTAGTGAACTACATCAGCCATCCGGTACTGACCGGGTTTACCACCGGTGCCGCGATTATTATCGTGATTTCCCAGTTGGGTCATCTGTTGGGTGTGCAGCTTTCCCGGGGTCTGTCGCCGCTGGAGTCTCTTACTCAAATCGGCCAGGCTTTGCCGGATCTGACTCTGGTGACACCGGTTCTGGGCGGTCTGGCGGTGACCGCGTTGCTATTGTCGGGCAAGCCCCTGGGCCGTCTATTGCAAGGATTCGGTCTGAGCCCAATCGCAGCCGGAACCCTTAGCAAGGTCGGTCCATTGGTGGTGGTTGGTACGGCCACCCTGGTGGTTGCGCTGCTGGCGCTGGAGAGCAGCCATGGGGTCAGGGTGGTGGGTGTGATTCAGAGCGGTCTGCCGGTTCTGGAGACCCAGTTTCTGGTTGAGGATGGCTGGCTGGAGCTACTGCCATCCGCTTTTGCGATTGCCCTGGTGGGCTACGTCGAGAGTGTTTCGGTGGCCAAGGTGCTGGCCAAACGCCGCCGCCAGAGCATTGACCCGAATCAGGAGCTGATCGCCCTCGGCGTGGCCAATGTGGCTGCGGCTTTCTCCGGCACCATGCCGGTGGCTGGCGGGTTCAGTCGCACCCTGGTGAATTACGCTGCTGGCGCCCGTACCCAACTGGCGGCCATCATCACCTCGCTGCTGGTGGCGGTTACGGTGGTTTTCTTTATGCCCCTGTTTACCTATATGCCGAAAGCGGCGCTGGCGGCCATTATTGTGGTGGCGGTCTGGCCCCTGATTCGCCTGCGAGTGATTGTCACCACCTGGCATTACGACCGGGCGGATGCCACCGCCATGGTCGCGACCCTGCTGGGGGTTCTGCTGCTGGGTATTGAAGCGGGTCTGCTGGTCGGTGTTGGCATCTCCCTGCTGTTCTATCTCTGGCGCAGTGCCCGGCCCCATATCGCGGTGGTGGGGCGGGTGCCGGGGACTGAACACTATCGCAACGTCAAACGGCACCAGGTCGAGACCTGGGACGAGCTGCTGCTGGTGCGGGTGGATGAGAGCCTCTATTTTGCCAATGCCGGATATCTGGAGCATTTTCTTCAGGATGAAGTGGCCCGGCGTCCCGGGGTTAAACACCTGCTGCTGATTTTTAGCGCGGTGAACTATATCGACTCCAGCGCCCTGGAGAGCCTGCTGGATCTGGTGGTGGGACTGAAAACCGCCGGGGTGCAGGTGAGTCTGACCGAAGTCAAAGGACCCGTGATGGACCGCCTGGAGCGCACCGAATTGTTGGAGTCCCTGCCCTTACACAGAGTCTTTCTGACCACGGACCAGGCGGTTCAGGCGCTGTTAAAAGAGCCGGACCCGACTGAGTGAGTCGGACCCGGCTGGATCAACCGTTACGTTTTAAACGTTACTTAGCAGCGCTGGTCACTGCAATTTCGTAGAGGGTGGTGGTGCCGCTCACTTCATTAGCCACCGCCAGCATGGGTCTACCGGTGGGGCTTGCCTCTTCCGAGATAAAGGCCAGCCCTTCGGGCGCCACATCACTGCCACCGGTCTGGTAGCTCTTGAAGCTGACATCTGCCGGATCGGTGATGTCGTAAACCATCACGCCGCCAGCCCGCTCCAGACCGATAAAGGCGTAGACCCGGCCCTGCACCTTGCCGATCACTACGGATTCAGGCTCGCTGCCCTTGTCGTCACTACGCTTGTCAGGGTAGGTGCCTGCGGCCTGGGTGATTGTTGCAATCTCACTGCCGCTGTCGAACACCTGGCCCTCTGGACCCCAGATGGAGAAAGAGCGGGCGCCGTAACTGTAGGCGGTCTGGTAGACGCCGCCATCGTCCTGACCCAGGGTGGTGGTGACTTTCAGGCGGCCCAAAAGGGCTTTCCGGGTGAGCGCTTCAGGGGCGCTAAAGTGGTCGGCAACGGCGTCGAGCTTGCCGAACCGAACCTCTTCGGTGAAGGCCAGGCAGCCGTCTTCATCATCGAATTCGATGCCGCCAGCTTCTTCACAGGCTGCTCTATCGACGGCATCAAACCAGTAGTCCCGGGCATCCCCCTCATTGGCGGTGACCAGGTAATCGACCCCCTTAACCCGGTAGGTGGCGATGGCATCCGGCTGGTACATGCCAACAGTGTGAGTATAGTTGCGCAGGTTGAAGGTGCCATCTTTATCGCTGGCGTCGATCTCATTACCTTCGGCCGAGTAGTCTTTAGTGCCCAGGGCGACAATGCGGGTGATGGTGTTGGTTTTGAGATCGATCTCGGCGATGCCATTGTTCTCCTGCAGGCTAACCCAGGCGGTCTTGGAGTCCGGGGAGACCGCGATGTACTCAGGCTCAAGGTCCTGGGCGACGCGGGCACCACCTGCAGGTCGCCCGGTGCCTGTGGGGCCAAAGACGCGGATTCGGTCAGGCAGTTCGTCTGCCCTGGGGCCACCGATGTTGAAATCAGTAAAACCGAGCTGGGTGGCGCCACTGGTGCCGAGATCAATGATCGTAACCGTGCCTTCAGGGTCAAGGGTGTAGTCACTGCTGGGCTCACCCTCATTGGCAACCAGAATCTTGTTGCCGTCGTGGGTGAAGGTGACCATGTCCGGCAGGGCGCCTGCGGTATAGGTGGCGATCAGCTCAAGGTTGGCCGCATCGTAGAGCGCGATGGTGCCGGCAGCCTGCTTGATCTCGGCCTGAATCGCGACCGCGACCTTGCCGTTGTGCGCCGCGACGCTGTTGGCGCCATTGCCTAACGCGGTGGCGTCGATCTGAGTGACCAACTCGGGGGTGCCGGGGTTGGAGATGTCCAGTACATCCACAGTAGTCGTGGTCGCATTGACGATAAACAGCCTCTGGGTGGTGGCATCGTAAGCAACGATCTCCGCCGCACCCTCCCCCAGTCCGGAGTCGTAGGTGGCCAGAGGCTGGAGTTCAACATCCTGTAGCGGTTTGGCTGCAATAGCCGTGAAGGGTGCCAGAGAGACGGCCGCGACCAGCCCAAGTTTGGTGAAATGCGTGACCATGGTTGCTGTCCCTGTAACTTGAGTGAGAGGAGCGGCGGAGTCTGGCACAGCGGTGTTACCGGCGTGTGACAGGGTGGCGGGCAGGTTCGGCCAGAGGCCGGAGTCGGCCCAATGGGAGCCGTCATATCCGTTTTAGCCCACCCCGACCGGAGGGGTTACCGGGTTTAACGGGCGAGCAGCAGGACGATGACCATTGCCAGGATAAGGCAGAGCGCTTTCCAGAACAGCAGCGGATTACGCTCCATCAGGGGCGGGCGGGTTCTGTTCAGAAACTCTCTGTTCGGCTGGCGCAGGTCAAAAACAAACTCGGAGAGCTCCTCGTAACGTCGATGGGGGTTTGGGTGGACAGCCTTCCTGATGACCTGATCGATCCAGGCTGGAATCTCCCGCTCGTCATGCAGTGCGGAGCGATAACGGAGTGCGTTCTGGGCGGATCGGGTTCTGGCCTGTGAGACCCTGGTGCCGTAGGGCAGACGACCGGTCAGCATCTGGTAGGTGATCACGCCCAGAGAAAAGAGATCTGACCGGGTTGAGCCGGCTTCGCCCAGGAAATACTCTGGCGCTGAATACTGGGCCGTGCCGAGCAGGTTATTACGCTCGATGGGGCTGGCAATCTCCAGCAGCCCGGCCACTCTGGTCGCGCCAAAATCGATGATCTTCACCGTGCCGGTGCTGTCGATCATGATGTTGTTCGGTCGCAGATCCTGGTGCAGCATCTCCTGGCGGTGAAACGCGGTTAACCCTTTTGCGATCTGGGTGACAATTTCACGTACCGTCTCCAGATCCGGTGTGGGGTTGTCGATCATCCACTGGGCCAGTGTCTGGCCATCGACAAACTCGGTGGCGATATAGAGATAGTTGCGTTTACGGGTCTGCTGGCAGGGCTTCAGGATGTAGGGGCTGTTGAGGCGCCGGGCAATCCACTCCTCCATCAGAAAGCGTTCGAGATAGGCCGGGTCGTCCCGCAGGTCAATTGAGGGTGTCTTCAGGATGACCTGAGTGTTGCTCTCCTCGTCCAGCGCCAGATAGACGTGGCTGCGGCTGCTGGCGTGCACCTGCCGGACAATTTTGTAGCCATCAAAAATAGCCCGTGCCTCCAGAATCGGTGGAAAGGGCAGGGTGGTGAGCTGGTTATAAATCTGATTCACATCCTGGCTGGGGAGTTCATTAACCCTCACCACTTGGGCCGTCAGATTGTCACCGCTGCCCTGCCGATAGGCCTCGTCTGCAATGGCCCTGGCCGCCTGATCAAGGTCGTTCCGGTGTTGTTCAATGGTCTGGGTAATGAACTCCGGGCTGGCAAATTCGTACACCCCGTCGGTTGCAAGAAAGAAGATATCTCCGGCCTCAACCTGGAGAGACTGGTAGTCCAGTTCAAGTTGCGAATGGATCCCCAGGGCGCGGCTGAGGTGGCTCTCCTGCTGTGAGACCCAGAACCGGTGATCCTCGGTTAATTGCTCCAGGGTCTTGCCGCTCACCCGGTAGATACGGGAATCCCCGACATGAAAAAGGTGGGCGGTGGTCGATTTGATAATCAGGGCGCTTAGGGTGCAGACATACCCCCGGTCCTTGTCGTAACGGTGCTGGCTCCGCTGGGTCTGGGCGTGCAGCCAGGAGTTGGAGGCGACCAGCACCCGTTGTGCGGATTTCCTTACGGACCAGGCGTCCGAGGTGCAGTAGTAGTCCGCCAGAAAGCCGGTGACTGCGGTTTTGCTGGCGATCTGGCTGACGTCGCTGCTGCTGATACCGTCGGCCAGAGCAATGGCAACCCCTTTCGAGGTTAACAGCGGCTCCTGCGGGATATGGATGCCGTGGAAATCCTGGTTGATCTGCTTGCGACCGCGGTCGGAGTATTGCCCGGTGGATACTGTCAGCTGGCTGGACATGGTTAGAGGCGCTTCCGGGGGCGGCAGTCTGTCGGTTTGGCCAGCTGCCGGAACGGGTCGGGTTCGAGGCTGCGTCGGGGGGTTAGTAGCTCTTGTAGGGCAGGAACTTGCCGCTCATCACAATTCTAACCCGGTCGCCTCCGGGGTCGGGCTCCCGCTCAAGCTCCATACTGAAATCGATGGCGCTCATGATGCCGTCACCGAACTCCTCGTGGATCAGGGCCTTGAAGGTGGTGCCATAAACATTGACCAGTTCGTGGAAACGATAGATCAGTGGGTCGGTGGGCACGGTGGTGGGTACTGAACCCTTGGTTGGCACCACCTGTAGTTGCGTGATCGCCTCGTCAGGCAGCCCCAGCATGGCCCCCACTTTGGCGGCCTGGTCGGCGGTCAGGGTCATCTGCCCCAGCAGGGCGGCGGTTGTCCACTCTTTGCTCTGGCCGATAGCGGCGGCCAGTTGCGGCCAGCTCAGCTGCATCTGAAGTTTTTGGGCGATGATCAGTTCGGTGACGTCGTTGCGTGTCATGGTGGTCTCCTGACGGTTACTGCAGGTGATTGGCCTGTCACTGACGGCAGCCCCCCGGCTACCCTGCGTGTGGTTGAGGCTGCCCGTTCAATGCGGCTTGATTAGAGGCTGCGCTTAGGCGCGGTTCTAACATGGGTGCTGTAGAGGGTCAGGCCGGTGAAGGCGAGACCGCCAACCAGATTGCCCAGAACCGTTGGAATTTCGTTCCAGATAAAGTAGTCCATGATCGAAAACCCGCCGCCCATGATGATGCCGGAGGGGAACAGGAACATGTTGACCACGGAGTGCTCGAAAGCCATCGCGAAGAACAGCATGATCGGCATCCACATGGCGATGACTTTACCGCTGACCGAGGTGGAGATCATCGCGCCGACCACGCCCATTGAGACCATCCAGTTGCACAACATGCCGCGAATGAAGATCGTAATCCAGCCGCTGACACCAAATTCGGCATAGCCCAGGGTCCGTGATTCGCCAATGGTGGCGATCTTCTGCCCTACTGCACCGGGTTCAATCGAGAAGCCGTAGGTGAAGACAAACGCCATCATGAACGCGACGGTCAGTGCCCCGCCGAAGTTACCTACAAAGACGAGGCCCCAGTTCCTCAGAACCCCGCCGAGGGTGACGCCGGCCCGCTTGTCGATCAGAGCCAGTGGCGCCAGTACGAAAACGCCGGTCAACAGGTCGAAACCCATCAGATAGAGCATACAAAAACCGACCGGGAAGAGGATGGCGCCCACCAGTGGTGAGCCGGTTTGCACAGCGACAGAAATCGCAAAAACAGCGGCCAGCGCCAGAATGGCACCAGCCATAAAGGCCCGAATCAGGGTGTCCCTGGTTGACATGAATATCTTGGATTCGCCGGCATCCACCATCTTGGTTACAAATTCCGACGGGACTAAATAGGACATAATTCCTCGCTTCTCTATTAATGCAGCGTAAAACGGGTGGGTGGTGGAGCCCCATCTTCCTGCGGGTGTTGACATCACAACCCAGCCCGGCAAGAACCGTACCGTGGCAGCGAGTCATACGTAACCGGCTGATTATTCGGCGAGTGTCTGTTTTTTCGGCGAAGATTCGCTGCGGAACTCAGGGTTTGTGAACCAGTCTGGTGCACTGGCTCCTGCAGTTGGTGCGGCGAAGCGGAGAGACCGTGCCAGCCCGGCTCGTCTTGGGTCGTTTTCCGGGTGGTCTGGCGCGGTTTTAAGCGTGGGTGATTCTGTGCCTGAGCCCCGGGGGAGCTTGGCAAAGGCGGGGCCTAATCGTTTTCCCGTGCCCTGGAGTTCTCAAACTGGAATCCGGATTTGCCCATGGTCAGGCGGTGGCGGTGGCCTGGCACCCCGGCGTCTCCGGTTTCGTATCCCGCATCACCCTGCCACATCGCGATTCGGTCGCCGGCTTCCGACCGGCCCAGACGGGTTGCATAGACCCTGACGGGGCGGCGGTCGAGGTCGTGCAGCAGTTCGGCAACCGAGAGCTGCCTGGCCAGATCGTGCAGTGTGACCCAGGTGGGCGGTACGAAGTCGATGGTGCGGGCGGCGTGTTGTGCCAGCGCGTCTTGGGGGGTGATCCATTGGTGTGCGTGTATCTCGCCACCATCGATGACAATCTCCTGGTTGTCGGTGACCCGGGCTGCGAAAAACCAGGTGTCGAACCGTTTCGGTGCCAAGGGTGGCGGGGTCCAGTGAGAAAACCAGACAAACTCTTCGGGGCGGCTATGAATGCCGGCCTCTTCGCGGGTTTCTCGTGCGGCGGCCCGCCGGGCTGCCTCTGTGATGTCGCCGCTCGCAGGGTAGTCATCCGCCTCAATTCGCCCCCCGGGGAAGACCCACATACCGCCAAAGCGGATCTCGCTATTCTTGCGTAGCATGAGAGTCTCGACACCGTTCTCACCATCCCGTAGCAGCACCACCGTCGCGGCGGGAATGGGGGGCTCGGTTATCGGTTCGTCACCGGGTTTGATGAGGTCGATATAGGGGTCGCTGGCGTGGCGGCTGTCTGCTTTGTTATTCATGAGGTATCGAAGTGGGTTCAGAACGGGTTTAAGGGCTAAGCGTCAGCCGGGCATTCGCCTCAAGCGAGTGGCGCTCGAATCCGATAGTGGCCCATGTCACTACTTCAATCTGCTGCGGCCTGTGGCCGCTCTTGCAATCGGTCGGCGTGGCCAGACTAGCAGAGAGTAAAACAAAGCCAGCCAGATCAATTAACGGGTGTTCACAGATTGTGCCCGAACAGATGCTAGGATGCGATCTGTGGTCTCGTACCGGATGGGGCTGATCACGACCTGATCGGCCTGATCTACAGGCTGCAGACCCGGCGTGCCAGATCCCGATTGTCCGGGTTCGCACTGCCGCGCAACCTTGTGTTCAACTGGAGAAGACGAAATGAAACTGTATTACACCCCCGGCGCCTGTTCACTGGCACCCCATATGGCCATTAGAGAAGCTGGCCTGAGCTATGACCTCGAAAAGGTCGATTTGCAGGCAAAAACCACGGAATCCGGCAGCAACTATCTCGAAGTTAATCCCAAGGGATATGTGCCTGCCCTGCAGCTTGATGACGGTGAAGTGTTAACCGAAGCGGGTGTGCTGTTGCAGTACATTGCCGACCAGGTGCCCGGATCCGGTCTTGCCCCTGCCGCAGGCAGCACCGAACGCTATCGCCTGATGGAGCTGATCCACTTTATCTCGACCGAACTGCACAAAGGTTTCGGCCCGCTGTTTTCCCCCAGCGTCACCGACGAAGCCAAACAGGCCCAGATGGAACTCATCAAAAAACGTCTGGCTTACCTGAATGATCTGCTGGCGGATCGCCAGTGGTTGATGGGGCAGAGCTTCACCGTTGCCGACTGTTACCTGGCCACCGTCCTGAGCTGGGCCCAGCACTTGAAGATGGATCTTTCGGCCTGGCCGAATCTCGCCGCCTACGCCGGCAGAGTGATGTCGCGCCCCGCGATTCTGGATACGTTCAAGGCCGAAGGGCTGATGTAGAGCAGGCTCGGGTGCCGGGCTGTTTGGTCTATGGAATGGGCGATAGACGGCCAGAGCCGCGTCATCTGTCGCCCCTTTTTCTGTCTAGTTAACTGTTATGTGTAAATAGAGTATCGAGATATGGAATTTCAAACGATCCCAATTTTACGAATATTTGATGAAGAGAGGGCCAAAGAATTCTATCTGGGCTTCCTCGGAATGAACCTCGACTGGGAACATCGATTTGAAGCCGAATCACCTATTTATATGCGGGTATCCCGAGATAATTTGATATTTCATCTTAGTGAACATTCCGGTGACTGCACTCCAGGATCAAAGGTGTTCGTGAACATTAGCGAACTTGATAAATTACACGAAGAGATAACATCAAAAGGTTACAAACACAATCGTCCTGAAATAACCGTTTCACCCTGGGGAGGTAGAGTTATGGAAGTGGTAGACCCATTCTCTAATAAGATATTGTTCAATGACGAAAAAACATAACAAATAAATCAAACGGACGCGATAAATCGCGCGCCGCTTATTAGGTCGTTAGGCTCAAGGTTTCCCGATTACATAAATGATATTGGACCTTTTATTTCTCTTTCTTGGAATAGCCCTGCTTACCGTTGGTGGTGAGGCATTGATTCGCGGCGCGTTGGCTGCGGCAAGGCGCCTCGGTGTATCGCCGTTGCTAAGTGGTCTCGTCATCGTAGGCTTTGGAACCTCAGCCCCGGAATTAGTGGTATCAGTGAATGCTGCGATTGATGGGCGACCAGACATCGCAATTGGCAACGTCGTGGGTAGCAACATTGGCAATATTTTGCTGATACTCGGCGTCTGCGCACTGATTACGCCGTTAGCGGTCAAGCCGCTGGCTTTGCGACGGGACGCTGTCACGGTAGTTGCCGCAAGCCTATTGTTCCTGGTTCTTGTTGGAGGGAGCGCGCTAGCGCGTGTGGATGCCGCCATATTCTTGTCTTCTCTGGCTGCTTACCTGGGGTGGGCTTACTGGAGCGAGCGATTCCACGCTGCACCCTCGGGGGAGCTACACCAAGCTGAAGCAGAAGAGCTTTCCACCGTTCCGATGTCAGTGTTGGGGACCGCTATCGCCGTAGTCCTTGGTCTGCTGCTGTTGATCGCTGGATCACAGCTTCTTCTGATTGGAGCTATTGGCATTGCAGCGTATTTTGGTGTACCAGAGGCTGTCGTGGGCTTGACGCTGGTGGCGGTAGGTACATCTCTTCCCGAACTGTCCATAACGGTGATTGCAGCTATTCGACGGCACGCCGATGTGGCAGTTGGCAATATACTCGGCAGTAATATCTTCAACTTGCTTGGGATTCTTGGGGTGTCAGCTCTTCTTCAGCCACTTCCTGTTCATCCGAGGATCCTCCATTTTGATCAATGGGTCATGCTTGGTACATCGTTGCTGTTGCTGTTGTTGTTGTACACGGGTCGCCGCCTGAACCGT
>JAKLLR010000137.1 GCA_022014175.1 Gammaproteobacteria bacterium | reverse complement strand
ACTCGTGATCCACAGCCTCATCCAGCCCCCTCGAGGCCACTGCCGCCAACTCGTAACCCAGAAGATCGGTGACCAGCGCCCCCCGCAGACGCCCCCGCTCACCCGGGTCCAGCACCGCAGCCAGAATCCGCTGCAACGCCTCCGCCTCCTCGCTCTCAAAAACGCTGGAGTCGCCTTGAAACACACTGGCCAGACCCCGCTGCTGCAGCGCCAGGCGCATCAGCCGCCCCTGCCGATTGGTTGCCACAAGGATTGAGATGTCCCGCCCACTCAGCGGTGCACCGGCCAGCGTGGCCCCAACCCCAGA
The DNA here is from genome assembly GCA_022014175.1 of Gammaproteobacteria bacterium. Classification (GTDB taxonomy): domain Bacteria; phylum Pseudomonadota; class Gammaproteobacteria; order Immundisolibacterales; family JAKLLR01; genus JAKLLR01. Next base: position 3,453 of record JAKLLR010000137.1, on the reverse strand, counting down.
CTCGCGACTCAGTAACCGGGCCACCTCGGATGCAGTCGCTGCCGCTGCCCGTTGCTGCCCCTGCTCCACTGTGACGCGCTTTTCGCCATCACGGTGGAGCCACCAGAGCTGCAACGGCTCGGGACGCCCTGCGGGATCCTGGTAGAGCCTGCGCTGCCGCTCTGCCGGCTCAGCTGGATGAAAACGGATCGCGGGTTCCAGGAAGGGTGCCTCCCGTTGCCGAAACAGGGTGTTAACCGCCCCGATCAGCTCCGGATCGGAGCGCCAGTTCTCTAACAGCTGCCCCCCACCCGGGGTGTTCCGGGCGGCCTGCAGATAGGCGTACACATCGGCGCCCCGAAACTGATAGATCGCCTGTTTCGGGTCACCCACAAAAACCACGCAGCTCGAACTGCGGGCGTAGATCTTCTGCAACAACCCGTACTGCAACGGGTCTGTATCCTGAAACTCATCCACCAGTGCAGCGGGATACGCCGCTGCAAGGGCGTCGGCCAGGCGACGGCTGCTCTGAAGGGCCCGCTCTAGCTCCACCAGCAGGTCGGAATAACTTTGAGTGCCGAGCTGCCGCAGCCGTCTGGGCAGCTCCCGGCTGACGTATTCGAGGGCGCTGTGACGAAGGTGGATCAGGACCGACTGATAAACCCCATCGAGTGCTGCAGCCGCCTCAACGCATATTGCCCACTGGTCAAAAAAAGCGTGCTTAGGCACCTGCCCCCCTTTTTTAGTCCGCTTGTTCAGCATTTCGGGCGTTAGGTTTGCAGCCCACTTCTGACCCAGCACTGCCGTCGCATCAGCCTCGTCACGGTTTAGTCCGGCACCGATCTCCAGCAACCAGCCCCTGATTTTCTCCGGGCCGTAGCTGTTGCGATTGAGAGGGGCCGCAAGCAGCAGGGCAGCAATATTCTCCTGCTCCTCCATCCAGATCCCCCGCAACCTCCCAACGGCGTCCTGCAGTCTCTCTTCAGCCTGCTCAGGGTCTGATCTATTGGGCAACCGAATCTCAGCTGCCGACCTGTTCATCTGGGTCTCCACCCACCGGGGCAGGCTGGAGGGTGTGAAATTATTGGCCCGCAGATAACGGTTAAAGCGACCGCTTGCCCCGGCCGTGATACCCCGCCAGTAATCGAGGGTCACCATCCTCAGTTGGGCCGGCAGATCCTCCTCCAGCTCCAGCTCAAGTGGACGGCCAGTTTCAAAGGCGTAGTCCCGCAGCACCCGATCCGCGAAGCCATGAATAGTGACAATCGCGGACTGATCGAACGAGGCTAACGCGGCTTTAAGCAACAACCTGGCTCTTGCCAGCGATTCGGCGCGCTCCAGCAGTTCAACAGATTCCGGGGCAATGGAGCGGTCATCTCCATCTCCGCAGGCATCCAGACAGTCGCTGATTCGCCCCCGAATGCGCCGCCGTAACTCATCCGTGGCCGCCCGGGTGAAGGTCAGCACCAGAATCTGCTCCACCCGCAACTCCCTCTCCAGCAACAGCCGGAGATAGAGCGTAGTGATGGTGTGGGTCTTGCCGGTACCGGCGCTCGCCTCCAGCAGCAGACGCTCCGTCAGAGGCAGCTGCAACGGATCGAAATGTCCGGGCGATGTCACAGCTGCGCCCCCAACTCGTCCAGCAGGGGCCGGAATACCCGCAGGGCCAAGGCTTCAAACTCCAGATCAAGGCACTGCTCATGATCGGCGAACGCTCTGCGGTAGTAGGGGTCATCCGCTTCACCGCTGAACATGGAGCTACCCCGCCAGGCCGCAATCGCCGCTTTGTGGGCTCTGATCAAATCAGGCTCATCATCTTTGATCCAGGCCTGAACAAACTCAGATGCACTTTTGGGAAAAAAGTGAAGCGGGCGAGACACCCCCTGCAGATAGAGCTGCAACAGATCCGCTAATACTGTTTGGGGCTCTGACACTGCTGACAGCCTAACCGCAGATCCGGGACGCACCCAGACTGTTTCCGCCCTCTCACCCAGGGCGCAACTCAGGGCCAGGTGGTTGACCCAGAGCTCCAGCAGCTGTTTGCCGTGAGTGCGCCCGGTATGAAACTGGATCAGGCGGCAGCCACCCCGAACCGGCAGCGCGCCCTCCAGCCGTAGAACGTCACAGAGGAGCTCAAAGGGTCGCGGCTCTGGCGGCTCAAGATATCCGGCAGCAATCAGCTCAGCAGAGATGCTATCGACCCTGGCAATCGCCTCCCTGGCCAGCAGCTTGCCCCAACCAGTATCGGGCAGTAGCCCGCTCGCCATCAAACGGGCCACCACCACGTCATGGCCAGATTCTCCTTGCAAACCCCTCAACGCCTGCTGTTCGAGACGCCAGTTATCCAGCCCGTCGGGCTCCAGCAGTTCGGACGCCTGCGGCCAGCGCTCATCGGGACGGAGATCGATCCCGAGTACATTGAGCAACCGATAGCGGGCAGGGTTTTTCAAAAAGGCGACCAGCTGATCAAGAGACACCTGCCCGGGTACCGTTGATGGCTCCACTCCCCCGGGGGGTGACTTGACAACGGGCTCTGGCTCGCCGACCGGGCAGTAGTCGGGCACATAGCTGAATAGCGGGCTATCCTCATCGCCGCTGTAATACCTGGGACTGAAGGGTTGCAGCGGGTGCCGGGTGACCAGTTCACGGCTATCCGCCAACCCCAATGAACTCTGGAGATAATCCAGCAATTCACTGATGACCGTGCTGGGTGAACAGGGTTGATCATCCTCCGCCCGGCGGCCCTGATAGCTAAGATAGAGTGTCTCCCGGGCAGATATCAGCGCCTCCAGGAACAGGTAACGGTCATCCGCATTGCGCATGCGATCCCCCCGCCGGGGCGCGGCTGCCATCAGGTCGTATCCGCGACGGTTTTCATTGCGGGGGAAGCTCTCCTCATTCAGCCCCAGCAGACAGATCACCCTGGCGGGCACAATCTGCCCCGCACTCAAAGGGACAAAGCGGACCCCCCCGCTGGCCGTGCCAAAATCCGGCTGGCTCGCCAGCAATCTCTCCAGGGCAGCCCACCAGGGGGCAAAAGCAATTTCGGTAGTCAATCCGGCCAGCGCCGCGTTATCGCTTAACTGGGTGATGCATCCGATCACCCCGAACAAACCGTCGCTATCCGGCTCATCCGTTCGCACCAGCGTTTCCAGCACTGCAACCATGGCCTGCCCCCAGCTGGCGATCTGACGGCGGCCTGCGAGCAGCCCCTGCAGCTCCGCAACCCCGTCAAAAAAGGCCAGAAAACGGGCCAGCAGATCGGCGTCGCCTCCGTCGATATCACCCATCGGCAGCAGGCCGTCCAGGGGCTCAACCATACCGGTGGTTGCGGCATAACCCAGCAGCAGTCGATCGATCCCCTCCCGCCAGCTCTGGCCGCTGATCTCTGCACCGGAGAGTTGCCGAGCATGAGCGCGATCAATACCCCAATGAATACCCGCCGCCTGAATCCAGCGCTGCAGCTCCGGCAGC
>JAKLLR010000136.1 GCA_022014175.1 Gammaproteobacteria bacterium | reverse complement strand
CTGGTGGGCACTGCGACCACTGCGGGAGCCTCTCTGCAACGCCCAGCACAGGGCGAGTTCCCGGCAGGCAGGCCAGTGCTGTTCCGGTGGCAGACCGTTGAGTTGTCCCAGCCAGTGTTTTACCGCCGCCAGATACTGGTCTTGATTGAACGGGTGGAATGCGAGCCAGAGGCCGAAGCGCTCAGACAGGGAGATCGTCTCTTCAACGGTTTCAGAGAAGTGAATTTCGCTGCCTCTGTGCTGGGTCGCCTGATTCTCTTCCATATACTCTGGCAAAAGATGGCGGCGGTTGGAGGTGGCGTAGATCAACAGATTGTCCTGCGGGCCGCTTAGGGAGCCATCGAGGGCCACCTTGAGGGGCCGGTAGCTGGCATCCCCCGGGTCAAAGGCGAGGTCATCGCAGAAGATGATGAATTTCTCACGCTGATCTGAAATTTCTGCCGCGATGGTTGAGAGATCCACCAGGTGGTCTTTATCGACCTCAATCAGCCGGAGTCCCTGTGGCTGGAATGCGGTCAGCAGGGCTTTCACCAGTGATGACTTGCCGGTACCCCGGGGGCCCCAGAGCAGGGCATGGTTTGCCGGTTGCCCCGCCAGAAACTGGTGGGTATTGCGCACCAACGCCTGTTTTGGCCGCTCTATCCCGAGGAGATCATTTAGCCGCGTTTCATGGGGGCGACGCAGAGGTTGCAGATGGCCACGCCCGGGGCGGCCTGGATCCGCATTCCAGCGATAGGCCGGGCTGGACCAGTCATTGGTGGGAGGTGCGTCGGGCAGCAATTGCGCCACCCGCTGGAGCAGGCTTTCTGCTTGATCCAGCAGTGCGCCAAACTGAGTCAACTCTGATTGTTTTTGGGACAAGAGGGTCTCTCCGGGACGTAGAGAAGTAGAATAGTGCGTTTGGGTTGGTCGATCATTTTAGGGAGTTGATTATCTTGGAGCCAGAGCAGTTGCGGGCCCTGCTGAGCCGCGTCATTCCGATTGCAGTGACTGCCGGCGAGCGAATTCTTGAGATCTACAACACAGATTTCGAGGTGCAGACCAAGGCGGATAACTCCCCGTTGACCGCCGCTGATCAGGCCGCGCATCACACTATAGTCGATGGTCTGGGGCGGTTGGAGACTGTGTATCCGGTACTCTCGGAGGAGTCTGTGGATACAGATTACGCCCAGCGTGGTCAGTGGTCCCGCTACTGGCTGGTGGATCCCCTCGATGGCACCCGGGAGTTTGTTAAGCGGAATGGGGAGTTCACTGTTAATATCGCCCTGATTGACGGTCGGCGGTCGATTCTTGGGGTGGTTTATGCGCCGGTGACCGGGCTGCTCTACTGGGGCAGTCTTGGCAATGGCGCGTTTCGCCAGCGCGGTGAGAGTGACCCGGTGCCGATTCAGGTGACTGACTATAAACAGGGTGCGGCCCAGCTTCGGATCGCCGGAAGCCGCTCCCATCCCTCACCGGTGTTGCAGGACTATCTGGCGAAGCTGCCGGAGCATGAGCTGGTTGCGGTGGGTAGTTCCCTGAAAATCTGCATGGTTGCAGCCGGGGAGGCGGATCTCTACCCCCGTTTTGGGCCGACGTCGGAATGGGATACCGCCGCAGGCCAGGCGGTGCTGGAGGCTGCCGGTGGCCATTTGACCGATACCACCATGAAACCTCTCAGCTACAACAAGCCGACTTCTCTGCTGAATCCGGAGTTTTTCGCCTTCGGTGGTGGTGAGGCCCCCTGGGGGGGTTATCTGGCCAGCTCTGAGTCCTGAATCGGGGTGGCGCCCAGCCACTGATCCAGAACCCTGTGGCATTCATTGACGCCCTGGCTGTTGCTGGATGAGAAGAGTTGTGCGTTGGCAGGGAGTCCCATTTCGTCAAGGCTCTTCCTGACTTTGAAAAGCACCTGCCCGGCAGTCCCTTTGCTCAATTTGTCGGCTTTACTGAGCAGAATATGGGTCGGCAACGCCTGCTCCGCGCACCAGGCCAGCAGCTGGCAGTCGTACTCCTTCAGCGGGTGGCGGACATCCATGACAATCACCAGGCCTTGCAGGCTGGTGCGCTCCAGCAGGTACCGCTCAATCGCCTGGCCCCAGCGGGCCTGGGTTTTGACCGAGACCTTGGCAAAGCCATAACCGGGCAGATCGACCAGCCGCCGTTCATCGTCGAGCTGGAAGAAGTTGAGTTGCTGGGTCCGCCCCGGCTGTTTACTAATTCGGGCCAGCTGCTTCTGGTGGGTGATGCGGTTTAATGCACTGGATTTGCCGGCGTTGGAGCGACCGGCGAAGGCGACTTCAAGGCCCTGGTCGGGTGGTGCTTGCTGGATTCCGGGAGCGCTGGTGAGGAAGTGAGCTTGCTGGTAGAGAGGGTGCATATGCGTGGTATCAGTATCCGCTTTCCGCTAGAATTTGGGCTTAACTCAAGCCGTTTCCGCAGCGTCCGCGCACTTTACCCTAATGGTGATTAATTCGGGCAGATGACTGACCCGGTTCGGCAGTGCTGGTTGGCCCAAGGAGTAGTATCGAGAGATGAATAGAGTGGTTCTGGTAGTGGTTGCACTGGTCAGCGCAGGTTTGGCAGGTGGGGGTTCGGTCCAGGCTGAAGGCGACCCGCAGGCAGGTCAGGATAAATCCATGGTTTGTGCGAGTTGTCATGGTGCTGATGGCAACAGCACCAGTCCGCTCTGGCCGAAACTGGCAGGGCAGAATGGGGCCTACCTGATGTCTCAGATCAAGGCGTTTCGGGAGGGTACCCGAAAGGACCCCAGCATGGCGCCGATGGTGGCATCCCTTAGCGCGGCGGATATTGCGGATCTGGCTAGTTATTTTGAATCTCAGACCGGACATAGCGGCAGTGGCGACATCAGTACAGAAGCGGCGGGTCGACGACTCTATCGGGCGGGCGATGCGGCGCAGGGGGTGCCGGCTTGCATGAGCTGTCACGGACCTGCGGGCGAAGGTAATGGCCCGGCGGGCTGGCCCGCTTTGGCGGGGCAACACCCGGATTACCTGGTCAAGCAGTTGCAGGCCTATAAGTCCGGCAGCCGCAGCGGCGGCCAGGGTGGCATGATGGCAGTGATCACCAAGGGTCTGAGTGAAGATGATATGGTTGCGGTTGCCCGTTACATCAATCTGTTACAGCGCCCTGTCGCTGGGGAAGAGTGACGATGAAACAGCTATTTCTGACCCTGTTGTTGTCCGTTTTTACGCTGGTCGCGGCAGCAGCTGACGAGGGTTACGAGACGCTCGCCCTGCCTCTGCCGACGTCGGCAGGTCCCGGGGAAATCGAAGTGGTTGAGCTGTTCTGGTATGGCTGCCCCCACTGCTACAACCTGGAGCCGACGCTGTCGGATTGGGTTGAGGCCAGGCCCGATAATGTCGTGTTCAAACGGATCCCCGCGGTGTTTCGGAAAGGCTGGGTGCCTGCTGCCAGGGCCTACTACACCGCGCAGATATTAGGGGTTGAAGAGAGGGTTCACCCGGCCCTGTTCAAAGCCATACATGAGCACAACGCCCGGCTGAACACGGTGGAAGATATAGAGAAAATCTTTGTGGCGGAGGGCGTCTCGGCGGAAGATTTCAGGACTGAGTATGAGTCTTTTGGTGTGGATCGAAGCGTACGGGTGGCGATTCAGGCGACCCGGGACTACCAGATCACGGGAGTGCCCAGCATCATTGTGAACGGCAAATACCGAACCACAGCATCCCTGGCCGGCTCCAATGAAGCGATGCTGGAGGTGGTCAGCCAGTTGATCGCTAAAGAGGCCCTGCTGGGTGT
>JAKLLR010000002.1 GCA_022014175.1 Gammaproteobacteria bacterium | reverse complement strand
GGGACCGGCGGCGGTACCGGCGCCGTAGCTGACGGATTTTTCGTAGGGCACGGGCAGCAGGTGAAAACGAGCGGCGGCCGGGTCTGGCTGGGTGAGCTCTGAGCCGAGAAACTGCGGATAACCGGGGGCGGCGAGCTGGTTGGGAGTTGGGGAGTCGGTCATGGGTAGCAATTCCGGGAGATCGGCGGCGGCATCAATCGCTCTGCTAACCCAGCCGGTCGCGAAAATCGGCGTAGCCGAATTCCCGCACCAGAGTGAGGGCGTCGGTGGTGGAGTTCCACAGGGCGATGGACGGCAGGGGCACGCCGTTGAAGGTGGTGGTTTTGACCATGGTGTAGTGAGCCATATCGTCGAACATTAACCGCTGGCCGATTTGCAGGGGCTGGGCAAAGCTGTAATCGCCCATCACATCGCCCGCCAGGCAGCTGGGACCGCCCAGCCGATAGGTGTGGGGCAGCTCGTTGGCCGCGCCCGCCTCTACCCCACCGGCGCTGAAGAGCCCGGCACGGTAGGGCATCTCCAGGGTGTCGGGCATGTGGCAGGTGGCGGAGCTGTCGAGCAGGGCAATGTCGAGCTGATTGCGAACCTGGTCGAGCACTTCGGTCACCAGCACACCGGTGTGAATGGCGATGGCCTCGCCGGGTTCAAGGTAGACCTGCACACCGTAGCGCTGCTGAAAATCCCGCAGACAGTCGATTAACCCCTGACGGTCATAATCTGGCTGGGTGATGTGGTGACCACCTCCAAAATTAACCCACTCCAGCCGGGGCAGCAGCTCGCCGAATTGCTCCTCGAACGCCTTTAGCGTGCGCGCTAGCGGCGCGAACCCCTGCTCACACAGGGTGTGAAAATGCAGGCCGGTGATGCCGTCTAAATCGGTGCCGGCGAGCAGCGCTGGGGTGAACTCGGCCGCCGGTATACCCAGCCGGGAACCCGGGGCACAGGGATCGTAAAGCGGGGTTTCCACCTCAGAATGACCGGGATTAACCCGCAGGCCAAACCGCAGCTGGGGTCGCTGTTGCCGGGCGTCGATACAAACCCCTTTAAAGCGCTGCCACTGGCTGAGGGAGTTAAACACCAGATGGTCGGATAATTTCAGCAGCTCCGGCAGGTCGGCGGCCCGGTAGGCGGGCGCACAGGTGTGCACGGCTCCGCCAAAAACCTCGCGACCCAGGCGCGCCTCGTGCAGGCCGCTGGCGCAGACGCCGCTTAAATAGTGTCTGACCAGCGGCGCGGCGGCGGGCAGTGCGAATGCCTTGAGCGCCAGCAGCAGTTTGGCACCGGATGCCCTCGCCACTGACTGCAACTGTTGCAGATTGTGGGTCAGGGCCACCTCGTCGATAACAAAACAGGGTGACGGCACCCGGCTGGGATCGAATTTTTTGAAGGTCTGGCTGGCGATCATGGCAGCGGCGCTGGCCGGTTACAGCAGGTCGAAACCGGGCTCTTCGATCAGGCTCCAGGGCAGGCCGTAACGGTTCATGTCGGCCATGAAGGGATCGGGATCGAGCTGCTCCATGTTCCACACGCCGGGCTGTTGCCAGGTGCCTTCGAGCATCATCTTCGCGCCAATCATCGCCGGCACGCCGGTGGTGTAGGAGATGGCCTGGGACTGCACCTCCTGGTAGCAGGCCTGGTGGTCGCAGATGTTGTAGAGATAAACGGTTTTCTGGCGGCCATCCTTGATGCCGCTGACCACGCAACCGATGCAGGTGCGACCCTGGGTGCGCGGCCCCAGGGAGGCCGGGTCTGGCAATAGCTGTTTGAGGAACTCAATGGGGATGATCTGCTGGCCCTGGAACTCGACCGGCGCAATGCCGGTCATGCCGACGTTGCCGAGCACCTCCAGGTGCTTGAGGTAGTTGTCGGAAAAACTCATCCAGAACTGGGCCCGCTTGAGGCTCGGGTAGTGCTTGGTGAGGGATTCGAGCTCTTCGTGATACATGCGGTAGATGCTGAACTCGCCCACCCCTTCCGGGCAGGTAAATTGCTGGCGGGTGGACATGGCCGGGGTGGTGACGAACTGGCCATCCTGCCAGTGGCGGCAGTCGGCGGTGACTTCCCGAATATTGATCTCGGGGTTGAAGTTGGTCGCAAAAGGATAGCCGTGGTCGCCACCGTTGACGTCGATGATGTCGAGGGTGTGAATCTCGTCGAAATAGTGTTTGGCGATATAGGCGGTAAACATGTTGGTGGCACCGGGATCAAACCCGGAGCCAAGCAGTGCCATCAGCCCGGCCTGCTGAAACCGCTCCTGGTAAGCCCACTGCCAGTGATATTCAAATTTGGCAGTGTCGCGGGGCTCGTAATTGGCGGTATCCAGGTAGTTAACGCCAGCGGCCAGGCAGGCATCCATGATGGTCAGATCCTGATAGGGCAGCGCCACGTTGATGACCAGCGCTGGCTGTTCACGACGCAGTAACGCGGTGAGTTCCGGCACATTGTCGGCATCGACCCGGGCGGTTCGAATTGGCCGCGCCAGCTGGGCGGCGATGGCCCTGCATTTGCTCTCGGTGCGACTGGCCAGCAGGATGTCGCTGAACACCTCCGGCAACTGGGCACATTTGTGGGTGACCACGCCGCCGACACCACCGGCACCAATAATTACAACCTTGGACATCTGTTCATCTCCACTAGACTATTAGTTTCGTCCTTTGCGCTTTTCACCACCAACCGGACTGAAATGGCACTCTGCGGGAATGCCTTCGGATCTAAATTCAAGGTAGGGGTTACTGCTCGAAGTAGGTGTAGCCGTTGAGGCTGGCACGAAAGGCGGTGAGCATCTGCTGGCGGGTGGCGACGGAAATCTTGCCGGCGTTGACCGCGTCTTCGGCGATACGCCGCAGCTGCTCCTGAATAATCGCCGGGTTGTACTCCACGTAGGTGAGCACGTCGGCGATGGAGTCGCCGTGGAACTCGCGCACGAAATGAAAACTGCCGTCCTCGTTAATGCGCACGCTGACCACGTTGGTATCGCCAAACAGGTTGTGCAGATCCCCCAGAGTTTCCTGATAGGCCCCTACCAGAAAGACCCCCAGGTAGTACTCCTCGCCCGATTTGAGCGGATGCAGCGGTAGGGTTTTACGGGGGCCATCGACAGAAGCGAAGCTGTCGATCTTGCCATCACGGTCACAGGTGATATCGGCGACGATCGCCTCGCGCTCGGGGCGCTCGTCGAGCCGGTGAATGGGCATCACCGGAAACACCTGGTCAATCGCCCAGATATCCGGCAGGGACTGAAACAGGCTGAAGTTGCCGTAGTAGATATCGGACAGCAATTCAGCGAGGTTCTCCAGCTCCGGGGGCACCCGTTCAGCCTGCTTGAGCAAACCCTGAATCTGATCAAGCACGGCCAGGGCGATGTTCTCCGCCAGGGCCCGGTCACGCAGGCTGGCCTGGCCGTGGCGAAACAGCTCCCGAATTTCGTCCCGATAGTAGAGGGCGTCGTTATAGCACTCCTGGCAGTTCTCAAGGGTGACCAGGCCGGTCACTGCAAACAGGGGTTCCAGTAGCTCGTGGCACTCCGCTGGCAGCTGCGCAGGCAACTCACCGGGTCGATGGTCACGGACATCCAGCACGTTAAACAGCAGCATGGAGGAGTCCGCCACGGTGGCGCGGCCGGATTCGGTGACGATCACCGGGTGCGGAACTTCCATCTGGTCGAGACTCTCGCGGATAGTTGCCACCACCGACACACAATACTCCTGTAACCGGTAGTTCATGCTGTGGGTGCTGTTGGTGCGGGCACCTTCGTAATCCACCGCCAGGCCACCACCCAGATCGAGATAACCCATGGGGGCGCCCTCTTCGATCAGCCCGCCGTAAAATCGGCAGGCTTCGAGCACGCCGCTGCGAATGTTGCGAATATTGGGGATTTGCGAGCCCAGGTGGCAGTGCATCAGCTGCAGGCAGTGCAGCATCCCGGCCTGACGCAGCTGGTCGACCACCCCCAGCAATGCAGTGGTGCCGAGGCCGAAAATGGAGCGGTCGCTGTGGTCTTCCTTCCAGTGGCCATCGACGGTAACGGCAGACTTAATGCGCACCCCCAGCAGCGGCTCAACCCCAAGGGCCTGGCTGCGCTCCAGCACGATGGGCAGCTCGTTGGGGGTTTCGAGCACAAAGAAACAGTCGACGCCGATCTGCCGCGCATACAGCCCCAGCTCGACGAATTCAGCATCTTTAAATCCATTGCAAATGATCAGGCTGTCGTGGTCCTGCAGCTGGGAGAGCGCCACCACCAGCTCGGCCTTGCTGCCGACCTCAAAACCGTGATGATAGCGCCGACCAAACGCGGCAATCTCTTCAATCACGTGGCACTGCTGGTTAACCTTGATCGGAAACACACCCCGATAGTGGTTGTTGTAACCCTCTTCGGCGATGGCGGCGGCGAACGCCTCGTTGAGCCCCTTGATGCTGTTATCGAGCAGGTTTTCAATACGCAGCACGACGGGCATGTCCAGCCCGCGCGCGGCCATGCCACGGACGATATCCATCACCGAAACACTGGCGCTATCCGGCGTACCATTGGCCCTGACCAGCAGATCACCGTTAGCCCCTACCCCGTAGTGACCATCGCCCCAGGCATTGATGCCGTAGAGATCGGCGCTCTGCGCGGGGCTCCAGCCCTGGGCAAATGACTCAGCGGGCGTATCTAGGCGATTCATCCGTTGCTCCCGGCATTCATCATTAAATTGTCGGCCGGAGACACCATGCACTGCCATGGATACTGTCTGTAGTGCCCCATTAAACCACCCTCCCTCAGACCAAAGAATCCACCCACACTGAAGCAACCACCCCCTGTGACCAGCCCGACCCCGGGAGAGCTGGCCGAAGCCGCCGGATCCCGCCTGTAAAGCTGCAGCAGAGACTCCGCGGGGGCGCGATTCTAGGCCCAGTCCAACGCAAGTACAATCTTTGAACCGGGTCAATTTTTAGCCATGCTGGCATACTGGCCGCCATACTCACCCAGACAAGGCCAACAGCGGCTGATCTGACCCAACATTAACCTGCCAGTTCGTTCAACCCACCGTAACACAATCGCCTATGGAACCATCTGAACAGACCCCAAGCTCCCAGCTGGAGATGTTCCTGCACGCCTTTCAACTGGACGGACGGGGGGGTGTGACCGCGATCACTGATCCAGCAGAGCGGGGGCAGCCCCAGTGGTTTCATCTGGACTACTCCGATCCCGAGGCGGAGAACACACTCACCGCACTGGGGATTGACGCAGCCGCCGTCGAGAGCCTGATACGAACCGACACGCGCCCCAGGTCAATCCACTTCGACCAGGGTCTGCTGCTCTCCCTGAGGGCGATTAACATCAATCCCGGAGCGGACCCGGAGGATATGGTCTCGCTGCGAATCTGGATTGAATCAGACCGGATCGTCACCATACGCCAGCGCAGGGTTTTTTCAGTCCAGGAGGTGCTCCACCTGCTGGAGGCGGGGAGAGGTCCACGCGACCTCGGTGAACTGGTGCTGCAGATCATCGAAGGCCTGACCGAGCGGGCTGCCCTCTTTGTTGACCGGCTGGAAGAACGCATGGACCAGCTTGAGGCCCTGAGCGAAACCGGTCGGCCCGCTGAGCTCCGCGGGCAGGTGGCGGCGCTGCGTCGCCAGGCGGCATCAGTAAGGCGTTATCTGGCACCGCAGCGGGATGCGATGGAGCAGTTTTCCCGCATTATCCGGCAATATATGGCTGAAGAGCAGACCTTTCGGGTGCGGGAGCTTTCCGACCGGCTGACCCGCTACGTCGAGGATCTGGATCTGCTGCGTGAGCAGGCGATTGTGCTGCAGGAGCAACTGCTTAACATGATCGCAGAGCAGCAAAACAGTCGGATGTACGTGCTAGCGATAATCACGGCGGTGTTTTTGCCAATTACCTTTCTAACCGGTGTATTCGGCATGAACGTGGGCGGCCTGCCCGGCACCGACACCCGCCTGGGGTTTGCTGCGGTGGCGGTGATCACCATCTCGACTGTGGTGTTGGTGCTCAGCCTGCTCAAATGGAAGCGCTGGTTCTAGCCGCCACCTGCGAGCACTAGTCGGCGGGTTTCACCTCATCTGGGTGCCTGATGGTCAGGGCGCCATTCAGATGCACGTCTCGCTGCGGGAAGGCAATCACGATCTGGTTGTCGCTGAAGATCTCGTCTATTTCAAAACGCAGGTCACTGCGAATCTTACGCAGATCTCGTTCGGTGTTTGCATTGACCCAGAAATAGCCCCCAAACAGCAGGGCGCTGTCGCCAAAGTCCTCAAAAAACACCACGGGTGCTGGCTCGGCGAGGACGTCCGGATGGCCCTCCATAACCCTCTGGAACAGCTCCGCCACCTGCTTCACCGGAGAGCCATAGGCCACACCGACCTTGACTTCACTGCGGGCCAGATTATCGATCAGTGTCCAGTTGACCACGGTATTTTCCAGCAACTGGCTGTTGGGAATCAGCATATGTACACCATCGATCCGACGAATACGGGTCGATCGGGCATTGATCGCCTCGACCCGGCCCCGGGCATCCGCAACCTCGAGAAAATCACCGATGCGGATCGGCCGCTCCCACATCAGAATCCAGCCGCTGATGAAGTTGTTAATGATGTTCTGGGCACCAAAACCGATACCAATGGCCACAGCACCGGAGATAAAAGCAAACGCGGTGAGCGGCACATTCATCACCTCCAGTGCGGTCAAACCGACAATGATCAGGGCAGCAATATTGAACGCACGGACGATCAGCTGGACCAGGTCAGCGTCGATCTCGCGGCGATTCAGCCGTACCCGCAAATGGTGGGCCAGCCGACCCACGACAACCAGGCCCAGTAGAAAAATCAAGGGCGCGAGCAGCAGCTCACCCAGACTCAGGGAGACGTCGCCCCACTTAATCTCTGTGTCTAAAAACAGGTAAAGCCTGTCCAGGAAAGCGTTGATCTTATCCATGCTGGGTTCCCGCAACAGGCTAGGAGTAAACGACCTATTCTAGCGGTTGATCGGCTGCTCAGATACGCGCGTGGCAGATTAGACCGGTCGTTTTTTGTCGCCACGTCATCCTTAACCCCCCATAACCAGGCCGGGATGCCCACTCACCCGGACCAGCCAGGTGAGATTGCTGATACCCGGGAAACGCCATAGAATACGCCTCCTATCGCGTATCGGATTGACGGCCTGTACCGGCCATTTTCAGCACTCGTCCTGACCTGCCGGAACCCCACCCCGCAATCCCAGTAACCCGCAAATGCCCCCGGCTCAATAACGCCTGACCGGTTGACGTCTCATCACCTTTGGCTCGGTCCAAGTCGCCGGATCGACTTGAGGGTAATGGGTGGCACCGGTCCGCCAGGCAGTTACCAACGACACAATGGACTCCACATGAAATCTCTGCGCCAGGACTGGCTCTCGAACACCCGCAATGACCTGCTCGCGGGGCTGGTGGTGGCGTTGGCCCTGATACCCGAAGCCATCGCCTTTTCGATTATCGCCGGAGTCGACCCCAAAGTCGGACTCTACGCCTCCTTTTCTATCGCCACGGTGACCGCGTTTATGGGGGGGCGACCCGGCATGATCTCCGCCGCGACGGCAGCCATGGCACTAGTGATGGTGACGCTGGTAAAGGAGCATGGTCTGCAATACCTGCTGGCAGCGACGATTCTGACCGGTGGCCTACAGATGATCGGCGGCTGGCTGCAACTGGCCCGGCTGATGAGATTTGTCTCCCGCTCGGTGATCACCGGTTTTGTCAACGCCCTGGCGATTCTGATTTTTATGGCGCAGCTGCCCGAGCTGACCCACGTCAGCTGGGTGGTTTACGCCATGGTGGCCGGTGGTTTGGGCATCATCTATCTGTTCCCCTACATCACCCGGTCAGTGCCCTCACCGCTCGTGGCCATCGGGGTGTTGACGGCTGCCGCCCTCGGCCTGAATCTGGACATTCGCACCGTCGGTGATATGGGCCAGCTGCCGGACAGCCTGCCGATATTCCTGCTGCCGGATATCCCCCTTAATCTGGAGACCCTCTGGATCATCCTGCCGGTCGCCGCCACCCTGGCGGCAGTGGGCTTGCTGGAATCCATGATGACCGCCTCGGTGGTGGACGATCTGACTGACACCAGCAGCAACAAGCGGCGGGAGTGCGTCGGCCAGGGTGTGGCGAACATCGCCACCGGATTTCTCGGCGGCATGGCGGGTTGCGCCATGATCGGCCAGTCGGTGATCAACGTGAAATCCGGCGGCAGGGGGCGGCTCTCGACCCTGGCCGCGGGGCTGTTTCTGCTGCTGCTGGTGGTATTTATCGGTGACTGGGTCGCCCGTATCCCGATGGCGGCGCTGGTGGCGGTGATGATCATGGTCTCCATCGGCACCTTCAACTGGGAGTCGATCCGCAACCTTGGTGACCACCCGAAAAGCTCCAGCGTGGTGATGCTAGCCACCGTAGTGGTTACAGTTTCGACCCACGATCTGGCCAAGGGCGTACTGGTCGGGGTGCTGCTCTCTGGATTCTTCTTTGCCCATAAAGTCGGCCAGGTGCTGCATATCGGCTCAATGTCGGAGGATGAAGGGCGGGTGCGCAGCTACCGCATTACCGGTCAGGTCTTCTATGCCTCAGCAGATACCTTCGTCAATGCCTTCGACTTCAAGGAGGTGATCGAGAAGGTTCGTATCGATGTGAGCCGTGCCCATTTCTGGGACATTACCGCCATCAGCGCCCTCGACAAGGCGGTCGTGAAGTTCCGCCGCGACGGCACCGAAGTGGAGGTGATCGGCCTGAATGAAGCCAGCGCCACCATGGTGGACCGCTTTGCGGTTCACGATAAACCCGATGCTGTCGAACAGCTCATGGGCCACTGAACGGGGTGCTGGCGATGAACAACGAGAACAAGGTATTGGCCTGTGTCGACCGCTCCCGGTTTGCGGAGTACGTGGTGGATTACGCCGCCTGGGCTGCGCAGAGAATGAACGCGCCCCTGGAGCTGCTGCACATCATTGATCGTCACCCGGAAAAGGGGTCCGGCGAGGATCACAGTGGCGCCATCGGCATCAACGCCCAGGAAAAGCTGCTCTCCCGCCTTTCGGATGAAGATGAGGCCCGGGCCAGAGCTGCCCGTGAACAGGGTCGGATTTTTCTCAACGAGCTACGAGAGCGGGCCCTCGCCGCCGGCGCGCCATCGGTGGATGTGCGTCAGCGTCACGGTGAACTGGAGGAGACCCTGGTCGAACAGGAGACGGGGGTTCGGCTACTGGTTCTGGGACGCCGGGGCAAATCCGCGGAGCACACCCAGCGTGATCTTGGTCGCAACGTTGAACGGGTTGTGCGGGCGCTGCGCAAACCGATTCTGGCAATCACTGAAAGTTTCCGGGTACCCCGTCGAGTGATGATCGCATTTGATGGTGGCATCACCACCCGCCGGGGGGTCGAGCTGGTCGCTGGCAGCCCCCTGTTCCGTGACATGCCGATCTATCTGCTGATGTCCGGCCGAAAAAATGCTAACGCTTCAACCCAGCTGGAGTGGGCCGCCGCCAAACTGCGGGCTGCGGAGTTTGATACCACCGTTGCACTGATCCCCGGCGACGCCGAGAGCGTTATCGCCAACGCGATGCAAGAACAGGCCATCGACCTGCTGATTATGGGGGCCTACAACCACTCTCCCCTGCGCAGCCTGCTGTTGGGCAGCAAAACCTCTGATTTGCTCCGTTCGTCGAAGATCCCGACCCTGCTGCTGAGATAGTGCGCTCTGGATCCAGGTTAACGAATCCGTGTTCGAACCCCCGGGGTAGATCCCGAGATTAATACGCGGAGTGGATAAGTTTGGAGCCCTGACAATGCACCGCCCTCTGACCACCGGGCGAGCTTGGGAGGAGCCGCGGGCGGCGTTCAGAATCCGGAACAGAATTAGCCATAGCGCCCCCCCTTACTGTCTGTTTAACCACCCTTTTCCCCCGTAAAGCCGGAAAAAGGGGCAACCAGTACCCCTCTCTCCCTGTGAAACACCGCGGGCCCTCGCCCCTCACTCCTCTTCAGAGAGACGGCTCGCCCGCTTCATCACGTGGTAGATGGCGTTCTGCTCCATCACCCCGTTGACCAACGATGACCCCGGACCGGTGGCGTAGATGGCGACATCTTCGCCCCCATGAGTCTCGGAACCCAGCGGTACCAGGGTTTCAGAGTGGAAGCCTTCCTCTTCGGTATCCACCCCGACCAGATCGGCACGGCCAGACATATTGATCGACTTGTGGTCAATTGCATCGGCCGTAGCGGCGCCGGGCGGTTCAGCCAAGCGGCGACCATTCTGGTAACCCAGGGTGGTGTAGGGCATCTGGTCTTCGGCCAGCTCGAATTCATCTTTTGGATTGCCAGCGCTGTCGTTAGCCACCACCTTGCCCAGAATCGGATTGCCCCGGGTGGGGTAACCAGCCATGGTGAAGACATGGCTGTGATCCGCCGTGACGATAATCAGGGTCTCCTCCGGATCGGTATTCTCATACGCGGTCCTGACCGCGGCAGCGAACTCAACCGCATCCTCCAGCGCCCGTTTGGGGTTGGTGGCGTGATGGGCGTGATCAATCCGGCCGCTCTCGACGTGGAGGAAGAAACCCTCTTCATTGTTATCAAGAATCTCGATGGCCTTGGTGGTCATCTCGCTCAGCGACGGCTCGCCGCCGAGATCGATGCCACGATCCAGCTCGTACTCCATATGGGAACTCTCGAAGAGCCCCAGCAGATGGCTGGTACTCTCCGGATCAATCCCATCAAACCCGGCCCGGTTCCAGACGTATTCAGCCCCTGGCCTGGCAGCCCACTCCGCAGTCAGGTCACGACCATCCAGACGCTCACCTTTGCCGCCAGTCTCCGGGTCGGCACCCTCAATCCGCTGGATAAAGCTGCGACGCCCGCCACCCATGGCGACCTCGATACCATCACCATGGGGGAAGTCAATCAGTTGGCTGGCGATATCCTTGCAGCTACCGGGATTGGCGAATTTGGAGGCATCCCGATCATCTTCGAAGTTGCGATCCATGACATGGGCGTAGGTTGCAGCGGGGGTCGCGTGGGTCAGACGAGCAGTGCTCACAACTCCGGTAGAGAGGCCAGCCATCTCGGCCTGCTCTAGAAAGGTGGTGAGTTCGTTGCCTGTCTGGCTGCCGCAGTCACCCCGGGTGGCGTACTGATTCACACTTATGATGCCCGCCTTGCTCTTCACCCCGGTCATCATCGCAGTCATGGTGCCAGCGGAGTCCGGGGTCTGCTGATTGGTGTTGTAGACCTTGGAGAGGGCGATGTTGGGAAAGGTCTCAAAGAAGAGTTCGTGCTCTTCACCCGTCTTCCCCAGGGTCTGCCCTTCGTAAATCCGGGCAGCGGTCACGGTGGAGACCCCCATGCCGTCACCGACGAACAGAATCACATTTTTGGCTCTCTTCTCCGTATTCTTCGCCGCCTTCCTGGCTATCTCTCGGTTCCGTTCAACCTGAGCCTGGCCATCTTCATACCAACTCTCCGGCGTCTCTTCCGCGATGGCCAAACCACAGGCCAACATCAGACTAACTCCGATCACTAATCTATCGTGTGCAAACTTCATAACTGTTTCACTTTGTCACCTTAACTGCTGAAACTGAGTGGAGTGGCCAAGCCAAGTGCCGCCCATAACAAAACAAGCAGTTTGGTGACGATTGTATTGCGACCAGGAGTACCCGGCGACGGCCTCGTCAGCCCGGTACAATGCGCTCACCACATGGCCCCAACTGCACTGTAGAGATGATCATCCGTTTGCTGACTTTAACTCTGCTTCTGTCCCTGGCAGGCTGCAGCACCCAGGCCGACACCCCTTCGGAGGTTGCCGAAGCCTACTGGGCCGCGATTCTGGCCGGTGATGAAGTGGCCGCCACCGCGCTCACCGCCCGGGCTGAAGCAGCGCCCCAATCCAACTTTAGGAGGGATATGAAGATTGACACGGGGAAAATCGAAGCGATCCGGTTTGGCGAAGAGATCGCCGACGGTAACCAGACCAGCGTCGTGACCATAGTCTCGGCCCGAATGGAGACATCGGGTGGTACGGATGGGAACAAACCACTCGAGGTGACCTTTGGTACCCAACTGGTCAAGGAGGATGGAGAGTGGCGAGTCGCACCGGATCGGACCAACCAGAACATGATGGGTGCCGCACTGCAGGTGGCCATGGGCGCCACGGGTCAGGCCATTGCCAGCGGCATGCAGCAAGCGATGGAAGGCCTCGGGGAGGCCATGGCAGAGGGTCTGCAGAGCATGGTCGACGGCCTCTCCGAGGGGCTGAGTGAGGTCGCACCTGTTTCCGAGCCCGCTACGCCTGCGGCCCCCTGGCGGCCCCCAGAGGTGTCGTCTGCCCAGGTCAGCGGGACCATCCAGGGCACGCCGGTGGCGTTGACCCGGGTGGAGTGGAACAACACCCTGGCGATCTATAGTGGCAACGGCTGGGGCTCCAACCCGAGTTTACTGCTGTTTCTCTTTCTGGACGAAAACGAGTTACCCGCCGACCGTACCATCACGGTGGAAGCGGCAGCCGGCGGCTTCAACAACCCCCATATACACTACCGTTGGCGCGATCCTCAGTCCGGCAAAATCGACACCAGGGTGCTAACCCGGGACTACGACCTGACTCTGAAACTGGGGACTCCAACGGATGGTCGAGTCCCGGGAGATATCCGTTTCTCAGTACCTGGGGAGAGCACAGAGCTCCGGGGCAGCTTCGAAATCGAACGGCCCGCTCCAGACTAATTACCGATAGATACAGGCCGCTAACCTTATGATTCCACTCTCCATACTTGACCTCGCCCCGATTACCCAGGGGAGCAACGCCGCCCAGTCATTCAAAAACACCCTGGAGATCGCGCAGCAGGCGGACAGGCTGGGTTACAACCGCTACTGGCTGGCGGAACACCACAGCATTCCGGGCATTGCCAGCGCTGCCACCTCGGTGGTGATCGGCTATGTTGCGGCAGGCACCCGCCGGATTCGGGTGGGCTCCGGCGGCATCATGTTGCCCAACCATTCGCCTCTGGTGATCGCCGAGCAGTTCGGCACCCTCGAATCTCTCTTCCCGGGACGGATCGACCTGGGACTGGGTCGGGCACCGGGGTCGGATCAGATCACCGCCCGGGCGCTGCGCCGCAACCTCAATTCAGACGAAGGGGAATTTCCCCGGGACGTGGTGGAACTCATGGGTTATCTCGGGCCTCCTGTCGAGGGCCAGAAAATCCTGGCGGTCCCCGGTCAGGGGCTGAAGGTACCACTCTGGATTCTCGGCTCCAGCCTGTTTGGCGCCCAGCTCGCCGCTGCACTGGGACTGCCCTACGCCTTCGCCTCACACTTCGCCCCGGGGCAGATGATGCAAGCCATAGAGATCTACCGTGCACGGTTCCAGCCCTCGGAGCAGCTGCAAAAACCCTACCTGATGATGGCATTCAACGTATTCGCCGCGGAGAGCGATGATGAGGGCAGACTGCTGGCAACCTCGATGCAACAGTCGGTGGTCAATCTCCGCAGTGGTCGATTGCTGCCACTGCAACCCCCGGTTGAGGACTACAGTGCCACGTTGAGCCCACCAGAGCGTGGCATGATCGACCAGATGCTCTCCTGCACCGCCGCAGGCACTGGCGAAACCATCGCCAGGGAGATGACAGCATTTGTCGAACGGACCGGCGCGGATGAGTTAATCATCAACTCCCAGATATTTGACCATGCTGCTCGAATGCACTCGTTTGCAATCACTGCGGAAGTCGCAAAAATTTCACGATAATCCGGGCTCGCGGGGGTGCATCCTCGTACAATCGGAGATACCATACTGGCTTATATTGTCTCTTTGCCGGATATGACAGGCAATTGAAACCACTTGACGGCTCGTGTCCAACCTAGTCAGAACCCTGCCGAAAACGGTCGGTTTGACGCCGTCCTCGGACCTCGGGAGCGCCGCAATGGCCTCCAGTGAAAATCAACTCCCCCTGCTTTTTCTCAATCCTGGACCCACAGATGCTGCTTTGCCACGCCCGACAAGTCTGGGCGGGGTAGTTGAATCGGAGTCTGATTCAGTCGCCTGTTGGCCAAACCAATACACCTTACCGGCGGAGATAACCCCACCATGCATGTCATAGCCTTTGCCTCGCAGAAAGGGGGGTCGGGCAAAACGACCCTGGCCGGCCATATCTCCGTCGAAGCCGAGCGGGCGGGCTTCGGCTCGGTCGCGCTCATTGACACCGATCCCCAGGGCTCCCTCGCAGACTGGTGGAATGTGCGGGAAGTGGATACGCCATTCTTCGTCAAAACCACCCGGGAGAGCCTGCCCGACGACCTCATCAGCCTGGCCGAAGCAGGCGTTGATCTGGTGGTGATCGATACCCCGCCCGCGATCACAGACACCATTCACCATGTGATCCAGGTCGCGGATCTGGTGGTGATTCCGACCCGTCCGAGTCCCCATGATCTGCGGGCGGCCGGTGCGACCGTGGCGATCTGTACAGAGGCCGGCAAACCTCTGGTGTTTGCCCTCAACGGCGCCTCACCCCGGGCCCGCATCACCACCGAAGCCGCTATCGCCCTGTCGCAACATGGCCCGGTGGCTCCTGCCATTCTGCACCAGCGGGTCGATTTTGCCTCCAGCATGATCGACGGCAGAACCGTGATGGAGTTACCTGGAAAATCCCGCTCTCCTGGTGAGGTATCCGAGCTCTGGAGATTCCTGCAAGATCGGCTGGAAGGCACCGTGACCAATCCATTTACCCGGGTGGATCGACTCTCAATGTTAGCTGGATGAAATCTAAGACCCCCCCCTCTCTGAGCTCGGACCTGCTCGCCTCCAAAGGCACTGCTGAACCATCGTCCCTGGGCGCTGATTCTGCCGGGGTTCCCCGACAGAGCGGCTCAGTGAAGATCGAGATGGCGCGATTCGAGCCGGATGAAACCGATGCCGGCCCGATCTACGATGCCGAAATGGATTACATCGATCTGTTTGCCGCAACCCGCAAATCAGCGCTGCCGGTGAGCGGCCAGCAGATCGATTTTATCGATCTGCTCTCAGAACCACAGGAACCGGTGGCCAGCACCCGCCAGGAAACAAACCTCGGGGATAGAAAAGAGTCCAGTTACAGCTCACCGGTGGCAGAACTCGGCAACAAGGCGCCCGAGCTTACTCCACCTGAGCACCATGAACCCCAGGAGGCGGCTGGTCGAATCGAGCCAGAAATTATCGCTTCAGCCTCGTCTAATCCCGAAAAAGCTGATGATACCAACCCACCCCCGGTCACGACGGCAACCACCGCAAACATCAGCCCTGCTGAGGCTGAAACGCCGTTAAATGAGGTATCTGACCCATTGCGGCCACCACACCCCGGCCAACCGCCAGCGTCAGAAAATATCAAGGCAACGCCCTCGGATCCGGCCGAAATCGAGAGCAGTACGGTAGAACCAGTGGCTGCTGACCACCAGCCTTCGAACCCGCCCGATGCGGTTGGTGAGTTCGACCCGGATAAGTTTACGACGCCAGCACCGGCCACAACGACATCAACAGATGAAAGCGAGCGCGAAACCGCGGCAGCTAGCGCTAACGCTGAAGCGGCTCTACCGGGAACGATCAGGGCCGACCCCCGACCAACCCAGCGGGTTCCGGCAGATGCATCCCCGCTGTGGGGCGGGCCTGCGACGGCAGCACTGGTGCTGGGCCTGATTACCATTGGCGCACTCACCTTGATGCTGGGTGGCAATAATGGTGAGACCCAGCTGACCAGTACTCCCCTCGACCTGCCACTGGCGACTGCCACCGACACCGCTGCGCCAATTGCGGTACAAACCACTCCAGCAGCCGGAGGTTCCGCTACAGTAGAACAAACCACTCCCGCAGCCGGAAGTTCCACTTTGGTCGCTACTGCTGCCACCCCGGACAATACAACCAATCCTGCGACGGTAACGGATGTTACCCCCCCCTCAACACCCCCTCCGACAGTGGTCGAAACACCTCCACCAGAAGCGACAGAAAATGAAAAAATCGCGAAGGTGGGTCAACATTATGTGCAGTTGCTCGCCACACCCTCGGTGTCCCGGGCGATGGATGCCTGGAAGCAGATCCAGCAGAAGCATAACGAACTTCTGGGCAGCGAAGTCGTCAATCTCAAGCCGGTAGAGCTACGCTCCAAAGGCGTCTACTACCGGGTCACCACTGGTGCGTTCGATCACTGGAGTGATGCCGACCAACTCTGCAGCGCACTTAAAAAAGCCGGGCAGGATTGTCTTGTCGTGAGATCCCGAGCACCCTAGGGTCCGGTCCCAGCCGCCCGAATTCGAACCCACCAAAGGCAAACCGGGGCAGCCGCACAGACGGCTGACCCCGGTTTGAGCAACAGGTTGATTCTGGCGAATCAGCTATCGATGGCGTCCTGCCAGACCTTGTAAGAGTGACGAACACCCACTTCCATATCAGATAACATCATTTCAGGCATTGCCCCCGAGAGGATCGCTCGCTGAGCCGCCTCAACTGTACTCAGATCCTCCCGCAGGAGATCCCGTAACAGGCACCGGGTGTACTCCTGACTGATCTTCGCCCCCGCGTTCTTCGCTTTGGGCATGAAGACATAGTGATCGAAAATACTGCGATCCATAGCCAGAGGCCAGAAGTTGTCCATCACCATAAATGCTGGACCCGGCAAAAAGCGGAAATTCGGAAAGATTACATTGATGTCAAAACCCCAGTTCATGGTGCGCTCCGGATTAACACCGGAGGGCAGATCGCCCATGCCTTTAGACGTGCCCTGGGCCAACGCCCCGCCATGCTTCATGGCTAGCTCCTCAGCCGGACGCAGCTCCTTCATATCCGGCGCGTAAACCGACATCCGCCGGTTACGTTTATAAAGATCTACGGCAAAGATATGGCTATAGGGGTTTTTGGCATCGCTAAAGGCATCCGGCAGAGACGTCCCGTGCACAAAAGGCGCGTGATAGGCCTCCTGGAAGGCATCCAGCACAATCTTCCAGTTCGCGTGGACATCGGACGCGCGCCAGTGGCCGATCAGCTCCCACTCCTCGAATGGAAAGCCGTGAACGTTATCTATCTCACCCACCCACTCCAGCAAGGTTTCTGTCGGCTCATCCGGCGAGAAGTTCACAAACACGAACCCTTCCCAGGTGTCGCAATTGACCTCTTTCAGACAGAAATTCTTTTTGTCGAAATCGAAGAACTGCTCTTCATCCGGCACAAAAACCAGCGCACCCTGATTGTCAAAGGTCCAGCCGTGGAACCCACAGGCAAACCCCTTGGTATTGCCGGTGCCAGAGGCCACCTTGTTACCCCGATGGGGGCAGGCGTTGTGGAAAGCACGGACCTTGTGGTCCTGTCCACGAACAATAATCAGGGAAGAATTAAGTACCGCATAATCTTTGACATAATAATCCCCTGGATTGGGGATGTCGCGGCAGAGACCACCCGGGATCCAGCTGCTGCGGAAGACTTTTTCCCGCTCCAGTTCGAACAGCTCCTGGGAACGATTCGGCAGAGTGCTGACCGGCCCGGTACCCAGGCCTTCGTAGGTTGTAGTGATCGGGTTACTGGGTCCTTTCGGTGCGTTCATCACTCCATCTCCTGATACTTTAAATAATCTGGCCGGACCACAACCTGGCCCACCGTAGCTAGAGGAGTATCAGCACGGCCCGAGAGGATGTCAATCTTTGCCGGGAAGCGGACTCAGCCACCAAAATGGGGGCGACGCTTTTCTCTGAACGCGGCCAGCCCCTCTTCAAACTCCGCATCGTTAAAACAGAGCGCCTGGGCCATCGCTTCGGACTCCAGCGCCGCATCAAGGGTCGGCGGCAGATCGCGGAGCAACTGCCTGACCAGCGCAGTCGCCAACCGGGGCTGGATCGCCAGCTCCCGAGCCCGAGCCAGAGCCGACTCCTGTACCGCATCATCCGGCACCAGCTCATCCACCAGCCCAATCTTCAGGGCATCCTCGGCCCTGTAGTTGCGCCCGTATAACAGCGCCTGACGCGCCACCGCAGCCCCAACCCGGCGCGGCAGACTGTAGAGAATGCCGTAGTCCGGCACCAGGCCGAGCCGGGAAAAGGGAAAACCCAGCACCCCACTGCTGCCCATTACGATGGTATCCGCCAACAGTGCCAGCCCCGCTCCCGCGCCCAGAGCATACCCTTCAACTGCCGCTACCACGGGCACTGGCGAAGCGCTAATGAGCTTCGGCAGACGGTGAGCGAGGCGCATCCGCCCATGGGCTGAGTGAGGCGTAAAACCCTCCATTGTGCTGAGATCCCCGCCGGCACAGAAGACACCACCCGCGCCGGTAATGATGATCGCCCGCACCCCATGGTCGTTGCTGGCGGCCTCAAAGGCTTCAGCCAGTTCGCCCCGGGTTTGCGGATCAATGGGGTTTCTTTTTTCAGGCCGGTTAATCAGCAGTCGAACGATACCATGCTCCGGGTTTTCAACCCGCACAAACTCACTCATGTCCCCCCTCCTCCAGTTTTTTATCAGCCGGTTTTATCCAGATCCCAGCGTGACCACAACGACTCAACACCCCGGGGTAATCCCGGTATTTTCCCGGGGTGACGCCACTGCCCCGGGGCGTGGAAATCACTGCCGATCGATCCCGCCAGAGAATTGGCCACCGCCTGCTGCCCCAGCCACTCGATCCGGGTCGCATCATCCCCTGAGGTCACCACCTCGACCCCATCACCCTGCTCAGCCCTGAACTGCTCCAGCAGATGTCGAACCCAGGTCGTGCTCATCTGATAGTGGCAAGGATGGGCCAATACCGCAGCCCCCCCGGCGCGGTGAATCTCTGCGATCACCTCAGCCATTTCCGGCCACGCCGGTGGCACATATGCCGAGCACCCCCGGCCCAGATACCGCTTAAATGCCCGGGGGAAATCCGCCACCTGGCCCTCGGCGATCAGGTAACGGGCAAAATGAGCCCGCCCCGGCACCCTGCCACCCGCCAGAGCAACCGCACCCGCCAAGGCACCCTCGATACCCTTCCTGGCCAGACGGTCCGCAATCAACTCCGCCCGAGACTGGCGGTGCAGCATCTGATTCTTCAGAAAAGCATCCAGAGAGGGGCTCCGGCAGTCAAAACCGAGGCCGACGATATGGACGCTGTGAGGCCCCCAGTTGGCGGAGATCTCCACCCCCGGCAGAAACCCCACCCCGCTAGCCTGAGCGGCGTCGCGGGCTGCGGGCAGGCCATCGAGGGTATCGTGATCCGTCAGCGCCAGCAGGGTAACGCCGGCTGTGGCCGCCAACTGCACCAGCTCCTCAGGCGCAAGGGTGCCATCGGATGCAGTGGAGTGGGTATGCAGGTCAATCTTGCTCATGGATCGAGTGTACCCCATCGGTCCGGCCCGTTTGCCGCCCCGCCTGATTGAACCAACTTTGATAGACTCAATCCATGCCTGCCGCACCCGTTATTTTCGTCTCCCATGGCGCACCGACCCTGGCGCTGGATCAGGCCAAAGGTGCCCCCCTGGTGGAGTGGGGCAAACAGCTGCCGCGCCCCTCGGCCGTCCTGACTATCTCTGCTCACTGGGTGGCGCCAACCCTGACGGTCGGAGCCCGGAGCAACCACAGCCTGCTGTACGATTTTTACGGCTTTCCGGCGCCGCTCTACAACCTCAGATACCCGGCTCCCGGGGCCCCGGAACTGGCTGATCGCGTCTCTCAGCTACTGGCTGAGTCCGGCACAGAGGTTAAATCCGAGCCATCTAGAGGTTTCGATCACGGTGTCTGGGTGCCACTGCTCAGGCTCTTCCCCGAAGCTGACATTCCTGTTCTGCAGTTGGCCCAGCCTGCACCGCTTCAACCCGACGAGCTGTTCAGGCTAGGGCAGCAACTGGCGCCGCTGAGAAACGAGGGGGTGCTGATTCTGGCCAGTGGCTCCCTGACCCATAATCTCTATCAGTTCGACCCCAGTGAGAGGTCTGTACCTCCGGATTGGGCGGTGAATTTTGACAGTTGGGCCCGGGAGGTTGTGCAGCGGCGGGATTGGAGTGCGCTGTTAAATGCCGCGACCTCTGCACCGGACTTTGCAACGGCGCACCCGACCCCGGAGCATTTCTCACCCCTCTGGTTGGCAGCAGGAGCGAGCCGGGCGGATGATCCACTACAGTTGATGGTGGAGGGTTTTGAATTCGGCAGCATTAGCCGCCTAAGCCTGCAGTTCGGCTAGTCGTCGAGCCGCTCGTAATCGCCGTCGAAAGTTCGGGACCCTTTCGGCCCCGAATTCGGGCCCCGGATGTCACCCGGGCCAGCAGAACCTGAAGGTTGTCCGGGTCGGACCACACCCGCCACCTTCAGCAGCTGCCGGTGCACGATTAATGCGGCCACAGCATGGCGCAGCGGCGGAATTAGCAGGATAAAGCCGAGGGTGTCGGTGGCAAAACCGGGGGTCAGCAGTAGCGCCCCGGTCAACAGTAGCAAAAGCCCCTCAACCAGACCCACCGCAGGCAGTTGCCCCCGGGCCAGCTCAAGCTGAATTTTGTTCAGGGTACTTAAACCCTGCTGCCGCAACAGTGCCGCGCCCAGGGCAGCTGTGCCCACCACCAGAATCAGGGTCCAGACCGCACCAATCCGGCTGCCGACTTCAATCAACAGATAGATCTCCACCAGGGGGACGGCGAGAAAAACTAGAAACAGTACTAACAATAAAGGCATAAAGCTCCGCAATAACTCAGCAATGATTTAACCGATTCAGGTCAGATTTGCCAATCCGATGGTCAGACAGACCCGGGCGCCACCCAGGTTACTCTCGCCGATCTCGAGATCACCACCATACGCTTTGACAATCTCCTGCACCACAGCCAGACCAATACCATTGCCGGGTCGCCGCTCATCCAGACGGACCCCCCGACTACCAATCAAAGATCGATCTGACGGCGCGATACCTGGGCCGTCATCCTCCACCCTCAGCTGAAACGCCCCGGATTCCAGACCCGCACTCAAGCGAACCCGCTCCCGGCAACACTTGAAGGCGTTATCCAGCAGATTACCCAGTAGCTCCATCAGGTCCCCTTCATCGCCGGGGAAATGCAGGCTGGTGGGCACATCCCGCTCACACCGCACACTTTTCTCGGTGTAAACCGTGGAGAGGGCCGAGACCACCCGGGCGGCCGCCGGCGCCACCGGTACCGTCCGGCCAATACCCCGATTGCCCAAAGTGGCGCGACGCAGCTGGTGCTGAACAATTGCGTCCATCCGGGCAGTCTGCTCCCGCACCGTGTTGACGAGCTGCTCGCTGGTGTCTCGATCCACCGCCCCATTCAGCACGGATAGCGGAGTTTTCAGACTGTGGGAGAGGTCCCCCAGCGCGTTACGCTGGCGTTCAAACCGAGCCCGGTCACTGCGAATCAATCGATTAAGATTATCGGTGAGGTGCGCCAGCTCCCGAGGGTAGCGCCCCACCACCTCCGCCTGCTCCCCCTTCTCTACCTGAGAAACCGCGTGACTCACCTGCCGCAGCGGTGCCAGCCCCCAGCGCAGCAGGGCGGTCTGCAACAGTAGCAGCAACACCCCCAGAACCCCAAGCCAGCTCCAGAGGGTCCGGCGGAAGCTCGCCAGGGTCTGGGCGTAGAGCTCGCTATTCTGTAGTACTTCAAGGCCCAGATACTGTTCGTCGCCGTCGATGCCCTCCCAGAGCACCCCGTAATTCAGCCGAAACAGATCCTGCTGTTTGCGGTATTCAAACCTGAAAACCCCCGGCGGCGGCAGTGACGGCACTGCAAGCAGGGACTCCGTCTCCGCTGAGGGGGAACGCCAAAGAATCGCCCCGTTCGAATCCACCACCGTCGCATAGAGCCCGGAATCGGGCTGGCCAAGACGTGGTTCAGGCAATCGTGGAATGCTCACCAGACCACCGGGTTCATACTCCGCCGCCGCCAACAGGCCATACATCACCCCCATCTGGTTCTTACGAACCCCGGCCCGGGCGGCTTCCGCCGCACCCCGCTCCAGGGTGATGCCCGCACCGCCGACAAAAACCACCAACAGCAGCCCCGCCAGAACTAGCAGACGGGCCTGAAGTGAATTCATCATCGGTCAGAATGACCCAGGGACCAGCGGTAACCCCGCCCCCGCAAAGTCTCGATGGGGTGCAGGGTGCCGTCCCCGTCGAGTTTCTGCCGCAGACGGCGGATAAACACCTCAATCACATTGCTGTCCCGCTCCGCCTCGTCCGGATAGAGGTGCTCCATCAGCGAGCTCTTGGAGACCGGCTCACCCAGATGCATCATCAGATACTCCAGCAGCCGGTATTCATACCCGGTCAGCTCAACCTCCACACCGGACAGGCGCACCTGCTGGCGGGCAGAGTCGAACTCCACCGGGCCAGACTGAATCAGGGGATGACTCCAGCCAGCGGCCCGCCGCAGCAGCGCATTCAACCGGGCCTGCAACTCCTCAAACTGGAAGGGTTTGACCAGATAGTCGTCTGCCCCCGCCTCCAGCGCTTCGACTTTATCCTGCCAACGATCCCGAGCAGTCAGCACCAGCACTGGCAGGGCACGCCCAGCGCTGCGCAACCGACGAATCAGCTCGACCCCGGAAAAGTCCGGCAGGCCGAGATCCACCACGGCCAGATCCAGGGGATATTCAGTGCCGAAATAGAGCCCTTCGGTACCGTCCCCCGCCTGATCCACCACATAACCCGAGGCTTCCAGCTGCTCAGCCAGCTGTATCCTCAACTGCGGTTCATCCTCAACCAGAAGCAGTCGCATGAGAGCGATTCAGCGCCGGATTTCCCGGCCCGTTTCAGGGTCGATCAGGATCGTTTTGACCCGGCCATCATCGGTCAGCACCCGGATGCTGTGGAGCTCTCTCCCGTTCTGTTTTTTCGGCTCTGCTGACAGCACCCGGTTGCGCTTCTGTCTGCCATACTGATCAACGGTCTCTGACAGGGGCTTGCCCTTGCCATGGCTGTTTTGGGCCAACTGCAAACCGTGACCATCCGGCCGGGCCAAAGCTACCGGAGGCCCCAGCGATAACAAGAGGGCCAGACACAGCAGTTTCGGTTTTATCCGGAATTTCAGCATCGATTCACCTGGATGAGAGCCGCAGGCTAGACTCCCTAACCTGAACCTGGACTGAACAGCCATTAAAAAACCCCCATGACCAAACCAGCCGCCAGGGTCCCGCCTAACTCCCGGCACTCGGCGATCGCAAATTCGGTTAGATCACCCTTGAAAATCAGGGGCTCGCAGACCCGTTTCAACGGGTAACCGGAAGCAATACGCTCAAAGTGGTAAACCGCACCACTACCGTCGTTGTCCGCTTTAACGAACAGCGCATAAGCCAGCCCTTCAACCCTGCCCTGCGCAGGATAGTAGGTCCGGTCCAGAAAATCCTTGATCGCACCCGCCATGTAACCGAAATTCTCCGGGGTACCAAAAATCACAGCATCCGCCCAGAGCAGATCATCCAGTCCCGCATCGAAAGCCCCGAGCCGACGGACTTCTACCGGCTCGCCGGACTCCACCGCTCCCTGCTCGACCGCCTCCGCCAGCTGTTCGGTGCTACCGCCCTGGCTGTGGTAGATAATCAGCAATCGTTTCATGCAAGCTCTGCTGTTCTGCTGGCTCTGTTGCCCCACCGGGGCTGACAACTTATCATCGACCTGCAAAGGTGACGACGCAAGCAAACGTGACTACCGAAGAGAATAAAGAGATCCGGCCGGTGAGAGTCTGGGACCTGCCGGTGAGGCTGTTCCACTGGCTTCTGTTTCTTAGTCTGACTGGCTCCTGGGTCACCGCAGAGGCTGGTCTCCTCTACATGGACTGGCATATGTGGCTCGGGTACACCGCGCTCTCGCTGGTCCTGTTTCGTCTGCTCTGGGGCATCTGGGGCAGTCGGCCCGCCCGCTTCAGCAGCTTTCTGCGGGGGCCTAAAACCATTCTCAACTACTCCCGCACTCTGGGTCAGCGCAGCAGCCCCCGCCACCCCGGGCACAACCCTCTGGGAGGGGTGATGGTAGTCGTGCTACTGCTACTGGTGGCACTACAGGGGGGGTCGGGACTCTTCGCCAGCGACGACATCTTCACTGAAGGACCGCTCTACCACCGGGTCTCCGGGGCGACCAGTGATCTGCTGACCACAGTTCACCACCTCAACTTCAATCTGTTACTGGCCGCAGTCGGACTGCACGTTGCCGCGGTACTCTTCTACCTGCTCTACAAACGGCAAAACCTGATCAAATCGATGTTCACCGGCAATATGCCACTGACCAAACAGCAGGAGCCCGCTACGGCGCCACAGGCACCCCTGTGGCGGGCCCTGCTGTTATTGGGGCTCTCGGCCGGCGCAATCACCTGGCTGGTAAATTGACCCACATGCGGGCCGGCTACTCTTCCTTATAGTCGTCGTGGCATGCCTTGCAGGCACCACCGGTGGCCTTGAAGGCTGGCACGATGGTCTTCATGTCACCGCTGAGCGAGGCTTCTGCCAGGGCTGAGGTAGCCTCTTCCAGATCCGCCATCTTGGCTTTGAAGTCCGCCCAGTTTTCCCAGATTTCAGGCTTGGCTTCGCTGTCACCCACCAGGGTGTCCGGCAAGAACCCTTCCAGCGGCTGACTGCTCAGGGCCGCCATACGCTCTGCCCGCAGAGTGAACTCTGCAGGGTCATAATCCATCTCGCCTTTCACCATCGCCACCAAGGGGCCGAAGTTCCAGGCAATCACACGAAAGACTGATTTACGATACTCAACCACATCCTCGGGTTTGGTGCCTTCCGCCACTACGCTGGTCATGCAAAGCCCCAGAGCGGCGGCAGCCAGGAACCTAGTTTTTTTGCTCAACATCGTTGATTTCATCCTCTGCTGGTTGGTTCGAGTCGATCACTTTAGCATCATATTGTTCTGAAATTTTGCAAGGCCGACCACTGGCTCAACCGGCCCAGAGCGGGAAGCTGGCGGGATCAAAACCCCAGACCAGCGGCAGCCAGACAGTCACCGCAAGCGTGACCAGCAGAGTTGCCACCAGATTTAGAACCAGCCCCGCCCTGACCATCTGTCCCATGGTCACCTCGCCACTGCTGAAGACAATCGCGTTGGGGGGTGTGCCGACCGGCAGCATAAAGGCGTAAGAGGCGGCAGTACCCGCCGCCACAATCAAAACGTAGGGGTGCACCGCTATCGCCAGAGCCAGACTCCCCATCACCGGGGCCAGAATGGTTGAGGTCGCGGTATTCGAGGTCATCTCAGTCAGAAACACCGTAACCAGAGCAATCAGCGCAACCACCAGAAACAGGTTCAAACCGCCTACGGCACCGAGCTGACCAGCAATCCAGTCCGCTAGACCACTGCTGCCAAAACCCGCGGCCAGAGAGAGGCCACCGCCGAACAGAATCAACACTTCCCAGGGAATCTTGAGCGCGGTCTCCCAATCCAGTAGAAACCGGCCTTTAGCCAGATCCACAGGAATCACAAAAAGCAGGATTGCACCCATAATCGCAAAAGTGCCGTCCTTCACTCCGACCAGAACCGGCAGCGGCACCAGCCCCCGAAAAATCCAGCAGGCCGCTACCAGGCTGAACACCGCTAATACCCACTTCTCCTCCCGGCTCATCGGCCCCAGCTTCGCCAGCTCCTGTTGCAAAAATACGTCACCACCAACCAGAGTCGCCCGGCCCACCGGATAGATCAATCGGGTCAACAGCAACCAGCAGATCACCAGCATCACCCCGGCGAGCGGCACACCGTAAAGCATCCAGGAGAAGAAGCTGATTGACTGACCATAGAGCTCCTCTACAACCCCGGCGATCACCGCGTTCGGAGCGGTTCCAATCAGGGTCCCGACCCCGCCGATACTGGCGCCGTAAGCGATACCCAGCAGCAAACAGGTAGCAAAGCGAGTCGCCTCATCCGGGTCAGGATCCAGACTCCTGATCTGCGCGATCACCGCCAGCCCAACCGGCAACAGCATCAGGGTGGTGGCGGTATTGGTCACCCACATCGAGACTGTTGCACTGGCAACCATGAAACCGAGCACCATCCGCCGGGGACTCAGCCCCACCAGACGTACCGTATGCACTGCCAGCCGTCGGTGCAGACCCCAGCGCTGCACCGCGGCGGCAATCATAAAGCCACCCAAAAAAAGGAAAATCAGATGGTGGGCGTAGGGTGCTGCGGCTTCTGCAGTGGTTCTGACCCCGAGCAGCGGCAGCAGAACCAGGGGCAGAAGTGAGGTAGCCGCCAGGGGCAAAGCTTCGCTCATCCACCAGATCGCCATCAGCAGAGCCAGCGCGGCGACCCGCTGGCCGTCAACCCCGAGCGCCGACGGCGTCGGCAATAGCAGCAGAACCAGCGCTGCCAGTGGGCCAATAAACAGACCCCAACGGCTGTGGGGTGCATAAGTGGATGGTGCGGACACGACGAGCCTGATCCGGTAAACCTGGCGGCCTATAATACTTGGCTGATCCGGGTCGGCAAGACGATCCCTGCCACAACATAATCAGGATAAATCCAGATGATCGAAACCTTACGCCACGATGCTGTAGCTGAACTCTGCCTGACCAACCCCCCCGCCAACGCCATGGGGCTGCCGTTTATCCATGCAGTGACTGAGGCCGTTCGCTCTGCGCCGGACGAGGGTGCCAGGGCTATAGTACTCAGCAACAGCGGCACCATCTTTTCTGCGGGACTCGATGTCCCCAGCCTGTTGCCGCTTGAGCGGGATGGCATTGTCACTCTCTGGCGGGATCTGTTCCACATGATGCGGAGCATGATTGCCAGCCCGATCCCGGTGATCGGTGCCCTCGGCGGCCACGCTCCGGCTGGGGGCTGTGTAATGGCGATCTGCTGCGACTATCGCATCATGGCGGAGGAGCCGAAATTCAAGATCGGTCTCAACGAGGTCGCCGTCGGCATCCCTATGCCGGATATGCTCTACCAGGTCTTGCGCTATCTGGTCGGCAGCCATCAGGCGGCCAACATGTGCACGACAGCCGAATTGATGACCCCCCAGAAGGCTCTGCGCATCGGCCTGGTTAACGAACTGGCCCCGGCGGACCAGGTCAGAGATCTGGCGATCAACTACGCCCAGGGCGTAACCCAGCTACCCCCCAATGCCATGCAGCAGACTCGCCAGCGCACCCGTTCAGAGCTGCTGGAGATGGCCCCGGAACCCGACGAACAGACGCTGATGACCGTAGTGGATTCCTGGTTTACCGAAGAGACCCAGGCCACCCTCAGGGGACTGGTCGCCCGGCTGAAATCCAGATAACCGGGCAATATCATTCTGAGAGCGCGACTACCCCCCCAGTTTAAAGGCGCCGCTCGGGTTTACCGGTTGTAGACCTGTGGCGGGGGCAGCGCCCGACGAATACAGACGAATAAAAGTACCCCGTCACTACAGGCTCTTTTCTTCAATCGCTGAATCAGACTTTCGCCAGGCCCTGTTCCCTCAGGTAATCGGCGACAAATTCAATCCGGTCATTGCCCCAGAATATCTGCTCGCCCAGCAGAAAACTCGGCACCCCGAAAACGCCGCTACTCTCTGCCAACCGCCAGTTTTCGAGCAATTTCTCCCCACGCCGGGCATCATCTGCTGCCGCCAGCAGTTCAGCCCCATCAATGCCCACTTTGG
The DNA here is from genome assembly GCA_022014175.1 of Gammaproteobacteria bacterium. Classification (GTDB taxonomy): domain Bacteria; phylum Pseudomonadota; class Gammaproteobacteria; order Immundisolibacterales; family JAKLLR01; genus JAKLLR01. Next base: position 23,217 of record JAKLLR010000002.1, on the reverse strand, counting down.
CCGCCACCATCAGCAGAGGGCCATCCTCGGCGATATTCAGCCCCTGGCCCCAGACCGCGTCCATCATGGCGCTGACATAGGGCCGTAACAGGCCTCGCTGTTCGACTAACAGGGAGGCCGCACCTGCCCGGGTACCATCAGTCGAAGCGGGGGGCGGAGTAAAGGGTACACCGAGTCTGCGGGCCCAGCGGGCCATGTCCTGACGCATTGTGGGGATGATCCGCTTGGCCCGCTCCGGCGCTGAACGACCATTCCAGCCCCCCAGGGGCCGCCACCCCAGATCCACATCAAACTCATCAAACAGCGACCACATCCGCTGACTGGCAAAATAGCAGTAGGGACTGCGGAAGTTGAAAAACAACTCTATTTTTTTACGCTCAGACACGATCTCCCTCCGAACCCGATTGGGGTGGATATAACGCTTTCAGTAACCGTTCGAGGGTCCGGGTCACAGGAGCCGATCCTCCGCTGACCTCAACCCGCCGCAGCACCGCCTCGGTCAGCCCCGCATACTCCAGTTCGCTGCCCCGCTCAGCATCAATCTGCATAGAAGACTTGAAGGCGTCGATCTGCTTGACCACCTGCCACATCTGCGCCAAATCATCCCCGGACAGATCAACCCCATCAACCCGGGCCGCTGCTGCGATCTCATCCATCACCTCTCGAACCACCGCGAGGGCATGGTGGCTGTCGCGAACGAACCCGGTATCCCGCCCCAGCAGCGCAGTCACCGGATTCACCGCGCCATTGATGACCAGCTTGCGCCAGAGATCCTTGCGAATATCTTCGGTGGTCTGGGCCTGCATACCGCCCAGGTTCAGCCACGCCACCATCTGCCGGACCCGATCAGAAACACCCTGGGGGTACTCGCCGATCATGGTAATCGGCGGGCCCACCACCGAAACCTGCCCCGGGGCGGTCAAATGGGCCGCAAACCGGATACAGAGCCCACCCACCACCTCCCGCTGAAAGGCGGCGGCCAACAGCGGTTCATTGTCAACCCCATTCTGCAGCGAGAGGATGCGGGCATCGCCACGGACCACCGGCAGCAACTGCGCCGCCAGTGCCTCGGTATGCTGGGTTTTACAGCAGACAATCACCCAGTCGTAACGGCCAACCTTCGCAAGATCGTCACCACAGCCACTATCGAGTACCGGCAGATCGAAAGACTCTTCGGGCTGACCGTTGTCCACCAGCCGAACACCGTTAGTCCGCAGGGCCTGGCACTGGGCGCCCCGGGCCAGCAACCCGACCTCAACGCCAACCACTGAAGAGAGCCTGGCGCCAACAAAACAGCCGATACCGCCAGCACCCGCCAGCAGCACCCGACTGGTCTCAGACATAGCGGGCTACGGCACCCAGACAGACTGTAAACAGCCCCAACAGCGAGTTGATGGCGACGATTCGTCGAATCCCGGCCAGGTATCCAGCCGCGGCAGCAAAATCGGTGATGACCACTGACCGCCGTAATCCGGGGTAGAGCACGACAAAGAGATAGGCGAACAGCAAAGTCATCAGAACGCCGCTGACAATCATGGTGTGGATTGCAGGACCCACGCCACCAAAGCCACCATAGACTGCATAGGTGAGCCAGAGGCCGCTGCCAAACAAAACTCCAATCGCGACCCAAACCATGGGCAAAAACCGGGAAAACAGCGTCAGCCAGAGCTGAAATCGCGTCTCCGGATCAATAATGCCCTGGACTGCGGGACGAACAATCAAATAGGCAAACAGTAATCCACCAACCCAGAACATGGCCGCCAGCAGGTGAATGCCCAGAACGACTGCCGGGAGCATCACCTAGCGTTCCAGCAGTTTCAGCTTGTCACTGACCTTGGCCCACTCATCCGCATCGTCCGGCGCTGCCTTCATCTCGGTGATGGTCGGCCAGAGTTTCGCCAGTTCCTCGTTCATTTCGGTGAAATGGGACTGACCATCCGGCACATCTGCTTCGTCGTAAATCGCCTCAACCGGGCATTCGGGCACACAGAGTGTGCAGTCAATGCACTCTTCGGGGTCGATCACCAGGAAATTTGGACCTTCGTGAAAGCAATCCACCGGACAGACTTCAACACAATCGGTGTACTTGCATTTTATGCAGGCTTCAGTCACCACGAACGTCATCTTCGGTTTCCTCGATCAGAAAAATGGGCGGGGATAATACCAGAGCACCCCAAAATCTTCAGGTCTCCCGGGCCTGCTGCCGCAGATCGTAGAGCTGTTGCAGTGCCTGCCGGGGAGTCAGATTGTCCAGATCCAGCGCTTTGAGCTGTTCAATCAACCGCAGCTGCTCCGCCTCCGCGAAAAGATCAATCTGAACCCGTTCAGGGGACTCTGCAAGATGTAGTTGATTGGCCTCCTCCAGCTCCCGCAAACGGAGTTTGGCCCGGCCAATCACCCCATCCGGAACCCCCGCCAGGGCCGCCACTGCCAGGCCATAGCTCTGGCTGGCGGGGCCCGGGCTAACCCTGTGCATAAACACCACGCCCCCGCCATGCTCCACCGCTTCGAGATGAACGTTAGCCGCACCCTCAGCCTCCTCCGGCAGGGTGGTGAGTTCAAAATAGTGGGTCGCAAACAGGGTGTAGGCACGAATCCGCTGGGCCAGCTCCATGGCGGTGGACCAGGCCAGAGCCAGACCATCAAAGGTGCTGGTGCCGCGGCCAAGCTCATCCAGCAGCACCAGACTCTCGGCGGTCGCGTTGTGCAGGATATTGGCGGTTTCGGTCATCTCCACCATGAAGGTGGACCGGCCACCGGCGATGTCATCCGCCGCACCGATGCGGGTAAATATTCGATCCACCGGGCCGATCACAGCACGACGGGCAGGCACGAAACTGCCCACATAGGCGAGCAGCACGATCAGCGCCGTCTGGCGCATATAGGTGGACTTTCCGCCCATGTTCGGCCCGGTGATTATCAGCATATGCAATCCCGGATACAGATGCAGATCGTTGGGCACAAAGGGTCCGTCACTGCTCGGCTCGATCACCGGATGGCGGCCCGCTTCGATCAAGATGCCCGGGCTCTCGGTCAAGACCGGTCGATTGAGGTTGAGCCGCTCCGCCCGTTCCGCAAAATTGGCCAGCACATCAAGTTCAGCGATGGCCACAGCGGAAGTCTGCAGGGGACCAACAGACTCCGCCAGCGTCTCCAGCAGCTGCTCATAGAGTGCTTTTTCAAGGGCCAGGGCTCTCTCCCGGGCACTCAGGGCCCTCTCCTCAAAAGTCTTTAGCTCCGGGGTGATATAACGTTCGGCATTCTTCAGGGATTGCCGCCGCTGATAGCGCTCCGGCACCCGTTCACTCTGCAGCCGACTCACCTCGATGAAGTAACCGTGCACCCGGTTGTACCCCACCTTCAGAGCGGTGATACCGGTCATCTCCCGCTCCCGCTGTTCAAGAGCCTGAAGCAATGATCCGGCATCGGATTGCATTGACCGCAGTTCGTCCAGCTCGGCGCTGTAGCCGGGGGCGATAACGCCACCCTCCCGCACCAGCACCGGGGGCTCCTCAGCCACCGCCCGCTGCAACAGCGCCACCTGCTCCGGAAATGCCCCAAGACGCTGGCGCAGATCACTTAGCAGCGGACTCTCCAGTTCCGCGATCGTCTGATGCAGGGTCGGCAACAGATCCAACGCCCGCCGCAGACCAACCAGATCCCGGGGGCGGGCACTCCCCAGGGCGATACGGGAGAGTATTCGCTCAACATCACCAATCTGACGCAACACCCGCTGCACCGGTTCACAGGCGAGATCTTCCTTCAGCACCGCCACCGCATGATGCCGCTCTGTCAGTAGGGCAAGACTCCGGATCGGGCGGCTAATCCAACGCCGCAACAGACGCCCTCCCATGGCCGTGGCGGTGTGGTCCATCACACCGCAAAGGGTGTGTTGATCCTGTCCGGAAATCCCGCTATCGAGCTCCAGATTCCGTCGGGTGGCGGGATCCATCATCAGACTCTCGCCGGGCTGCTCCAGCTGCAGCCGGCGAATATGGGGCAGTTCGCTACGCTGGGTCTGCTGCAGGTACTGCAACAGGGCGCCTGCGGCCGCGATGATTAGACTCTCTCCCTCCAGGCCAAAACCGGCGAGATCGCGGGTGCCAAAATGGGCACACAGCAGCCGTTCCGCACTCTCCGGATCAAAATCCCAGGACGGCCGGGCTCTCAAGGTCGAACGGCCCCGACACCAGTTGGCTTCGGCATCGGCCTCACTGACCAGCAGCTCAATCGGGTTGAGCCGAGCCAGCTCCGCCGCCAGGGTCTCTTCATCCGCCACGGCCAGCGCCACAAAGCGACCGGCGCTATGGTCCAGGGTGGCAATGCCAAACCCGGTCGGCAAAACTGCGACCGCACAGAGCAGGCTGTCTCGCCGCTCATCCAGCAGCGCCTCTTCAGTCAGAGTGCCAGGGGTAACCACCCGCGCCACCGCCCTTTCGACGGGTCCCTTACTGGTGGCCGGATCGCCAATCTGCTCGCAGATCGCCACTGACTCCCCCTGCCGCACCAAACGGGCCAGGTAGTTGTCTGCCGCGTGCACGGGCACTCCGCACATGGGGATCGGCTGGCCACCGGATTTGCCGCGACTGGTCAGGGCGATATCGAGCAGACCTGCAGCCTTGCGGGCATCATCAAAAAACAGCTCGTAGAAATCCCCCATCCGATAGAACAGCAGCAGGTCCGGATGCTCCGCCTTGATCCGCAGATACTGCTGCATCATCGGCGTCTGCCCTGAACTGTCGCTACTGACCATGGCGCACCGTCTCCGATCAGGCAGCAGGCAGATTTTCACCAAGGCTGGCGAGCAGTAGCCGGGAGATCCGGGGGCTGGCCGCCACCAGCTCTCCGCTCTCAAGAAACCCGGGGCCGCCGTGAAAATCCGTCACCAGACCACCCGCCTCCTGAACCAGCAGGGCACCGGCAGCACTGTCCCAGGGTTGCAGACCGAAGTGCACAAAACCATTGACTCGACCCGCAGCCAGGTGGGCCAGATCGAGGGCGGATGAACCAGACTGACGAACGCCAGCGGCACTACAGTGCAGTCCTAACAGCGCATTACCCATGGCTCGGGCAGTTTTGACGCTCACAGGGGGTGACCCGGTAGAGATCAATGCCTCGGCCAGAGTATTCGACTCCCCCACCCGGATACGGTGGTCATTCAGCTTGGCCCCCCGGCCACGTGTCGCTTCAAACAACTCGCCACGCAAGGGATCATAAACCACCCCGCACTCGATTCGACCCTGATCCAGCAACGCAATGGAGACACAGTAGAAGGGATAACCATGCAGAAAATTGCGGGTGCCATCCAGGGGATCAACCAACCACTCTGCCTGGCTGCCACCCGGTGCTCGGGCTGTGCCTTCTTCTCCCCGAATACCATGTTCGGGAAAGGCCTCTCCAAGTATCTCCACAATCCGCGCTTCCGCCCGCAGATCGACCTCGCTGACCAGATCCCGGTCGCCCTTGCTACGGCTCTGAACACGGTGCAGATCACGGGCACCATGAACGATAATCTCTCCGGCGGCGCGGGCTGCACGGCTGGCAATAGTTACGAAGGAACTCAACAGACAATCCTCAAACGGAGTGAACTAATCAGGCGAAACGAGGGCTAGCGGCCACCATTCCGGTCGACACAGAGCGCGATTGACCCTGAACCGCATTGTACGCCGGGCGGCGGCGACGGTGGCAAATCGAAGTGGTCCACCGGCCAACCTGGTGGTGAATCGGAGTCCCCCCGCCTCTAGGGGTGATCACAACATTCTGGTACCGTGGCACCCCCTGAAAAAAGCCCCAGAGCCATGGACGACCCAAGACTCAAAAATATCCGTATTGTGCTGGTTGAGACCAGCCACCCAGGCAATATCGGCGGCGCTGCCCGGGCGATGAAAAACATGGGCCTGTCCAAGCTGTGGCTGGTGAATCCGAAACAGTTTCCCCATGGCGATGCCAGCGTCAGAGCCGCCGGGGCAGACAACCTGCTGGCCGAGGCCCGGGTCGTCGACACCCTTGCGGAGGCTGTGGGTGACTGCGTGTTAACTGTCGGCACCAGCGCCCGACCGCGGCGGCTCAGCTTGGGCACCATGGACCCCGCCGGCGCCGCAACTGAACTGCTCTCGCTGGCGTCGAACCACCCGGTTGCCGCAGTGTTTGGACGGGAGAATTCGGGGCTGAGTAACGAAGAACTCGATCTCTGCCAGTTACTTCTGCACATTCCGGTTGCAGCTGATTTCAGCTCCCTCAACCTAGCTGCCGCAGTGCAAGTTCTGAGCTACGAATTACGCAACCAGGGGCTACGGAGCAACCACCCCAACACCTATACTGACCACCTGCCAGCCCCAACCATAGAACTGGAGCAGCTCTACCGACATATGGAGAAGACCCTGACCGACCTCAGCTTCCTCAATCCCCAGAATCCACGTCTGCTGATGCGACGACTGCGGCGGCTGCTGAGCCGGGCGCAACCGGATAGCGAGGAGGTCGCTATCATGCGCGGCATGTTGAGTGCCGTGGATCGTACCGGACAAAAACCGGACTGAAAGGAAACATGTTCAATCGATTAAGGGAAGACATCGGCAGCGTATTTGCCCGGGACCCCGCCGCCCGCCACTGGCTCGAGGTGTTGACCACCTACCCCGGCCTGCACGCGCTGCTGTTTCACCGTGTGAACCATCGGCTCTGGCGCTGGCACCTGCGCTGGCTAGCCCGTTTTTTTGCCCACGTCAGCCGCTGGCTGACCGGCATTGAGATCCACCCGGGGGCACGCATTGGACGCCGTTTTTTTATCGACCATGGCATGGGTGTGGTGATCGGGGAAACCGCAGAAGTGGGTGATGACTGCACCCTCTACCACGGGGTGACCCTGGGCGGCACCAGCTGGGATAAAGGGAAACGCCACCCCACCCTTGAGGATGGGGTTGTGATCGGTGCCGGGGCCAAAGTACTTGGGCCAATCACGGTGGGGGCCGGCGCCCGTATCGGCTCAAACTCGGTGGTCGTCAGGACAGTGCCCCCGGGGGCTACCGTTGTCGGCATACCGGCCCGGGTCATCGGTACCCGCTCCAAAGAGGATCGCCGCCGGGAGATGGCGGAAAAGATCGGCTTTGCAGCTTACGGACAGCTGGAAGAGATGCCTGATCCTGTCAGCAACGCCATCGAAAGCCTGCTCGACCATGTGGCAAAAATAGAGGAGCGGCTTAACTCCCTGGAGACCCCCGCCAGCATTCGCCCCGACACCAGCGAAAGCCCTGACGATTAATTAAGTTTTGCAACTATACTTGACCAAAACAGTCGGGTATGGATAATAACCTAGCGTTACAGTTGGTTATTATCCATACAGCGGATGAATCACTATGAGACTGACCACCAAAGCACGATATGCTGTCACCGCGATGCTGGACCTCGCTCTCCATGCTGGAGAGGGGCCGGTTACCCTCGCTGGCATTTCCAGCCGTCAGGGCATCTCTCTCTCCTACCTGGAGCAACTCTTCTCCCGGCTGAGAAAATCTGAACTGGTGAAGAGTTCAAGAGGCCCCGGCGGCGGTTATACCCTGGCCAAACCGGCCGACAAGATCTCCGTGGTGGACGTTGTGACCTCGGTGGATGAACGGGTTGACTCGACCGGCTGCAACGGTCAACGCAACTGCCGGGGCGAGAATCAGGCCTGCCTGACCCACGACCTCTGGCAGGATCTTAGCGACCAGATCTACAGTTTTCTGAGCGATATCTCGCTGGGCGAACTGGTGGAAAAGCGGGCCGCCGGCAACAGCCAGTCCATAGCAAACAGGAACAGAGCAGCCCTCGCGGCGGCGTTTGAGATTTAACCGCCCCAAGGCACACCCTGGAATTGATATGAAAACTCCTATTTACCTTGACTACGCCGCCACGACACCGGTAGACCCCCGGGTGGCGGAGACAATGGCCCATTATCTGACCACAGATGGCTGTTTCGGCAATCCCGCCTCCCGCTCCCACGCCTTCGGCTGGGCCGCAGAAGAGGCGGTGGAGTTGGCACGCCAGCAGGTGGCAGACCTGATCAAGGCCGATCCGAAAGAGATTGTCTGGACTTCAGGCGCGACCGAATCCGACAATCTTGGGATCAAAGGTGCCGCCCACTTCTACCGCAAGAAAGGTCAGCACATCATCACCAGCAAAACCGAACACAAAGCGGTGCTGGACACCTTCCGCCAGCTGGAGCGGGAGGGATTCGAAGCCACCTACCTGGACCCGCAGCCGGATGGACTGATCGCAATGGCGGATCTCGAAGCGGCACTGCGACCGGACACGGTGCTGGTTTCAATCATGCACGTGAACAATGAAATCGGTGTCATTCAGGACATCGCTGCAATCGGTACCCTCTGTAGAGAAAAAGGGGTTCTGCTGCACGTTGATGCGGCCCAGAGCGGCGGTAAAGTCGAGATTGATGTCGATGCTATGAAGATCGACCTGCTCAGCCTCTCCGCTCACAAACTCTATGGCCCCAAAGGCATTGGCGCACTCTACGTACGGCGCAAGCCACGGGTTCGGATTGAGGCCCAGATGCATGGTGGCGGACATGAGCGGGGCATGCGATCCGGCACTCTACCCACCCATCAGATCGTCGGCATGGGTGAAGCCTGCCGGATCGCCCGGGAAGAGATGGCCGAGGAGAGCCAGCGAATTCTGACCCTGCGTAATCGGTTGTTAACCGGATTGTCCCAGCTAGAAGAGATTTACATCAACGGCAGTCTGGATCACCGTGTAGCCGGCAACCTGAACATCTCATTCTCCTTTGTAGAAGGGGAGTCGCTGGTGATGTCAATCAGCGATCTGGCGGTCTCTTCAGGCTCGGCCTGTACCTCCGCCTCGCTGGAACCCTCTTACGTGCTGCGAGCCCTGGGCCGGGAAGACGAGTTGGCCCACAGCTCCATCCGCCTCTCCATCGGCCGTTTCACCACCGCCGAAGAGATCGACTACGCCATCGACAAAATCGTGCACGCAGTCAATAAACTGCGGGAGCTCTCACCCCTCTGGGAAATGTTTCAGGATGGCGTCGATCTCAGCACGGTCCAGTGGGCCGCTCACTAAACACTCATTAACCAGCCCGCCCTTTGCTAAAATAGGCGGCTCCAAGGAGAAAAATCATGGCATACAGCGACAAAGTCCTGGACCACTACAACAATCCCCGCAATGTCGGCTCCTTTGACAAGGGCGACGACTCCGTCGGCACCGGCATGGTCGGCGCCCCGGCCTGTGGCGATGTCATGAAGCTTCAGATCAAGGTCAACGACGACGGCGTGATTGAAGACGCCCGGTTCAAGACCTATGGCTGTGGCTCTGCCATCGCCTCCAGCTCACTGCTGACCGAGCTGGTCAAAGGTAAAAACCTGGACCAGGCCACCAAGATCCGCAATTCGGATATCGCCGAGGAACTGGCCCTGCCACCGGTGAAGATTCACTGTTCGGTGCTGGCCGAAGACGCCATCAAAGCGGCGATTGCAGACTATCGCGAAAAACATGGCGCCACTCAGCCAGAGGCTGCGGTCAGCCAGGGCTAACGGGGACAACCGTGTCAATCAGCATCACTGAAACTGCGGCCGAGCGGGTCAGGGACTTTCTGAATAATCGCCAGAAAGGTATCGGTGTCCGCCTGGGCGTAAGAACCTCCGGCTGCTCCGGGCTGGCCTACGTACTGGAATTCATCGACGCCGCTGAGCCCGAAGATATCCAGTTTAAGGAGCGTGGCGTGACCATTGTGGTTGATCCCAAGAGCCTGCTCTATCTGCAGGGGACAGAACTCGACTTCGTCAAGGAAGGTGTCAACGAAGGGTTCGCCTTCAACAATCCGAACGTGAAAGACAGCTGCGGCTGCGGCGAAAGCTTTACCGTCTAAAGGCGGTCCGCCGGGAGCAGTACGCAGGTGCAGGACAGAGCGCACCCCAACTATTTCGATCTGCTGGACGTCCCCAGGCGTTACGACCTGGAGATAGAGCAGCTGGCGGAAAATTACCGGCGGCTACAGGCCCAGGTCCACCCGGATCGGTTTGCACAGGCGGATCCAGCGGAGCGCCGGGCATCCATGCAGCTGGCCACTCAGGCAAACGACGCCTACCGGACCCTGAAAGACCCGGTGAGCCGGGGGCAGTACCTGCTGGAGCTGAATGGGTATGATCCGGCAACAGCGGACCGCAAAATGGACACTGCTTTTCTGGAGCAGCAGATGACCCTGCGGGCCAACCTCGAAGAGATTCCACAGCTGAGTGAGCCGCTGGATCGGCTTGATCAGCTCCGGGAACAGCTCGCGGAACAGGTCAAAAATCGACAGCTGCGGTTAGCTGACACATTTAACAGTCTGGATCCGGCGAATCTGGCTCAGGCCAGCAACCTGGTCCGGGAACTTCAGTTCCTAGACAAGTTACGCCAAGAGGCGGAGGAACTGGAAGAGCAACTGCTTTAGGATAGAACGGAAGAGATGGCCCTATTACAGATTGCGGAACCCGGGCAGAGCACCGCGCCCCACGAACACCGACTGGCCGCGGGAATAGACCTCGGGACCACCCACTCGCTGGTCGCCACCCTGCGTAGTGGCAAGGCCGAAGCCCTGCCAGACAGCCAGGGTCGACAGCTGCTGCCATCAGTCGTACGTTACCGGGCGAATCACCCACCCCAGGTGGGTTGGGAGGCCCGCGCTGCCCGGGTGACGGACCCCACCAACACCATTGCGTCGGTAAAACGACTGCTGGGCCGGGGGTATGATGAAATCGCCGCCGATGCCCACACCCCTTATGCCCTGGCGGATGAGACCGAATCCACACCCCGTCTTCTCACCGCTGCCGGTGCGGTCAGCCCGGTGGAGGTCTCGGGGGAAATATTGAAGGTCCTGCGGCGGCGAGCAGAACAGGCCCTCGGCGGCAAACTCAGCGGCATCGTGCTCACGGTACCCGCCTATTTCGACGATGCTCAGCGCCAAGCCACCCGGGACGCGGCACAGCTAGCCGGGCTCAAAGTTCTAAGGCTGTTGAATGAACCCACCGCAGCAGCTATCGCCTACGGCCTGGATCGCGCCTCTGAGGGTGTCCACGCCGTTTACGATCTGGGCGGCGGCACCTTCGACATTTCACTCTTGCGCTTCAGCAAGGGCGTTTTTGAGGTGATTGCTACCGCCGGGGATACCGCCCTGGGCGGTGATGATATGGACCAGGCGGTGGTGGGATGGATTCAGAGCCAGTCTGGCCTGAGCAACCCAGATGCCAGTGAGCGGCAGATGATTCTACGGGCTGCGGTAAAAGCCAAAGAGAGCCTCAGCAGCAAAACCGAAACTGATATCCAGCTTCACCATAACGGCCGAACCCTGTGGCAAGGCCAACTGACCCGAACCGAATTTGACTCGTTGATTGAAAAACTGGTGCGCCGCACTCTGGTGGCCTGCCGACGAGCCCTGCGAGATGGGGCCATAGAGCCCGCAGAGATCACCGAAGTCGTGATGGTCGGCGGCGCCACTCGGGTGCCCTTAGTGCGCCAGTTGGTAGGTGAGTTTTTTGGCCGCAACCCGCTGGTCGATATCGACCCGGACCGGGTGGTTGCCCTGGGTGCTGCGCTGCAGGCGGATATCCTGGTCGGCAACAAACCCGAGAGCGACATGCTGCTGCTGGACGTCACACCCCTCTCCCTCGGCATTGAGACCATGGGTGGTCTGGTTGAGAAAATCGTGCCCCGCAATGCCACCCTGCCGCTGACCCGAGCCCAGGAGTTCACCACCTTCAAGGATGGCCAGACCGCCATGGCCCTGCATGTTGTCCAGGGCGAACGGGAGATGGTGGATGACTGCCGCTCGCTGGCCCGGTTTGAGCTGCGGGGCATTCCGCCGATGGTGGCGGGGGCTGCCCGCATCCGGGTCATCTTCCAGATTGATGCTGATGGCATTCTCAGCGTCACCGCTAGGGAAGAGACCCAGGGCATCGAAAGCCATGTGGATGTTAAACCCTCTTACGGACTCAAGGATGGTGAGATCGAGCAGATGCTGAAAGACTCTCTGAGTTACGCAGAGGAAGATGTTCAACAGCGACTGCTGCGGGAGCAGCGGGTGGAGGCTGAAGGCCTGCTCCTGGCGATTAATAGCGCCCTGGACAAAGACCGGGATCTGCTCACTCCGGAAGAGGCTCCGCAGGTCCAACAGGCCATCGAACGACTACAGCAGGCCAGCAGTTGTGATGATTTACAACAGATCAAGCAGGCGATTGAGCAGCTGGCCAAAGTCACTGAAGCCTTCGCCGCACGACGGATGGACAATACTATCCGCGCAGCCCTCTCCGGCCGCGCGGTCGAACAGATCAACAAGACCTTCTGACATGCCCCAGGTTATTTTTCTACCCCATCACGAGCTCTGCCCGGAAGGTGATGTAATCCAGGCCGAAGCCGGCACCACGGTGCTCGACGCCGCACTGGCCAACGGCATTGAGCTGGAACACGCCTGCGAGAAGTCCTGCGCCTGTACCACCTGTCATGTGGTGGTCCGAGAGGGGGGCGACTCCCTGAATCCGCCTGAAGAGGAGGAGGAGGACATGCTGGATAAAGCCTGGGGGCTGGAGCCCGAGTCCCGCCTCGCCTGCCAGGCGGTGCTGGACGACCAGGACCTGGTGGTGGAAATACCGAAATACACCATCAACCTGGCATCCGAAGTTCACTGAGCCGTTGCCACCGGAGATACAGTTATGAGCCTGAAATGGACCGACACCCTGGAAATTGCCATTCAACTCTGCGACAGCCACCCCGAGGTTGACCCGCAACTGGTGCGGTTTACCGACCTCAGAGACTGGGTGCAGCAACTCGACGAATTCGATGATGACCCCGCACATTGCGGGGAAAAGATTCTGGAAGCGATCCAGATAGCCTGGATAGACGAAGCCAGCTAAAATACGCCGGTCGCTGTTACGGTAGCGCTAGTCCACAGATCTGGTCGATAACATCCGGGATCGACTGATCCCCTCTCTCACCAGCCCCGAATTCCCATTTTAAGGATTGAGCATATAACCATGGCCCTCGAACGGACCCTTTCAATTATCAAACCAGACGCCGTTGGCAAAAACCTGATTGGCCAGATCTACAGCCGTTTTGAATCTGCTGGCCTGAACATCGTTGCAGCACGCATGATGCACCTGAGCCAGGGCCAGGCCGAAGCTTTTTACGCCGTCCACGCTGAACGCCCCTTCTTCGCCGATCTGGTCGATTTTATGATCTCCGGTCCAGTCATGGTGCAGGTGCTGGAAGGCGAAAATGCAGTGCTGCACCACCGGGATGTGATGGGTGCAACCAATCCGGCGGAGGCCGCTGCCGGCACCATTCGCGCCGATTTCGCCAGTAGCATCGACGAAAATGCCGTTCACGGCTCCGATGCGACAGACACCGCAGCCCGGGAGATCGGCTTTTTTTTCAGCGACCTGGAGCTCTGCCCCAGAACCCGTAACGGCTGACACTTGAGTCAAACCGAAAGAACCAATCTGCTCGACTTTGACCGGGCAGGACTTGAAGCCTTTTTCGCCGACCGCGGTGAAAAAGGCTTTCGTGCATCTCAGGTTCTGCAATGGGTCCACCGCCACGGCGTAACCGATTTTGAGCAGATGACCAACCTCTCCCAGAAATTGCGCACCGCTCTGGCGGACGAGGCAGAATTTACCCCGCCCCGAGTCATCTCAACCCAGGTCTCAACCGATGGCACCCGCAAATGGCTGCTCGACGTCGGCGCTGGCAATGGCGTAGAGACGGTTTACATCCCCGAGGGGGAGCGCGGCACCCTCTGTGTCTCCAGCCAGGTGGGCTGCTCGCTGACCTGCAGCTTCTGTGCCACCGGCCGCCAGGGTTTCAACCGCAACCTCAGCAGCGGCGAGATACTGATTCAGCTCTGGCATGCCCAGCACGAACTGATGCGTGAAACCGGCCGCGACCGACCCATCACCAACGTGGTGTTCATGGGCATGGGCGAACCATTATTGAATTTCGACAACCTGGTCAGCGCCATTGATCTGATGCTGGACGACCTCACCTACGGCCTGTCGAAATGGCGGGTAACGGTCAGCACATCCGGGGTGGTGCCCTACATTGACCGTCTGCGGGAGCGACGCCAGGTAGCTCTTGCCGTCTCGCTGCACGCCCCGGAAGAGAGCCTGCGGGATAAGTTGATGCCGATTAACCAGAAATACCCGCTATCGGAGTTAATGGCCGCCTGCCATCGTTATGTGGATGCCGACCGCCGCCACTCCATCACTTTTGAGTACACCATGCTCGCTGGCATCAATGACAGCCCGGAACAGGCCAGAGCTCTGGCTCGTCTACTCGGGGATCTGCCCTGCAAGCTCAATTTGATCCCCTTCAACCCTTTTCCTGGCGCCCCCTATGAGTGCTCTGATCCAGCCACAATCAGCCGCTTCTCCAGGATATTGAGGGACAGGGGTTATGTCACCACCACCCGCAAAACCCGGGGAGATGATATCGCCGCAGCCTGTGGTCAGCTGGCCGGACAGGTGGATGACCGCTCCCGCCGGGTGGCCCGCTGGCAGGGGGAACAGAGCGCATGACCAGAACCGCAACCCTGCTGCTCGCGTCTGTCGCCCTGAGCATCCTTTCAGGCTGTGCCAATACCGGCTCCGGCAACTACAACCGTGCCTCTGACACACATGCCACCAGCACCGGCGGGTTCATTGGAGTGGATGAGAACAGCTGCTGGAAGACACCCCTGAGTTCAACCCCCAGTGCACCGACCCAGCAGGAGAAGCTGGCCCGGATCCATCTTGATCTCGGCGTCGGTTATATGCAGGAAAGTGCCCTTGAGATTGCCGCGGAGGAGCTGAAACTGGCCCGCGAACTTGAGCCGAATTACGCCAAAATTCACAACGCCATGGCTCTGCTCCATCTACGCCTCGGCGACCAGGCGCTGGCTGAGAAATCCTACCACCAGGCTCTGCGGCTCGACCCGGCGGACCCGGAGATCCACAACAATTACGGCATCTATCTCTGCAGCCGCAACCAGCTTGATCTGGCGCAACAGCATTTCGACTGCGCAATCGCCAACCCACTCTACTCCACCCCGTTTCTGGCCTACACCAATGCCGGGCTCTGCGCCATGAAAAAGCCGGATCTCGCAGCCGCGGAGCGCTATTTTCGCAGCTCGCTACAGCTCTACCGTCGGCAGCCCACCGCCCACCTGCAGCTCGCCCGGATCAATCTTGACCGCGGCGATATCGAGGCTGCCAACGACCACTACCGGCAATTTAAAAAAATGGCACAACATACCCTGGAGAGTGTCGAGATCGGAATGGAGATCGAACAGGCCCGGGGAAACAACAACGCCTACTCGAGCCTGAAGCTGTTGCATCGCAGTCTGACCACCGGTGGGGTTGGGGGCAGCAAACCGTGACCACACCACCGGTCGAGCCGGAAACCACCCGGAACACCGGTGTCACTCCCGGCCAGCGGCTGCGTCAGGCCAGGGAGCGTCTGGAACTCGATCTGGCGGAAGTCGCCGGCTCGCTGCGGCTCAGCACCACCGCAGTTGAAGCACTTGAGCGGGACGACTACCACTCCTTTGCCGCGCCGGCTTACACCCGGGGTTACCTGCGCAATTACGCCCGCCTGGTGAATGTTTCCGAGGCCTTAATACTGACCCACCTCGACGATGCCGATCACACCAGGAACATCCCTGAAATCCGCAGTTACGGTAGCCGTTTCGAGCGCAGCGAGCCACACATTGGCCGGTGGATCGCGCTGCTATTGGCCCTGCTTCTGGGTGGCGCCCTCTGGTTCGCCTTTACCCAGGGCTGGCTGAGCCGTGACAATACAACCTCAGAAACTACCCCGAATAGCCAGATTATCGACCTGGACACCCCCCGATGAGTCCATTGGCCATCACTCGCCGAGTCAGCCGCCCGGTTCAGGTCGGCTCGGTCACCGTTGGTGGCGACGCACCGATTTCGGTGCAGAGCATGACCAATACCGAAACCTGTGACGTCGCCGCCACGGTTGGCCAGATCCGCCAATTGAGCGCTGCCGGTGCAGATATGGTGCGGGTTTCCGTCCCGAGCATGGATGCCGCAGAGGCCTTCGGTGCGATCCGTCAGGCTGTGGCAGTGCCGCTGATTGCGGACATCCACTTTGACCACCGCATCGCCCTGCGAGTGGCAGAGCTTGGGGTCGACTGCCTGCGCATCAATCCCGGCAATATCGGCCGGGCAGACCGGGTCGAAGCGGTCATTTCCGCCGCCCGGGAGCAGAATATCCCGATTCGTATCGGGGTGAATGCGGGATCTCTGGAGAAAGATCTTCTACGCAAATACAGGGAGCCCACCGGCGCCGCCCTGGTTGAATCCGCCCTGCGCCATATCGACATTCTGGATCAGCTCGACTACCCCAATTTCAAAGTCAGCCTGAAGGCCTCGGACATCTTCACCACGGTGGACGCCTATCGTGAACTGGCGAGCCAGATCGAACAGCCGCTGCACCTCGGCATCACCGAAGCTGGTGGTCTGCGCAGTGGCACAGTGAAGTCCTCAATCGGCCTCGGCCTGCTACTGGCGGAGGGCATCGGTGATACCCTGCGGGTCTCCCTCGCTGCTGACCCGGTGGAGGAGGTCAAGGTCGGATTCGACATCCTGCGGAGCCTGGGTCTGCGCAACAAGGGGGTCAATCTGATCGCCTGCCCCTCCTGCTCACGGCAGAACTTCGATGTCATCGCCGTGGTCAACGAGCTGGAATCCCGGCTTGAAGATATCATCGAACCCATTGATGTCTCGGTCATCGGCTGTGTGGTCAACGGCCCTGGCGAAGCCCGTCACACCGCAGTGGGCCTCACCGGCGGCCAACCTAATCTGCTCTACCTCGACGGCAAACCCGCCCGTAAACTGAACAATGGCGAGATCGTCGATCAGCTCGAAAACAGCATCCGGGAAAAACTGGCGGCAAAGCAGAACCACACACCCGAAGCCGGGCTATAGCGGTCCGCCTGACACCTGACGCCCATGTCTACGAAACTCCAAGCCATCCGGGGGATGAACGACATCCTGCCGGATCAAACGCCGCTGTGGCAGCAGCTCGAAAGCACCCTGACCCGGGTTTTGCACAGCTATGGCTACGGCGAGATCCGACTGCCGATCGTGGAAAAAACCGAGCTATTCAAGCGCACCATCGGCGAAGTCACCGACATCGTCGAAAAAGAGATGTACACCTTCGAGGATCGCAACGGTGACAGCCTTACCCTGCGCCCGGAAGGCACCGCCGGTTGCGTCCGCGCTGGCATCGAACAGGGCCTGTTACACAATCAGACCCAGCGGCTCTGGTATCGGGGTCCGATGTTTCGGCACGAACGGCCTCAAAAAGGACGCTATCGCCAGTTCCACCAGGTCGGGGTGGAGGCCTTTGGTTTCGCCGGGCCGGATATTGATGCGGAACTGATTATGATCAGCGCCCGCTTCTGGAAGGCGCTAGGCATTGGCCACCTGAGCCTGGAGCTCAACACCCTGGGCACGGCGGAAGAGCGGGGACGCTACCGGCTGGAGTTGATCAACTATCTACAGGCCCATCACCAGCAACTGGATGACGAGAGCAGAGACCGGCTGACACGTAATCCGTTGCGAGTGCTCGACAGCAAGAATCCCGACATCGCTGAACTGATCGCTGGTGCACCGGCACTGCTGGACCACCTCGGCAGCGACTCCCGGGGCCATTTCGAACAGCTCTGCGGGCTGCTCGATCAGGCCGATATCCGCTACCGCATCAATCCCCGACTGGTACGGGGTCTGGACTACTACAGCCACACCGTTTTCGAGTGGGTGACGGATCGGCTGGGAGCCCAGAGCGCAGTCTGCGCAGGTGGTCGCTACGACGGCCTGGTGGCCCAGCTCGGCGGCAGGGAGACCCCCGCCATCGGTTTTGCCATGGGTCTGGAGCGGCTTGTTGCACTGCTGCAGGAAGAGGATGAGACCGCCGATACTGGGTCTCAGGCGGATGTCTATCTGGCGGTCACCGATAGCGATGCCACCGGCCTGGCCATGGGCCTGGCAGAACGGTGCAGAGAGCAGAATCCGGACACTGCAATCCTGCTCAACTGCGGTGGCGGCGCGCTGGGCAAACAGATCAAACGGGCAGACAGATCCGGCGCCCGGCTCGCCCTCATCCTCGGTCCGGATGAGATTGAACAACAGAATGTACAAGTCAAATTCCTGCGGGACTCCCGGGCACAGTTGATGATTTCACAACAGGATTTACCCACCGAACTGGGTAAACTGCTCGCCTCCCCATCCCCGAATAACCGAATAGACTGACGGACGCTAAATCGTGAATATGGACAGCATTGAAGAAGAACGGGTAGAGGCTCTGCGTGACTGGTGGCGAGCCAACAGCCGCACCCTACTCGCGGGCATCGGCCTGATTGTCGTCGGCGTAGTGGGTATCCAGAGTTGGCAGAAACTCGAATCCAACAAGGCCGGAGCCGCCTCAGCCCTCTATAACGAGCTGCAAACTGCCATTCAGTCAGAGCAGCTGGAGCAGGCAGTCCGGGCTGGAGATCAACTGCTAACCCAATATGGCGGCACTGCTTACGGTCCGGTCACCGCGCTGCTGATGGCCAGGCTCGCAGCGGAGCGGGATGATGATGCGACAGAGACTCACCTCAACTGGGTTATCGACAACAGCAGTGACCCGGCCCTGACAACCCTCGCCCAGCTACGCCTGGCCCGCTGGCAACTTGCCCGGGGAGAGCTCGAAACCAGCCGGGAGCTGCTGGATCAGATTCCGGAAAGCGCACGCAGTGCCAGCTGGAGCGAACTGGAAGGCGATCTGTTAGCCGCCCAGGGGAACCTGGATGGCGCTCGGGCAGCCTACCGGCGAACACTCGCCAGTGGCGGCCGGATTCGGCTCGGCAGTTTTGATCTGAACCAGATGAAGCTGGACGACCTTGGTCTGAGCGCCGAGGAAACCCCCAATGCCAACTAGAGGGGCGCCATCCAGACTTGGCTATGCCACCACTGCCCTGCTGACCGGCCTGCTCCTGGCCGGCTGCAGCACCCTGGGTCGGGTCGGCGGCAGCGCCGTCGATGCGGTTAACGATGGCGGCGTCTGGGCCTACGAGACCCTGACCCGGGATGATCCGGTTAACCTTCCAACCGAACTGGAAGGGCTTGAATCCTCCATCGGCCTGAAGAGACTGTGGCGACAGAACATCGGCAGCGGAGGCAGCAAACTGGCGCTGAAACTGCACCCCACCCTGCTCGCCGATGGCATCTATACCGCTGGCAGCGATGGCCAGGTTGCGGTGTATGATCTGGCCTCCGGCAAGCCGCGCTGGCGGGTTAACCTGGGCCAGAAGATCACCAGCGGTGCCGGGGCTGGCGAAGGCCGGGTCGCGGTAACCACCCACGAGGGCGAGCTCATCGCCCTGGATGGTGAAACCGGAAAAACCCTCTGGCGGGCGGAACTCGGTACCGAGTCCCTTAGTCCGCCGGCCCTGAGCAACGGCCGGATTCTGGTGCAGACCATCGACGGGCAACTGCGTGCTTTCGGCGCAGAGAGCGGCGAAGAGCAGTGGCTGATCCGACAGGAACCCCCGGTGTTGACCCTGCGGGGTACCGCCCGCCCGGTGGCTGCGGGTAGTGACATCATCACCGGGTTCGCCAATGGCAAACTGCTATCCGTAAACATCTCATCCGGCCAGATTCGCTGGGAAGCCGCCGTCGGTCTTGCCAGAGGGCGGACCGAGCTGGAGCGGATGATCGATATTGATATCGCCCCGCTGGTTTCAGACGGCACCATCTTCGCCGCCTCCTTTCAGGGACGGGTCGCCAGCGTTGGGGAGAGCTCCGGAGAGATTCTCTGGGCCCGGGAGATGTCCGTCCATGCGGATCTGGTGGCCGACTACACCGCACTCTACGTCACCGATACCGACAGCCACATCTGGGCACTGGATCGCCGCACCGGCTCAACCTACTGGCAACAGAACGCCCTGGCCTACCGTCAGCTCACCGGCGGTGCGATCATTGGCGAACTGCTCGCAGTGGGGGATTTCGAGGGGTACATCCATCTGCTCTCACCGGACACTGGCACCATCACCGGCCGCAGCCGCATCGCCAGCGAGCCGATCATCTGGTTGCAGGCTACCGACGACACCCTCTACGCCACTACCACCGACGGTGACCTGCTGGCCATGCAGATCATCGAATAACCGGCCAGCCCTAATTATGCTGCCTGTTATCGCCCTCGTCGGGCGCCCCAACGTGGGCAAATCCACCCTGTTTAACCGGCTGACCCATCGACGGGACGCCCTGGTGGCCGACACCCCCGGTTTGACCCGGGACCGGCAGTTTGGCTACGCCAAACTCGAAGAGCGGCACTTCATTGTGATCGATACCGGTGGCCTCAGTGGCGAGCACGAAGGCATTGATGCGGTCATGGAGGAGCAGACCCAGGCAGCCCTGGCCGAAGCTGACAGCATTTTTTATCTGGTAGATGGTCAGGTCGGCCTGCACCCCGGGGATCAGGAGATCGCCGATCAGCTGCGCCGACTTGGCAAACCGGTGCGGGTACTGGTCAACAAGGCTGAAGGGCGCGTCCCTGAAATCGTGACTTCGGAGTTCCATGGTCTTGGACTCGGTGAACCCCTCGCCATTTCGGGCCAACAGGGCCAGGGCGTCAGGAACCTGCTCCTCGAAACCCTGCCAGTGTCCCTGGATGAGCCGGATTCACGCCCTGAAAAAGGCCTCAAAGTTGCGGTGGTCGGGCGGCCCAACGTCGGCAAGTCGACTCTGATCAACGCCATTTTCGGCGCCCCCCGGGTGATTACCTTCGATGAGCCCGGCACCACCCGGGACAGCATTCATATTCCTTTTGAGCGGGATGGAAAACCCTGGACCCTGATTGACACCGCCGGGGTCCGCCGCCGGGGGCGGGTTGACGACACTATCGAAAAGTTCAGCATTATCAAAACATTAGGCTCAATAGATGATGCCAATGTCTGCATCATGGTGATGGATGCCCGCCAGGAGATCGCCGACCAGGATCTGCGGCTGCTTGGTACCATTCTCGAACGGGGCCGGGCGCTGGTGCTGGCCATCAACAAGTGGGACAACCTCCCCGGCGATCAGCGGCAGGTGATCCGCACCGCCCTCGACCGCAAGCTGCCGTTTCTCGGTTATGTCCGTCGCCATTTCATCTCCGCGCTCAACGGCACCGGTCTCGACCCGCTACTGCAATCGGTCCAGGAAGCCTACGACAGCGCCACCGTGGAACTGCCCACACCCCAGCTCTGCCGGGTACTCGAAGGGGCCACCAAAAACCACCCACCGCCACTACACCATGGTCGCCGGATCAAACTGCGCTACGCCCATCAGGGGGGTCGCAACCCGCCCGCCATTATCATTCATGGCAATCAGGTTGACGCCCTTAATCGGAGCTACAAGCGCTATCTGGAGAACCAGTTCCGGGAAGCCTTTGGCCTGCACGGCACTCCCCTGGAAATCGCCTTGCGCCAGGGCGACAATCCCTATCGCCACCGCCGTAACAAGCTGACCGACCGGCAGCTGAAGCGCAGTAAACGGAATATCCAGCACCTGAAGAAAAAATTCGGCTAGGGGAGTCAGCGCACCCGGATCTGTTTCACCAGAATCAGTTCACAGGCTCCATCACCCACATCGTTACGGGTCATGGAGCTGCGCCAGCGCCAGCCATCCTCGCCATTCACCTCCACCAGCGCCCCCTCAATCGAAACCACCTGCCCCACCCGGATCGACTGCATGCGTCGGCGAACGCCGTCATCCGCAGGAATCAGGTGCATATTGGCGCTGTGGATCTCAATCGCCCGCTGGGGAATCGGAAACTGCTTGACCCGCCAGCGGTACCAGCGGGAACGCTGGCTGATTCGAATCTGATCCAACACAGCCCCGTCTGACATCGGCCCCCAGCCGAGCACCAGATCGGTGGGCGACACCCGGGCACCGGTGTCCCAATGATAATCCTCCCGGGAGAGTACCCGGGCATCCAGGGCAAAACTGGCGAGAGGCATCATGGTGAACCCCTTCAGCCTCACCGGGGCTGCATTCACCAACACTCTCTGCCGTGGCACCTCGGGTGCCAGCACCCCTGGCCCTGGATCGACAGGGCGCTCGTAACGCCACCAGTTGAGAGCACCGAGCAGCATCAGCACCAGAAGCAGGAGCCGCCACATCGATGACCCCGGAGCCGCCGCGCCTAAACCAGCCGGGATGCGGCCACGCCCAGTGCCGCCGCCGCGACGCAGAGCACAACGCTGGCCAGCATGTTCAACATTGCGGCAGCCCAACGGCCACCCAGTAACAGATTCACCGTCTCCATCGAGAAGGTTGAGAAGGTGGTAAAACCACCCAGCAAACCGACCAGGATCAGACCCCGCAGCGCATCGGGCACCGACCAGCGCTGCACCAGCAACACAAACAGAAAACCCATCAGCAGCGAGCCCAAACCAGTCACCGCCAGCGTGCCCCATGGATACGCCCGCCCGGTCCAGCTATAGACCAGATTAGAGGCGCCGTAACGCAACAACGCACCCAGGGCACCACCCGTGGCAATGGCCACCAGATTCATCATCGGTCGGCCTGCTCCTGGCGGGCGGCCTGATCCAGCCGTCGCAACTCCGCCAGACGCTCGCCGATACGAATCTCGAGCCCGGCGTCCACCGGATGATAGTACTGCCGCGCCCCCATCTCCTCGGGAAAGTAGTTCTCGCCGGCCGCAAACCGGGCGGGCTCGTCATGGGCATAACGGTAACCCTTGCCGTAGTCCAGCTGCTTCATCAGTCTGGTAGGCGCGTTGCGCAGGTGCAGCGGTGGCTCCATTGAAGCGCTACCTCTAGCGTCCGCCATCGCCGCCCCCATGGCACTGTAGACCGCATTACTTTTGGCGGCACAGGCCAGAAAAACCACCGCCTGAGCCAGGGCCAGTTCGCCTTCCGGCGAGCCGAGTCGTTCGTACGCCTCACAGGCATCCAGCGTCATCCGCAGGGCTCGGGGATCGGCGTTACCGATATCCTCACTGGCCATTCGAATCAGACGCCGACCGATATAGAGAGGTTCACAGCCCCCATCCAGCATCCGGGCAAACCAGTAGAGGGCCCCGTCCGGACTGCTGCCCCGAACCGCCTTATGCAGGGCAGAGATCTGATCGTAAAAGGCCTCACCCCCCTTATCAAACCGCCGCAGCGAGGTGCCGGACAACGCCTCCAGCACCCCG
>JAKLLR010000050.1 GCA_022014175.1 Gammaproteobacteria bacterium | reverse complement strand
GGACCTGATTCTCCGAGGTGCCCAACAGCTTCGGTGGCTGCTGCTCGCAGAGGGACCAGGCCAGGTGGCAGCGTGCCGCAAAACGGCAGCCGGGCAGTCTGGATCCGGCTCGGGGCACGGTGCCGGGTATGGTGTCCAGATGTTGCCCTCGCTGTTCTCTGGAGGGCAGGGCGCGGAACAGTTTCTGGGAGTAGGGGTGCCTGGGGTTTGCGAAAAATTCAGCTCGACTGGCCTGTTCGACGATCTGCCCTGCATACATCACCGCGATTCGGTCTGCCACCTGCGCAACCACCCCGAGGTCATGGGTGACCAGCAGTAGCGCCATGCCTCGGGCTTCACTCAACTCCTGCAGCAACCGCAGAATCTGGGCCTGGGTAGTGACGTCGAGGGCGGTGCTCGGTTCATCAGCGATCAGCAGGTCCGGCTCTCCCGCCAGGGCAATGGCGATCATCACCCGCTGCTTCATACCACCGGAGAGCTGGTGGGGGTACTCGTCAATGCGGCGGCCGGGATCCGGGATGCCAACCTGTTCGAGCAGCGCAATGACCCGCTGGTTGAGATCCAGTAGGGACTCCCGGGTACGGCGGGGCAGGGCCTCCATAATCTGTTTGCCGATGCGCATGACCGGGTTGAGGCTGGTCATGGGCTCCTGGAAAATCATGCCGATCTGTTTGCCCCGACAGGCCTGCATCTGCTGTTCAGGCAGGGCCAGCAGGTTCTGTTCTCCCAACCAGACTTGGCCTGCCGTAATCTTTCCTGCGGGTTCTGGCAGAAGCCGCATCAGGGAGAGTGCGGTCACGGATTTGCCGCAGCCGGATTCCCCCAGCAGCGCCAGGGTTTCACCCCGATGAATCTCGAATGAGACATCACTCACTGCTGGCACCTGGCCCTGGGCGGTCCGGAACTCGGTGCTGAGACCACATACCCGCAGCAGAATCTGGGAATCGGCCATATTGATCAGGTGCCTCGCAGCCGGGGGTCGAATGCATCTCGTACCGCATCCGCAAACAGATTGACGGAGAGCACCAGACTGAACATAAACAGAAACGCGGCCAGCAACGACCACCAGACCACAGGCTCCCGAGCCAGTTCAAGCCGGGCACCATTAATCATGTTGCCCCAGGAGTACATGCTCGGATCCACACCCACACCCACATAAGATAAAACCGCCTCCGCCAGTACCAGCATGCTGAAATCCAGTACCACGCTGATCAGCACGATATGCAGCAGATTTGGCAGGATATGGCGGCGGATTATAGCCATTCGGCTCACGCCGAAGGCGGTGGCCACCTGCACGTATTCCAGCTCCCGCAGTTTCAGGCTCTCCCCCCGCAGCATTCGGCAGAGGCCAATCCAACCGGTGATACCCAATACCAGACAGAGAAACAGCAGCCGCAGGTCCGCCCGCTGGGCCAGCCCCATGCCCTCGCCTCCGGCCCGCTCAAGATAGACCTGCAGGGTCAAAACTGTCGCGGCGATCAGCAGGACCCCGGGAATGGAGCTGATGGTGGTGTAGATGTACTGGATCAGGTCGTCTGTCCGGCCACCGACAAAACCCGCAGTGACTCCCAGAATCAGGGCAAAAGGGAGGGTTACCAGGGTGGTGAGACTGCCGATCATTAGCCCGGTACGGACGCTCTTGAGGGACTGGTAGAGCACGTCCTGACCCACTTTGTCCGTGCCTAGGGGGTGGTATTCGGTGGCCAGGGTGGCGATGAGGCAGGTGAGTGTGATCAGGCTGCCAACCGTCACTGCCAGGGCCGTCCAGGCCGGTTGGGTGAGCTGTTCTTCGGGTGTTGCGGCCGCTGATTTTTTGCGGGCCAGCCAGTAGAGGGGCAAGCTGATCAGAAGTCCACCCAGCGCCCCGAGCGATCCCCGAGTGAGCAGATCGGGCAGGTGCCTGTTGTCGTGACTCAGGTGGGTGCCGGCGGTGACCAGTCTGGGGTAGAGCCGTTGGGATTGATCACCCCGTTCCACCGTCTCTTTGCTGAAGCTGTAGATCGCCAGGGGTTTGGAGTAGGTCCGTTCATCCCGGCTACGCAGGGGTGTGAGTGCCAGATCAAGCAGTGAGAGGGCCTCAAGGGAACTGGTTTTTTCGCCCGGGCTGGCTTTGAGGTGGATCGAGTCCAGCAGACCGATAGTGACAAAACAGAAAATAATGCAGAGTGCCGACATCGCGGTGGGTCGGGAGAGTACCTGCCGCCAGGGCGCCTGCAGATGGGGTCGCTGACGTACCAGGTAGATGCCACCAACCCCAGTCAGCGCCAGCAGCCAGACCAGCAGATCGGAAACCAGTATCACCATCAGTCGGGTTACCTCAGCCTGACCCTGGGATCGACCAGGGTGTATGAGAGGTCGGTGAGAATCAGCCCCAGGATATAAAGCAGGGAACCAAGAAAGACCATGGCCCGGACAATGGCAAAATCCTGGCTGTTAATCGCATCAATGGTGTAACTGCCCAGCCCGGGTATGGCAAAAAATGATTCGGTCAGCAGGCTGCCCATAAACAGCACAGGAATCACCACCACCACCCCGGTGAGAATCGGAATCATGGCGTTCCGAAGGACATGTCTGAACATCACCCGTGCCTCGCTGATGCCTTTGGCCCGGGCGGTCCGGACGTAATCCCGACCGATCTCCTCCAGGAACAGGGTGCGGTACCAGCGCACCCCGCTACCGAGGCCGGAAATGACCCCCACCAGCACGGGCACCAGCAGGAATTTGAAGGCGTTCAGGCCCCCGTCAAAACCGGATATCGGGGTCAGATGGAGCAGCTTGCTGAAGAGCCACTGGCCACCGATGATGTAGAACAATCCTGAAATCGACATCAAAACCACCGCTGCGAAGACGCTCCAGTAATCGATATAAGTCCCCCTGAAAAACGCCACCATCAGCGCAATGGTGATGTTGGTTAGCAGACCTACCAGCAGGCTCGGCAGGGCGATGGCCAGGCTTGGACCCATGCGCTGACGGATGTCCTGACTGATGTCTCGGCCATCGTCAGCGCGACCGAAGTCGAGGCGGAACAGCTGTAGCGAATGTTGCGCGAAGATGGTCTGGCTAAAACGTGCGGAACCCTTCTCTGTCGGGGCGTAGAGCAGGGGCAGGTGGTAGCCGTGGGCCTTTTTCCAGTCTGCGATAGCCTCCTCGGTGAGATATTTCTGGCCCAGATGCATGCGCGCCATGTCGTCCGGGGTGTTGACCACAAAAAACAGGGTGAAGGTGATCAGGTTGACCCCGATCAGAATCGGGACGGCGTAGAGCAGCCGTCGAATGAAATAGCGGGTCACTTTAGAGTGCCGGGCTGCTTTGTCGCCGCCGGTAGGCGAGGAAGGCGGGAATGATGGAGGCCAGCAGTGCCCCCAAAATAAGGACCACCGGCCACCATTTCGGTTGGTTCCAGGCGCGTCTCTGCGTCAGCCGTAGTTCCGGATCAATCCGCTGATATTTCACGGTATTATTAGCCATGCTGTGGGTTTTGGTGTTGTAGTTCCAGCCATGGTAGAGCACCAGATCCTTGGGGTGAAAGCCGGAGGCCCAGGGCAGGTCTCGCTGCAGATAACCGACCATCTGGTCGATCAGGGCCTGCCGTTGAAGGCCATTGGGCATATTGCGCATCTGCTCAAACAGCGCATCAAATTCCGGGTTCTGGTAGTTGTTGGTATTTTCGCCCCCATGCAGGGCGCGGCTGTTGGGTCCGTAGAAGAGAAACAGGAAATTCTCCGGGTCTGGATAGTCCGCATTCCAGCCCCACTGGAACATCTGGGCTTTGCCTTTTCTCACCTTGTCCTGAAAGCGGTTGAAATCGGTGCTGCGGATGACCAGCTGCACACCGATTTTGCGCAGCTGTTTGCGCAGCCAGTCCAGGTAGGCTTTGGCCTGGGGTCCGCTGGCCGAGGTATCAAAGTAGAGTAGCAGGGGTTCCCCGGTGGCAGGATCAATACCCTCAGGATAGCCCGCCTCACTCATCAGATGACCAGCCTCTTCGACCGATTTGCGGCGGGGTTTGCCGTCGACCCAGTCGTAGAGATAGGGGTTGAGTCCAGCTTCGCCATCACGGTAGCCGAACAGTCCCGGGGGCAGGGGGCCCTGCATTACGATGCCCCGGCCATTGCGAAAGATGGCGATGGACTCCTCCTGATCGATGACGATGCCGATGGCGTGGCGCAGCAGCCGTGCCCGCTGGTTGTCACCACCAACCACCGGGTCGAGCATGTTGAAGCCGATATAGACGGTGGAAGGGGCGATGGTGGACTGCAAGCGGATACCTTTGTCTCGTATCTCCTGGCTCAGGGTGATATCTCCGGCGGGACCAAAATCGATCACCTGATCAAAGCTGTCGGAGGAGATGCCAGAGATATCGTAGTAACCCTGCAGGAATTTATTCCAGATCGGAATGCTCTCCTTTTCGAGGGTAAACAGCACTTCGTCGACAAAGGGCATAGGTTTGCCAGCATCCTCCAGCAGGCCGCTGGCCCGATCCCCGGGTTCGCCCTGGTCCGGATAGGGCTCGCTACGAAATTCCGGGTTTCGCTTCAGCAGCATACGGCGATTGGGGTCGTTGACCGCCAGTAGATAGGGGCCGGTGCCGATGGGATGCCAGTCAAGAGTGATGTTTTTCTCTTTTAGCCCCGGCTGGCTGTAGAACATATCCGCCTCAACTGGTACCGGCGCAAAGAAGGGCATGGCAAGCCAGTAAACGAACTGGGGATAACTGCCATGAATGGTGATCTCGTAGGTGTAGCGGTCGATGATTTTAACGCCGCTTAACGTCATCCCGGGCAGCTCTCCCAGGGTCGGGGTTTCAGGGCTTGCACGAAGAGTGTCTCCCAAATCTCCCAAGCCGACGATGAACTCTCGCATAAAGCCATAAAGGGGTGAGTGGATGCCCGGGTGGGCCAGCCGTTTGATCTGGTGTACATAATCCGCGGCAGTTAACTCGCGGCTGTCGCTGGCGCCAAAATCATCAAGGTTTCGAATCTCTTCCAGGGTTTGCGCAGTCAGCTGGTGATAGCGATAGGCGCCGGTTTCATCCCGGGCAAAAGCGGGGTGAGGCTGGAAACGGATGCCAGGTTTGATGGTGATGCGGTAGCGGCTGTAAGCGATATTTTCCACCGGCGTGCTGGCTGGCAGCGGATTCAGATTCTGGTCCAGCGCCACCGGCTGGGGCACCGCTTCGGCGGTCAGGGTTGTCAGTTGATAGGGCCGTTTTAGATAGTGGTATTGCAGTGGAGGTTCGTAAATCTGGGCAATGATATCCATCTCGTTTGCCACGTAGGCAGAGGCGGGGTCCAGGTGTTTGGGCCGCTCGCTGAAACTGGTAAAGCGAATGTTGCGGTCATCCAGTTTTGCCGGATAGGGGTTGTTGGGGGTTTCACAGCCCCACAGGGCGCCAATAAGCAGCAGCGCGAGCAGCAGGAATTTTCCCGTGCCGGGGCGAGTGGTTGTGGTGTGTTGGTTTCGCGGCATGGTGCTGAAAGAGGGGCCTGTCTGGTTCCCCGGCCAGTGATCGGGGAGCCGCTATAATAACTGCTTTATACATAACAGGTGGGGCGGAACAGATGGGATTTCTGCAGGGGAAGAGGGCATTGATCGTGGGGCTTGCCAGTAACCGATCCATTGCCTGGGGTATTGCCAGGGCGATGAGTGAGCAGGGGGCTGAGCTGGCGTTTACCTATCAGAACGAAAAGCTGGCATCACGGGTGGTTGATATGGCGGGGCAGCTCGGTTCCAGTCTCACCCTGCCCTGCGATGTCTCCAGTGACGGCGAGATCGACCAGCTCTTCTCTTCGCTGGGTGAGCAGTGGGACGGCCTTGATATCCTGGTTCACAGCGTGGCTTTCGCCCCCAGGGAGCAGTTGGTGGGCAGTTACCTGGATGCGGTGACCCGGGAGGGATTCCAGATCGCCCATGATGTCAGCGCCTACAGTTTTGCCGCGCTGGGCAAGGGTGCCCGGCCGATGATGCAGGGCCGTAATGGCGCGATGTTGACCCTGAGCTATCTGGGCGCGGTCAGGGCGCTGCCGAACTACAATGTTATGGGTCCGGCCAAGGCCAGTCTGGAGGCCAACGTGCGGTACATGGCCCAGTCGGTGGGACCGGAGGGGATTCGGGTCAATGGCCTCTCGGCCGGCCCGATCAAAACCCTGGCTGCTGCGGGTATCTCCGGTTTCCGGGGCATGCTGGAGCAGCACGCCGATGCGGCACCGCTGCGACGGAATGTGACCATCGATGAAGTGGGTAATGTCGCTGCATTTCTCTGTTCGGATCTGGCCTCCGGTATTACCGGTGAGATTACCTACGTCGATGCCGGTTTCAACACTATCGCCCTGGGTTGATTTGAGGCGATAGAGCATGCCCCACCGTCACGCACTCTGGTTGCTTGGTCTGATTGCCGTGGCCGTCTTGGCCGGAGGGTTCAGCGGCTGGTATTTCGGCCCTGCCATGCTGCAGGTGGCGTGGCTGGGGGAGCTGTTCCTTAGCGCCCTGAAAATGCTGATTGTGCCGCTGATTGTGGCGGCGGTGATCTCCAGTATTACTGGTCTTGGTGATATCCGGCGACTCGGGCGGGTGGGCTGGATGACCCTGGCCTATTATATTTCGACCACGGCTATGGCGGTTCTCATCGGGCTGTTGATGGTCAACCTGATCCAGCCCGGTGTCGGCATGGAGACGGCGGGGCTGGTGGTGCCCGAAGGGGTGGCGGGCAAGACGGATACGGGTGTCGCTGATATCGTGCTCTCTCTGGTGGCGCCGAATATCGTTCAGGCTGCTGCCGATACGAAGTTATTACCCGTTATCTTTTTCTCCATCGTGTTTGGCCTGGCTCTAACGACTCTGGGTGAGCGGGGACGGAACTTGACCCTGTTTTTTGATGGTTTGAACGAGACCATGATGAAACTGGTAGTCTGGCTGATGTATCTAGCGCCAATCGGTATCTTTGCCCTGGTCGCATCACGACTGGGCAGAGCGGGCGGTGGAGTCGCTTTTTTCGTTCAGATCAAAGCGGTGGGCCTGCATGTGGTCACCGTGATTGCCGGACTTGGGGTCCATTTTTTACTGCTGTTTATAGTGCTCGGGTTGTTTGCGGGCCGGGGGCTGCCCTATCTGGTGAGTATGGCCCGGGCCTTGATTACAGCCTTTGGTACCGCCAGTTCGTCCGCGACCCTGCCAATGACCCTGGAGTGTGCCGAGGAGGCCGGGGTGGATTCCCGGGCCGCCCGGTTTGTGATTCCTCTCGGTAGCACCATCAATATGGACGGTACCGCCCTCTACGAGGCGGCAGCGGTGATGTTTATCGCCCAGGCTTATGGGCTGGATATGAGTCTGGGGCAGCAGGCCATCATTTTTCTGACCGCAACGCTGGCAGCGGTGGGTGCGGCCGGTATCCCCGAAGCAGGTCTGGTGACCATGGTGATTGTGCTTGAGGCAGTCGGTCTGCCTCTGGAAGGCATCGGTCTGTTACTGGCGGTTGACTGGTTTCTGGACCGCTTCCGGACCAGCGTCAATGTCTGGGGTGACGCAGTGGGCGCCGCCCTGGTGGATCGGCGCATGCGTGGCCGGTTCGGGCCGCCGACCACCTGACTTCAGTTGTCGTCAGTAGCGTTTGATTTTAGCCTGCCGGCGTAACGCCTCCAGATAATCCGAGAATGCTGCTTCGCCCCGCTGTTGCGTTAGTGACGCCATGATTTGTTCCAGAGTCTCTGCATCAGATTCATCCCCCTCAGCAACGGCAACTTCCTGCAGCAGAATCAAACCGAAGCGGCCGTCCTCCAGAAGAGATCCAGAGGCGGTGGTCATGCCCGGCTCAGGGCGGGATGCACTGAAGATATATTGAATCAACTCCCGGCCTGGTTCGGCGAAGTCGGTTCTTGTCAGCTGCTCAAAGGGCTGAAGTTGAACCCCTTCAGCTTCAGCGACTGCCCCCGCATTGACCGGGTCGGCCTTGATTTTTGCCAGCAGCTCGCTGCCTCGGGTGCGGGCCGTCGTGGCGGCGTGGCGTTGACGCAGTTCCAGTACCACCTCGTCCCTCACTTCATCCAGCGGGCGAACTGCGGCGGGGTTATGCCGAGCTAAACGCAACACCACCATTCGGCCCGGGGAGAGTTCCACCGCCTCACTATTCAGCCCCTCTTTGAGAACCGGATCAGAGAACGCCTGGGAGAGGATCTCCGGATTAGCCGCGATGCCAGGGCCACCAGCGCGCGTGATGGGCCCCAGAGTCTGAATGGTCAACTCCAGGGCCGAAGCTGCAGCATCCAGATTGTCCGGCTGTTCGTAGGCCAGAGCCTGAAGTCGTTCGGCGCGAGATACGTACAATGCCTCTGCGGCGTCGGCCTCGGCCTGTGTTAGCAACTCATCCCTGAGAGCGTCATAGCTTGGTGCTTCGCCACCACGCCTCTCCCGCACCTGCAGGATGTGGTAGCCGAAGCGAGTGCGTACCGCCGCGCTGATTTGACCGGGCTGAAGGGCTAGCGCCGCGGTTTCAAGATCCGGATCAACCATGCCGCTGGTCAACCAGCCGAGATCACCACCCTGGCTGGCGGTACTGCGGTCTTCAGAGTGGGCCGCGGCCAGCTTAGCGAAGTCCGCACCCTGTTGCAGCTGTTCGATCAGTGACTCCGCCCGTGCCAGAACCGTCCGGGTGGTCTCTGGGTCGGCATCCTCCCTGAGTGTCAGCAGGATATGGGCAGCGCGGACCTCTACCGGGCTACGCAGGTTCTCGATCTCGCTTTCGTAACGCTGCCGCAGGGCTGCTTCATCGATCCCTTCAACGCTGTGTAAATCAGCGGAGTCGAGTTCAAGGTATTCGATGGTTACGGTTTCGCGGCTGCTGAATGGCCCGGGATTGCTTTCGTAGTGGCTCTGGATTTCCGCTTCGGAGGGGGTCCAGTTTTCCGCTTCCGGGTTGCCGTCGATAAAGCCGTAATAGCCGCTGCGCTGCTGTTGCCAGAGTTGCAGGGCCCGGGTTGCTTCGGCGGTCACCGGCAGCGCGGAATCCCGTATGCCGGAGATCAGCTGCTGCTGTGCCAGGGAAGCTGCCATGCGGGCCTCGAATTCGGCGGGGGTGAGACCCTGGCTGCGGATTGCCTGGGCATAGCGATCGAGGTCAAAAACCCCGTCAGTCTGGAAGGCTTCGTACTGGCCGAGGATATCCGCCAGCGCAGCCTCCGTAATGGTAAAACCAGCGGCACGGACCTGCTGGTTGAGCAGGATTTCAGAGACCAACTGCTGCTCCACCATGGGGCGAAGAATATCGTCTTCGAACATGGCGGGCTGAAAGGCATCACCCAATGCCTGGCGATACTCTCTGCGGCGCTGTTTCACGGCCTGGTCAATTTCGCTTTGGGTCAGGTCGTCGCCATTGATCTGCAGGACCTTGGTCTGACTAGGCCCGCCCAGATAGGAGTTGATGCCCCAGAGTGCAAAGGTGGCGATCAGCAGCAGAATAATACCCCAGAGGACCCATGATTTGGCGCGTTCCCTGATCAGGTAGAGCATGTGGTTTCGATCCGGATGAGTGGCGTTAAAAAGGGGATGAGCCGTTTCGACTCACCCCCTTCTCAAAATAACGACTTGGTGTGTTACACCTAAGCTGTTCCTGTGGCGGAGCGGACGGGACTCGAACCCGCGACCCCCGGCGTGACAGGCCGGTATTCTAACCAGCTGAACTACCGCTCCTAGGTCTTTTCCTGTTGGTGGGTGCTGAGAGGCTCGAACTCCCGACATTCGCCGTGTAAAGGCGACGCTCTACCAACTGAGCTAAGCACCCCCCGGATAGGGGGCGGCTAGTTTACGGCATCCTTGAGGGCTTTGCCAGCCTTGAACTTGGGCGTTTTAGCAGCCTTAATCTGAATGGTTTCGCCGGTTCGCGGGTTACGTCCGGTGCGGGCAGCACGCTCGCCGGTGGCGAAGGTGCCAAAGCCGACCAGGCTAACGCTATCGCCCTTTTTAAGGGCGCCTGAAATAGTTGCCACGGCAGCATCAACAGCCTTGGAGGCGCTGGCTTTGGAGATGTCGGCACTGGTTGCGATCGCTTCGATTAATTCAGATTTATTCACATGGTTCCCCTTGTTCGAAAATTGTTAATCGGTTAACTGCCCCGACGATGCCTTTATCAGGAGCACGATTTGGTGGTCGACCCCTGATTTAGATAGTGTCAGCGCGGTGTGAGACCAAATGTAACCTAGAAAAACCGGGCTTGCAGCAATTTTCTTAGTGAGTTTGCACTTCTGATGTTTTTTTTTCCGCCTGCTGTTTCGGCGTAGTGGTCGCGCCACTCGGGCGCCTGATTCCGGGTTCCGGGGTCTCAGCCAGGGCTCGTGAGAAGACTTCGTCAATCCAGCGAACCGGAATGATCTGCAACTGCTTGCTGATGGTTTCGGGAATGTCCGCCAGATCCTTCTTGTTGTCCATCGGAATCAGCACCGTTTTTATGCCACCCCGGGCGGCAGCCAGAAGCTTCTCCTTGAGCCCCCCTATGGGCAGTACTTCGCCCCGCAGGGTGATCTCTCCCGTCATAGCCACCTCTGCCCGTACCGGGATGCCTGTGAGGGCAGAGACCAGGGCAGTGCACATGGCGGCGCCGGCGCTGGGTCCGTCCTTGGGGGTTGCGCCCTCAGGTACGTGCACATGGATGTCAGATTTCTGGTGGAACTCTGGATCCAGGCCCAGGCCCTCAGCACGGCTGCGGACCACAGTGAGGGCGGCTTTGATCGACTCCTGCATCACATCCCCCAGCCGTCCGGTGCTGAGCAGGTTGCCCTTGCCATCGACAACACTGCACTCAACCGTGAGTAGCTCCCCGCCGACTTCAGTCCAGGCGAGTCCATTGACATGGCCAATGCGGTCCTGCTCTTCTGCCTCGCCGAAGCTGTGGCGCCGAACGCCGAGGTATTTGCCGAGGTTTCGGCTGGTGATGCTGAGTTTTTGCTGCTTTTTACTTTTACCCGTGCCTAATTCGCGCACGGCCTTACGGCAGAGGTTGGCGATCTCACGATCCAGGTTGCGAACGCCAGCTTCCCGGGTGTAGTAACGGATGATATCCAGTACTGCGCCGTCCGAAACCTTCAGCTCTCCCGCTTTCAGGCCATTGGCGGTCAGCTGTTTTGCAATCAGATAGCGCTTTGCAATATTCAGTTTTTCATCTTCAGTGTATCCGGCCAGGCGAATCACCTCCATCCGGTCCAGTAGCGCTGGCGGAATGTTGAGGGTGTTGGCGGTAGCCACAAACATCACGTCTGAAAGGTCGTAGTCGACCTCCAGATAGTGGTCGTTGAAGCTGTTGTTCTGTTCCGGATCCAGTACTTCCAGCAGGGCTGACGCCGGGTCGCCCCGGAAATCCTGTCCCAGCTTGTCGATTTCATCCAGTACGAATAGTGGATTGCGACTCTTGACCTTACTCAGGCTCTGCATCACTTTGCCGGGCAGTGAACCGACATAGGTGCGGCGATGGCCGCGGATTTCAGCCTCATCCCTGACGCCACCCAGGGACATCCGCACAAATTTGCGGTTGGTGGCCTTGGCAATGGAGCGACCGAGGGAGGTCTTGCCGACGCCTGGAGGGCCAACCAGACAGAGTATCGGGCCCTTCAGTTTGCGTACCCGCTGCTGCACTGCCAGATACTCCAGGATGCGCTCCTTGACCTTCTCAAGGCCGTAGTGGTCCTCATTGAGAATTGCTTCAGCCCGTTCCAGATCGTTGCGGATGCGACTGCGGCTCTTCCAGGGAATATTGATCAGCCAGTCGATATAGTTGCGTATCACCCCGGCCTCGGCGGACATGGGGGACATCATTTTCAGTTTTTTCAATTCGCCGAGGGCCTTCTCCTCCGCCTCTTTTGACAGGCCGGCCTCTGCGATCTTTTTCTGCAGCTCTTCGCTCTCATCCCCTTCCATATCGCCGAGCTCTTTCTGGATGGCTTTCATCTGCTCGTTCAGATAGTACTCACGCTGGCTCTTTTCCATCTGTTTTTTGACGCGGCCGCGCATCCGCTGTTCGACCTCCAGCAGTTCGATCTCGGCCTCCATGACCGCCAGCAGGTGTTCCAGCCGCTTGTTGATGTCGACGATTTCGAGAATGTGCTGTTTTTCATCCAGCTTGAGGGCGAGATGAGCTGAAATGGTGTCGGCCAGCCGTTCCGCCTCTTCAATGCCTGACAGGGCGGTGAGGATCTCCGGCGGAATTTTGCGGCTCTCCTTGATGTACTGCTCAAACTGCTCCAGGGCGGAGCGGCAGAGTACTTTCTCTTCCCGCTCATCGATCTCCCTGGAGTGAAGTGGCTTCACCTTGACGGAGAAGAAGGGTTGGGACTGCGTGAAGCTCTGAATTTCGGCTCGCTGAGCCCCTTCAATCAGCACCTTGACGGTACCGTCCGGCAGTTTCAGCAGCTGCAGGATGGTGGCGATGGTGCCGGTCTGCTGAATGCCGTCCGCATCCAGTTCGTCGGTTGCAGCATCTTTCTGGGCCGAGAGGAATATTTTTTTACCATTTTCCATGGCGTGGTTAAGTGCCGCAATGGAGGGGGCTCTACCGACGAACAGGGGGATGACCATGTGGGGAAAGACCACAACGTCCCGCAGGGGCAGCAAGGGCAGCTCCTGTTCGGCGGTGAGCAGTTCTGGGGTCTGGGTGTTGTCGTCTGTCAATTCGGGGTCCTCGGAGAACAGGGCGCTGCACCAGCACCTGTTAGGCGCTGGCTGTGAGTTAGCTTAGCCAGTAACTTGGGGATTGGCCGGGGGAATTCAACCCCCCGGCCTGCCGCGGAGTGGAGTGATCAGTCGGCGCGGGCTTCTTTGGCGGGATCATCTGCCAGGATCATGAGTGGCCTGGCGCCTTCGTTAATGATGGAATCATCGAAGACCACTTTTTCCACGCTTTCGTAGGAGGGCAGCTCATACATGGTTTCGAGCAGCGCCTGCTCCAGGATGGATCTCAACCCGCGAGCCCCGGTTTTGCGTTCCATGGCTTTGTGGGCAATGGCGGTCAAAGCATCCGGGCGCAGTTCCAGCTCCACCTCTTCCATCTCAAACAGTCGCTGGTACTGCTTGACCAGGGCGTTGCGGGGTTCGGTCAGAATGCGCACCAGGGACTCTTCATCCAGTTCATGCAGGGTGGCCATAACCGGCAGACGACCAATAAACTCCGGAATCAAACCGTATTTCATCAGGTCGTGGGGCTCAGTCTGCGCCAGGACTTCACCGGTTTTTTGCTGGTTTTCACTCTGTTTGATCTCCGCAGCAAAACCGATGCCGCCCTGTTCCAGGCGGCTGCGGATGATCTTCTCCAGACCATCGAAAGCGCCACCACAGATAAACAGAATATTGGCGGTGTTCACCTGCAGGAACTCCTGCTGGGGATGCTTGCGACCACCCTGGGGGGGGACTGACGCGATAGTACCTTCAATCAGTTTCAGCAGGGCCTGCTGGACACCCTCACCGGAGACATCCCGGGTGATTGAGGGGTTGTCCGATTTCCGGGAAATCTTGTCGATTTCGTCGATGTAGACGATGCCGTTCTGGGCTTTCTCTACGTCGTAATCGCACTTTTGCAGCAGCTTCTGGATGATGTTTTCCACATCCTCACCAACATAACCCGCTTCGGTGAGAGTGGTGGCATCCGCAATGGTGAAAGGTACGTTAAGGATTCGAGCTAAAGTCTCCGCAAGCAGGGTTTTGCCACAGCCGGTGGGACCCATGAGCAAAATGTTACTTTTTGTGAGTTCAACTTCGGAGTCCGAACTCTGGCCCTGGGCCTGAACCCGTTTGTAGTGGTTGTAGACCGCTACCGAGAGAATCTTCTTCGCCCTGGGCTGACCAATCACGTATTGATCAAGCAGTGCGTGAATCTCCTTTGGTGCAGGCAGGCGGGGTTGGTCGTCTTCCTGCTCTTTCTCCAGCACTTCATCGCGAATGATGTCGTTACAGAGATCGACACACTCATCGCAGACAAATACAGAGGGCCCAGCGATCAGTTTGCGGACCTCGTGTTGGCTCTTACCGCAAAAAGAGCAGTAGAGTAGTTTTTCGCCATCTTTCGAGCGGCTATCGTCTTCGCTCATTCCAGTCCCTCAGGAGTATGTGGTTGGCCGGGGGAAGGTTACTTCCGTTCGTTTAATACTTCGTCTACCAACCGATATTTTTTAGCCTCTTCTGCCGACATGAAGTTATCCCGGTCGGTATCTTTCTCTATTGCGGCGGGATCCTGCCCGGTGTGGTGTGCCAGTATGTCATTCAGACGTTTGCGGACTTTCAGAGTCTCTTCGGCATGGATAGCGATGTCGCTGGCCTGGCCCTGGAAACCGCCCAGGGGCTGATGAATCATCACCCTGGAATTGGGCAGGGTAAAGCGTTTGCCCTCCGCCCCTGCGGTTAACAGAATTGCGCCCATGCTGGCGGCCTGACCGATGCAGAGGGTGCTGACATCGGGTTTGATGAACTGCATCGTATCGTAAATGGCCAGCCCGGCGGAGACGACCCCGCCCGGTGAGTTGATGTAGAGATGGATGTCCTTGTCCGGGTTTTCTGATTCCAGGAACAGCAGTTGGGCCACAATCAGGTTGGCGCCGTGATCCTCTACCGGCCCGACCAGAAAGATAATGCGCTCTTTCAGCAGGCGGGAGTATATGTCGTAGGCGCGCTCACCCCTGGGGCTCTGCTCCACAACCATGGGCACCAGCCCCTGGTTGACGATGGGGGTCGCTTGATACGTGTCCGCTGAACTCAATGTCTGGCCTCTCATTGTTATGTCGGTTTGATTTCGCCCTAGTGTTACCCAGTCAGAGTCTGGAAATCTACTGTTTCCTTGGTGGTGGTGACCTGACTCAGTATCAGATCAACGATCTGGTCCTCCTGCGCCGCAGCCTCGATCTGCTTAATCTGCTCGGGTTGCGAATAGTACCAGTCGATCACCTCCTGGCGCTGTTCGTACTGGCCAGCGATTTCATCAACCATGGTTCTGACCCGATCCGGGTCGGCTTTCAATTCGTGCTGTTTGATCAACTCTCCCAGCAGCAGGCCGAGCCGCACCCGCTTGGTCGCGGTCTCCATATGGGGGGCGGTGTCATGGTGGCAATGCTCGCCGTGCTGGTGGTCCGCCCCTGCGGCCTTGTGCGCCAGTTGCTGAGCTTCGCTATCAACCAGTGCGGCGGGCACCAGGAACTGGTGAGTCTCAAGCAGTAGATCAAAAACTTTCTGCTTGGTGTTGTTCTTGGCGACGTTGGCAGCCTCGCGATCGAGGTTTTCACGAACCTTCTGTCGCAGGGTTTCGGCATCCGCCGGTTCGATTCCCAACTGCTGGATAAAACTGGTGTCCACTGCCGGTAGCTTCGGGGCTTCCACGATATGGGCGGTGATGGCGAACTGGGCCTCCTTTCCGGCCAGTTCGGCCTGCGGGTAGTCCGCCGGAAAGGTGACCTCTATGGTGCGCTCTTCGCCGGGGGCCATGCCGACGACACCCTCTTCGAAGCCCGCAATCATGGTTCCAGATCCCAGGATGAGCGGCACGTTCTGGGCAGTGCCGCCTTCGAACAGTTCACCACCGATGCTGCCGGAGAAATCGATGGTGACCCGGTCGCCCTCTCCTCCGGCGCGCGCTACGCTCTCCCAGTCTGCTCGTTGCTGCCGCAAATTCTCGATGGTGCGATCGATATCCGCGTCAGAGATTTCAGCGGTGAGGGTGGTGAGACTTTTGCCGCTCAGGTCTGCCAGTTCGATCTCGGGATAGATGTCGAAGGTGGCGACAAATTTGATTTCGTTGTCACCGCCATCCTCTTCCGGCTCAATGGTCGGAGTTCCGGCCGGGCGCAGCTGATGCTCCATGGTAGCCTTGAAGAAATTCATCTGGCTCAGTTGCTCGAGAACCTCCTGCTGAATTCGTAGGCCGTGCATTTTTTCCACCATTTTCATGGGGACTTTGCCGGTGCGAAAACCCTGGGCTTTGGTAGTTTTTGCCAGCGCCTTCAGGCGGTCAGTGACCTGAGCCCGGATTTCGTCTGCGGGAATGGAAAAGGAGACT
>JAKLLR010000049.1 GCA_022014175.1 Gammaproteobacteria bacterium | reverse complement strand
CTCAGCTCACACGTTTTGGCCTCTACCATGACGACATCCCGATATCGCAGGGGATTTTCGAGCCCGTTTCAACGCTGCCTTCAATCCTCGGGCTGCTGATTTTTCTTGTCACCGCGCTGTCGCTGCGCAAGCGACAGCCACTCATTGCCTTGGGGCTTTTCTGGTTTTTAGGGGGGCATCTGCTGGAGTCCACATTCATTCCACTGGAGATCGCCCATGAGCACCGCAACTATCTGCCCTCCGCCGGACTGCTGCTGGCACTGGTCGGGGGGGTCGCCTGGGCAGCCGACTCACAGCAAAAAAACCGGTACTGGCTGCTGCTTCCGCTGGTCATTATCAGCCTGGCCGGCCTGACAGCCGTACGCGCCTGGCAGTGGGGGGATTATCAAAAATTCGTGGCTCTGGACAGCCTGCACCACCCGGACTCCGCTCGCACCCAGAACGAACTGGCTGCGCTTCTGTACCGCGCCAGGGAGTATCCGGCGGCCACAGAGGCGGCCATCCGGGCCGCCCAACTGGCGCCCAAGGAGGCGGCCTACATCCTGAATGCACAGCTGGTGGCCGGCCGGGCTGGAGGAGAACTCCCGGATGAGATGTTGGCGCGCACCCCGATCCTGCTCGCTGGGGCACACCACTCCGCCATGACTCAACATACCCTCAAGCGGTTCGCGGCGTGTGTTTTTCAAGGGGGGTGTGTGCCGCTGCTTGACCATCTTGAACCCTGGCTGAAGGCTGCGGTAGACGGAGAGGCTCCGGAGAACCTTAGAAACCACTACCGCCATGCTCTGGGCCGGGTGCAAATAGCCAAGGGGGAGTATCTGGTCGGCATAAACACCTTGCAACAGGCCAATAATCTGCAACCGGCTCTTGAACAGCCGCTGTTTGATTTGGCTGCGGTTTTTTTTGAACTCGGCCAGGTGGCTCCACTGGAGAGAGTCATTAGCCAGCTTGACGCATCGCACCGGGTCGGCTCCCCCTCCCGCGACCGGGCGCTGGCTCAAATCAAACGACAGGCTGAGCAACTGCGGAGAGACCTGGAACAAACTGAAAAGGAGACGGGCCTCATCACTATCGATAGCTTGTCCGGTGATCAGCACACACCAACGGAAACAGTTCAACCCCATGCTAGCCACGATTAAATCTCCGACGGTGCTCTGGAGCCTGATCGCCCTGCTGGTCATCGCGGCCTACTGGCCCGGCTTGTCGGGGCCCTTTGTCTTCGACGATCAGATCAATATTGTGGAGAATCCAGGGGTCGCCATCGACGATCTCTCCCTTGACTCGCTTCGCGCCGCGGCACTCTCCAACCACAGCGGCCCCCTGGGTCGGACGCTGCCCGCTCTCAGCTTCGGTCTGAACCACTATCTCGCCGGGGGGTTCGACAAGCCGCTGGTCTTCAAGGCGACCAATCTGTTGATTCACCTACTCAACAGCGCCCTGCTGCTGGCCCTGCTGCTGCGGCTCACGCCGCGCCTCCTGGCATCCGCTGAACCGAGCCGGGAGAGCGCTGCCCTGGCGCTGCTCGGCTGTCTGATCTGGGCACTCCATCCGCTGCAATTGACCAGCGTGCTCTACGTGGTCCAGCGGATGACCAGCCTCTCCGCACTATTCGTGCTCAGCGGGCTGCTGCTCTTTACCATTGGTCGTGCCCGCCTGGAGAGCCGATCCCCTCACGCCTGGCCGCTCATACTGGGGGGGTTGATAACCGGCGGCCTTCTCGGTCTGAGCGCCAAGGAGAACGCCGCCCTCACGCCGCTCTTTTTTCTGGTCATTGAGTTCACCCTGTTTCGCTGGCCGGAGGAGGCCCGGGCCAGGCGTGCCCTGACGGCGTTTTACGGCCTGACCCTGGCCCTGCCGGCCCTGCTGGTTCTGGGTTATCTGCTGGTGCATCCGGGCTATCTGATAAACGGCTACGGAAATCGCCCCTTTTCCCTGGCTGAGCGGGTTCTGACTGAACCCCGGATACTCTGGTTTTACATCAGCGAACTCTATCTGCCGGTGCCATCCCGCATGGGGCTGTTCCACGATGACCTGGCGATCAGCCACACCCTCACCGCCCCCTGGACCACCCTGCCAGCGATTCTGGGCGGGTTAGTCGCTCTGCTCGCCGCGGCGCGGCTACGCCGAACCCTTCCGGTTGTCAGCTTTGGGGTACTCTGGTTCCTGGCCGGGCATCTGCTGGAGTCGACTCTGATCCCCCTGGAGATCGCCCATGAGCACCGCAATTATCTCGCCAGTCTGGGTCCGCTGCTGCTGCTGGCCTGGAGTCTCCTGCAGCTCCTGAAAAAACTGAGTTCAAGAGCTGTTCGTGGGCTCTTGTTATTCGCGCTGACCATCACCCTGGGTTTTTCAACCTATGTCCGCGCCACCGCCTGGCATAGCGAGGTGGGTCTGATTGAGTCCCTCGCCCGCAACCACCCCCGCTCCGCCACCAGTCAGTATCTGTTTGCCGAGGCGCTGCAAAAACGACTCAACGATCCGGTGGCCGCCTACAGCTACTATCAAGCCGCGGCCGAACTGGCGCCCACGGAAGCGGGATTCTGGATCGCGTTGCTGCAGACTCCGGTCTCACACCAGTTGCGTTTAGCCAGCCCTGAACTGTCAACCGCGGTGGCGACCACCGAGAATCATGTCGCCGAACTGCTGCGAGATGGCCCCATCACTGCCTGGACAACCCGGGCGCTGGAGGTGGCCGCGAGGTGTATGCAAGAGCAACGGGAGTATTGTCTCAGCCTGCAACCTGCGATGAACCACTGGCGCGATGCCCTTTTTAGCAACCCCGGGGCGGGTCAGTCCCTGAAACATAATTTGCTGATTCGGCAGTTCAATGTGGACCTGAACGACAATGATCTGGATCGCGCACTCCATTACGCCAAATGGGGACAGAAGCTGTTTCCGGAAGAGTTAAAATTCAATCTGATGGAGGCCAACGTATTACTGTTACAGGGTCAACTGGAATCCGCGGAAAAGCTGCTCTACACTCTGAAGGAGAGGGCCGAGAACCGGGGCGGTGTCACCCTCAGCAACTACCACGCGTTGCAGACAGGCCTGACAAAACGGCGCGCAATGATGGCCCGGCAGGTTGATCAGCAGCCCTCTTCCAGCCCGGCTCAGCGACCAGATTAGCGAAAATGCCAGACACTGTGAGCGCACCGCAACTCAGCATTATCCTGCCCTGCATGAACGAGGAGTCAGGGCTGAATGAACTGCTGCCACTACTGAAATCCCGCTTCCCGGACGCCGAAATAGTAGTCGTGGACGATGGCTCCACAGACCGGTCGGCAGAAGTTGCCCGTATATCTGGAGCACGAGTCATCAGTCATCCCCATAATCTTGGTAACGGCGCTGCTGTTAAAACCGGAGCACGCAACGCAACCGGCAACCTGCTGCTGTTTATGGACGCTGACGGTCAACACAATGTTGACGATATTGAGCGCCTCCTGACCAAGCTGGACGAGGGCTACGATATGGTAGTCGGGGCAAGAGAGGCGGATACCCACGCCTCTCTGCCACGCCGACTGGCCAATGCGTTTTACAATCGGCTGGCCTCCCTCATGACCGGCAAACCTATTCTCGATCTGACCTCTGGATTCCGGGTTGCCCGAGCCGGGCACTTCCGCCAGTTCCTCTACCTGCTGCCCAACGGCTTCTCCTACCCGACAACCAGTACCATGGCCTTTTTTCGTAGCGCCTTTCCGGTCGCCTACGTGCCTATTCGCGCACGGCAGCGCAGCGGCAGCAGCAAAATCCGGGCACTGCGTGACGGCATCCGGTTTCTTATCATCATTCTCAAAATCGGGGCGCTCTACTCCCCCATGCGCCTCTTCCTGCCGGTGAGTACGCTCATGTTCACCGCGGGGGGAATACACTATGTCCGGACCTACCTTGAGAACGGACGATTTACCAATATGTCGATGCTACTGTTTCTCGCGGCCATCTTTACTTTTCTAATGGGCATATTGTCAGAACAGATATCTTCTCTGCATTATCGCCACTCGGAAACCCAGGAACCGGTCGATAGAACATCGACCGATCAATCGGGTTAGTATTTTAATTCGCTCGGGC
This sequence comes from Gammaproteobacteria bacterium, assembly GCA_022014175.1. Taxonomy (GTDB): domain Bacteria; phylum Pseudomonadota; class Gammaproteobacteria; order Immundisolibacterales; family JAKLLR01; genus JAKLLR01. The sequence continues at coordinate 12,181 of JAKLLR010000049.1, read as the reverse complement.
AACCACAAATACCTGGCAATGAATTGGAGTACTTTAAGTAGATCTCGCAAACCCGGCATCAACCTGGCCGTTCAAACCGTTCGACGATCCCCATGACTGTTGGTATATTCCCCAGTTGTAGAACCCACTTAATTAATGAGTACTGCCCCTGAATGGCGACGGCAAGTCCAAACATATCACTTGGTGGTCTGGCCGAACGGTTGGTCGAAGATGGTCTGATCACCGAGCAAATCGCGCTGGTGGCCCGTAATGAGTCCGTCGCGGACGGTGTGCCATTTGTCAGCCATCTGATCAAAAGCGGCAAGGTGGACGGCAACGAGCTCGCCCTGCTGGCATCCCAGGAGTTCGGTCTGCCCCTGTTCGACCTGAGGGCAATGGATGAAGAGGCTGGTGCACTCGATCTTGTCGGCGAGAAACTGGTACGTAAACACCATGCGTTACCCCTGTTTCGCCGGGGCAACCGTCTCTATGTCGCGGTTTCCGACCCCACCAACTTTCAGGCGCTAGACGAAATCAAGTTCAACGTCGGCATCAGCACTGAGGCAGTGTTGGTCGAAGACGGCGCACTCACAGAAGCCATCGAGCGGGTCCTGAGGGCGCAAGAGTCCCTGCAGATGGACCTCGGCGATGTCGATCTGAGTGACCTCGATATTGGCGCCGACGAGGAGAGTGAAGAGACCGGTGCCGTGGATGTGGATGACGCCCCGGTCGTCCGATACATTAACAAGCTACTGGTGGACGCCATCAACGCTGGCGCGTCAGACCTGCATTTCGAGCCTTACGAAAAGCACTACCGGGTTCGGTTTCGGGTGGATGGGATACTGAAGGAGATGGCCAACCCGCCCCTCTCCCTGGCGCCCCGTCTCGCGGCCCGACTCAAGATCCTGGCCCGACTGGATATTTCAGAGCGCCGCGTACCCCAGGATGGCCGCATGAAACTGCGGCTATCGAAAAATCGCGCCATCGATTTTCGTGTCAGTACCCTGCCAACCCTCTATGGTGAGAAGGTTGTGCTGCGAATACTTGACTCAGGCAGCGCCCAGTTGGGCATTGAAAAGCTGGGGTATGAAGACCACCAGCGGGTCATTTACGAAGAAAACCTGGAAAAGCCCTACGGCATGATTCTGATCACCGGACCCACCGGCTCCGGTAAAACCGTCTCCCTCTACACCGGACTGAACATACTCAACCGGGAGGGTATCAATATCTCAACGGCGGAAGATCCGGCGGAAATCGTGATGGAGGGTGTTAATCAGGTCAATATCAACCCGAGAGCCGGATTAACCTTCCCTGCGGTACTTCGTTCATTCCTGCGGCAGGATCCGGACGTTATTCTGGTCGGCGAGATCCGGGATCTGGAAACCGCGGAGATCGCTGTCAAGGCCGCCCAGACCGGTCACCTGGTACTGGCAACCTTGCATACCAATGACGCACCCCAGACCATCAACCGACTGATGAACATGGGGGTGCCGCCGTTTAACGTGGCCAGCGCACTCAACCTGATAATTGCCCAGCGCCTGACCAGAAAATTATGTGAAAAGTGCAAGGCCCCGGTCGAATTGCCCGAGGCGGTTCTACTGGAAGCGGGGTTCACTCAGGCTGAAATCGACGACGGTTTAACACTCTACACCGCAGTGGGTTGTAACAGCTGCGTGGACGGCTACAAGGGCCGCACCGGCATCTATGAGGTGCTACCCATAACCGAAGAGATGGAAAGGTTGATTCTCAGAGAGGCCAATGCACAGGAGTTGGCGGCTCAGGCCGCCAGGGAAGGGGTGTGGGATCTTCGCCGATCCGGTCTCAAAAAAGTGAAAGATGGCATTATCTCCCTGGAAGAAGTCAACCGGGTAACCAAGGACTAGACCATGGCAACTGCGGCCAAGACCCAGAAAATCTCAACTTTCGTCTGGAAAGGAACTGACCGGAAGGGTCGAACCACCAAGGGCGAGATCAAAAGCGTCAATCTGGGTAACGCCCGGGCCGATTTGCGCCGCCAGGGCATCCGTCCCACTAAAATCAGCAAGCAGTCAACCCTTTTTCAGCCCAGAAAAAAGCCGATAAAAACAAAGGATATCGTCTACTTCACCCGGCAGATGGCGACCATGCTGAAAGCGGGGGTTCCGATGGTGACGGCCTTTGACATTGTTGCCAAAGGTCACTCTAACCCCAGCATGTCTGACCTGATTTTCTCCCTGAAAGCTTCCGTTGAGAGCGGCAGTAACTTTGCCGAATCCCTAGCCATGCACCCGGTCCGCTTCAACGAACTCTACGTCAACCTCGTTCGAGCTGGAGAGGCCGCCGGTATTCTCGATGATATTCTGGAAAAGCTGGCCACCTATCTGGAGAAAATCGAAACTCTGAAGGGCAAAATCCGCTCCGCCATGTTCTACCCCATGGCTGTTTTAGCGGTCGCCTTTATCGTTACTCTTATTCTGCTGTTGTTCGTAATTCCGGTGTTTGAGGATCTGTTCAACGATTTCGGCAGTGAACTACCGGCGCTGACCCAGTTCGTAGTACAGCTCTCTGAATTTGCCCAGAAGTGGTGGTGGTTGATGATCGGCATTATCGGGGGCGCCGTCTTTGGGTTTATCTACATCAAGAAACGCTCGCCCCGACTCAACCATTTTCTCGATCGGGCGATACTCAAAATGCCGGTGATCGGGGAGCTGATACACAAAGCCACCACGGCCCGCTTCGCGCGCACCCTCTCCACCATGTTTGCCGCTGGCGTGCCACTAGTTGAGGCCATGGAGTCTGTCGCTGGCGCGGCCGGCAACGTGGTCTACGAGCAGGCCATTCTAAAAATGCGAGACGACGTAGCCACCGGTGTCTCACTACAGCAATCCATGGAGGATGCGGAGCTGTTTAACAATATGGTCGTACAGATGGTGGCCATCGGTGAGGAGTCCGGCTCCGTCGATGACATGCTTAGCAAGGTGGCCGACTTCTACGAGGAGGAGGTTGACGCGCTGGTCGACTCACTCACCAGCCTGCTGGAACCCATGATCATGGCCTTCCTCGGTGTTGTTGTGGGTGGACTGGTTATCGCCATGTACCTGCCCATCTTCAAGATCGCCGCCGCGATATAAACCAGGCCATCGAGAGACACTATATTCCGCACCATGTCGGTTGAGCCGGATTTGCTCCCACTGCCTCTGCTGATCTACGGGATGGTGGCGCTGCTGGGGCTGACCGTTGGCTCTTTTTTAAACGTTGTCATCCTCCGCTTGCCGGTCAAATTGCAAGCGGCGTGGCTGAACCAGTGTGCCGAGCTGCGTGGTGAAGAGCCCTCCCCGGACGCTATCCCCGGAATCGCACGCCCGGCCTCACGCTGCCCCAGCTGTAAAACACCAATCAGGCTACGGGACAATATTCCAATTCTGAGTTATCTGCTGCTGCGGGGCCGTTGCCGGAGCTGTCAGACCGCAATCTCCCCCCGCTATCCGGTGATTGAAGGCACCACTGTGCTGCTCTCCCTGGCCGTTGCCCTGACCCTGGGCTTTAATCCTGAAATGGTGGCGGGACTGGTTCTCACCTGGATGCTGATCCCGCTCGCGGTCATCGACTTCGACCACCAGTTACTGCCGGACAATATCACCCTGCCCGGTCTCTGGCTTGGCCTTGCGCTGGCGCTGGCTGGCATCACTCCGATCGCCCTGCAGGACGCGGTGTTGGGTGCCATGGCGGGTTATCTCTCGCTCTGGTCGATCTATCACCTCTTTCGCCTGCTGACCGGCAAGGAGGGGATGGGTTACGGTGACTTCAAACTACTCGCGATGCTCGGCGCCTGGCTCGGCTGGCAGGCTCTGCCCCAGATTATCCTGCTGTCATCGTTGGTCGGTGCAATCGCCGGAGTTGGCTTGATCATAGCTGGACGACACGGCATCGCCCGGCCAATGCCCTTTGGACCCTACCTGGCAGTGGCCGGGTGGATCGCCCTGCTCTGGGGCGACAAAATCACCCGGGCCTACCTGCAATTTTCCGGCATCCAGTAGCTGCCGATGTTCAAAGTCGGCGTCACCGGGGGCATCGCCTCGGGTAAAACAACAGTGACTCGACTATTCGAGGCACTGGGCGTCACCGTCATTGACGCTGATCTGGTCGCCCGCGAGGTGGTCGAACCCGGACAACCGGCACTGGCCGAGATCAAACAGGTGTTTGGAGATAAAATCATCACCACGGATGGTCGGCTTGACCGGGCGGCGCTGCGCAAAATCATATTCTCCAATAGTGAGAAAAGAGGTCAGCTGGAGCGGATTCTGCACCCCGCGATTCGCCAGGAGATGAGTCGGCAAGCCCTGCAGGCCAGCGGTCGTTACTGTATCCTCAGTATCCCCCTGTTGGTCGAGAATCAGCTGCAGAATAGCGTGGACAGAATCCTTGTTGTCGATACCTCAGAACAGACCCAGACGACCCGACTGCAAATCCGGGACGGCTCCAGCGCCGAGGAGGCCGGCGCCATGATTGCCGCTCAGATTGACCGACAGACCCGGCTGGAGGCGGCGGATGATGTGATTGAGAACTCCGGAGATATTGAGAGTCTGCGGCGGAAGGTCCGCGCGCTGCATGATTTATACCTGAGTCTGGCAGCCAGGCCCGGACAGTCAATATGAGCGAGCAGAATACCGCCCTGCAGATCTACGAGCATCCGCTGAACGAAAGAATCAGGGGTATTCTGCGCCTCGAAACCCTGTTCAAAAGCGCCTTGCTGGGCCTGTCCCAAACCAGTCCATGGCACAGCCAGCAGACCCTCTGTCGTCTGGTGGATATTGGCGATATCGTCTCCCGCAATGAAATCCGGCTTGAGGTCATCAAGGAGCTGGAGCGCCTGGGCTCCACACTCACCGCGTTGCAAGCCTCTCCGGCAGTCGATGGCACCCGACTCGGGATCATACTGGACAATCTGGACATTCTGGTCGACGAGCTCCACGACCAGGGCCCGGTGGGCAAAAAACTACTCGATATACCGCTTCTTGCCGACGTCAAACGCCGCTATCAGGTCCCGGGCGGCCTCTGCCAGTTCGATCTGCCCGAGCTGCACTACTGGCTTTGTCAGCCCGCCGAAATACGATTACGGGATCTGACCAGCTGGTTCAACCATCTCCAGGGCATCCATCAGGCAGTCCAGCTGATTCTCAAGCTGATTCGGGAGAGCGGTCGGACCACCAATGAGCTGGCCGCTGACGGCCACTTTCAGGTCGAACTCCCTGCCAGTGCTCCGCTTCAGTTGCTTAAAATCAGCCTGGATGGCGGTACGCCCTGCTATCCGGAAATCAGCGCGGGGAAACATATGGCATCCATACGCTTCACCACGCCCGCCACCGCCGGAGAACCGCAAGAGACTGCGACGGCTGATCGCCGGGCGGTGCATTTCCAGCTCAAGGTTTGTGCACTATGAATGGCGAAATAACGCGGATAACCCCCTGCCCCACTTGCAAAACGCCGATCCACTGGAGCGAGGAGTACCCCAACCGGCCGTTCTGCAGCGAGCGCTGCAAGTTGATTGACCTGGGGGCCTGGTTCGAAGAGTCATACCGGGTCGAATCAGACGAACAGCTGTCACCGCCACCCAACACTGAGAAGCCGGACTAATCGGGGACCAACCCAATCACTGCCAGCCCTTTTGGCTCAGCGACTGACCTCTTCACCATAAAGATCCGGCGAACCCTCGGGCCGGGTCTTGAACCGCCGATGGACCCAGAAATACTGCTCCGGGTGGTGGCGAATCGCGGTCTCGATGATGTGATTGATTCTGGTGGTATCCGCCGCGACATCCCCGCTGGGAAAATTCTCAAGCTCCGGCAAAAACTCGATCTCATAAACCTGATCACTATCCGCGCGGCGATAGAACGCCGGCACCACAGCCGCCTGACTAAACTCGGCCATTCGTGTTGTGGCAACAATGGTGGATGCCGGAATCCCGAAAAAGGGTGCAAAAATACTGTGCCGTCGACCGTAGTTCTGGTCCGGGGCGAACCAGACCGGCATCCCCTGTTTCAGACAGCGAAGCATTCTGCGGGGCTCGTCCCGGGAAATAGCAGCCCGGTAAATCCGTTGCCGACTACGGCGGCTGAACTCGTTAAACAACGGATTTTTCAGATCACGGTACATCACCGCGAAGTTAAGCTCGTCACACATCAGCCGTCCAACCACCTCGAGACTACAGAAATGGGCACTGAGCAGAATCACACCCCGTCCCTTTTTTAATGCCGCGTCCAGATGTTCCCGACCCACCACCCGCAGACGTTGGCGAAAAAGACGGGGGGAGGCCCACCAGGCCATGCCGATCTCAACCATCCCCATACCCAGATAATCAAAGTGAGACTTCAGCAGGGTCTCCCGGGCAGCGGCATCAAGATCCGGAAAACAGAGTCCGACATTCACCGCCGCGATATGGCGGCGACGCCCGGCAAACCGATACAGTAGGCGGCCTAAACCACGCCCCAGAGCCGTCTGCGCGGAGAAAGGGAGCAGGCGGGCAATACCCCACATCAGGGCAAGTACCAGCCAACTCCCCCAGTAGGTTGGAGCAAGAAAACGGGTCAGAGGAACAGCAGAGTCAGCGCGGCCAGTCACGATACGGGATAATCAGCCATTAATGAAAGCGCAATCAAGACCAGGGAACCTGGCGGCACGGGCAGCCTATTCTATGCTCCTCTATCTGCTCTTCCCAGCGATACTGGCCAACCTCTGGCGGCGAGGCCGCCGCAGCCCTGGGTATCGCGACAACCGGGCCCAGCGGTTTGGCCGGGCCAATCAACAGGGCCCCTACGACTGCTGGATACACGCTGTATCGGTGGGTGAAGGCCAGGCCGGCGCGCTGCTCGCCCGCCAGTTATGGACCGACGACCCCCAACTGCGAATCCTGTTTACCTCGACCACACCCACCGGGCGAGACCACCTGCACCGCCTGCTCGGCGAGCAACTGGAACATCAATACCTGCCCTATGACTTTCCCGGGGCCGTGCGCCGGTTTCTAGATACCACCCAACCCCGGGTCGCGGTGCTGATGGAGACAGAGATCTGGCCCAATCTGCTATACGGCTGCGCCCGGCGGGATATACCGGTGATCCTAGCCAACGCCCGCCTCTCGGCCAGATCCGCCCGGGGGTATCGGCGCATCTCGGCCCTGGTCAGACCCCTGTTCGAAGGCCTGATGTCGGTGGCCGCCCAGAGCCATGACGACGCCGCCCGATTGATTAGCTGTGGGGTGGAACCCGACCGGATGGAGATCTGCGGCAGTATCAAGTTTGACATGCCAACCGCTCCAGTCTCCGATGAGTTACAGGCCACGAAAACTGCCTGGGGCCAACACCGCCCAACCTGGATCGCAGCCAGCACCCACGCCGGTGAAGAGGAGACTCTGCTGGCGGCCCACCAGACGCTGCTGCAGCGCCAGCCAGAGGCCCTGCTGCTGCTAGCACCTCGCCACCCGGAGCGATTCAACTCCGTCGCTGAACAGTGCAGGAAGGCGAATCTCGAAACGGTCCTACGAAGCGATGGAACGCCGCCTTCAAGCACCACCCAGGTCTATCTTGTCGATACCATGGGCGAACTGAATCAAATCTATGGACTGTGTGACGCCGCCTTTGTCGGCGGCTCTCTGGTGCCAACTGGCGGCCACAACCTGCTTGAGCCCTGCGCTGCCGGTATTCCGGTTCTGTTTGGCCCCCATGTGTTCAACTTCATGGAGATCGCTGAGCGACTTATAGCAGCAAAAGCCGGCCGCGAGGTTGAGAACCAGGAGGCGCTAACAGCCACTCTGGAACAGCTGCTGACTGATCACCAATGGTGTCAAACGATGGGCCAGCGTGGCCAACGGATGGTGGCGAACAACCGGGGGGCCACCACCCGCGTTGCCAGGTTAGTGCGGCGCTGGCTTGATCAGCCAGTCACGGCGTGCCCGCCACCAGCCAACCGTTGATCTGACCGACATCACTGCCACCGAGTTGCCCGGCGGCCAGCTTAAGTTGCAGGGTGCTGACCAGGTGATCATAACGGGCCAACGCCAGTTCACGTCGTGCGCGATAGAGTTCGCGCTGCGAATCCAGCACATCCACTGCCGTGCGTGTCCCCACCTCAAAACCGAGCTCCGTCGCCTCAAGCGCACTCTGAGTCGAGACCAGAGCTTGCCGCAGCGCCTTTACCCGGCTGACGGTGGACTCCACCTGCAGATAGGCCTGGCGAGTCTGCCGCTCAGCGCTACGCCGCTGCTGCTCCAACAGGTCCTTGGCCTGGCGATGACGCAGCGCCGCCTCCCGGGTACGGGAGTTGACGAAACCACCCTGGAACAGAGGCAGATTGAACCGCAGCCCGATAATCTGGTCTTCTGTCTCCGAGCTTGAGCCGAAGCGGCTGGCGTTGTCAGACCGATCAGTGTAGCTGGCCTCGATATCCAGAGTCGGGTAGTGGCCGGATTTGCGCAGGGCGATGTCCTGGCGTGAGGTTTCAACCGCTTGTTTCTGTGCCTCGACCTGAAGATTGCTCTCCAGTGCCAAATTCACCCACTCTTCAATCACCGCGGGTTCTGGACTCATCAGTGGGGTGTCATCCATCAGCCCCGCCACCTCGGCATGGCTCTGTCCGGTGATCTCCCGCAGCCCCTCCCATGCCTGCTCCAGCCCGTTAATCGCCAGCAGCTCATCCGCAACCGAGAGGTCGTAGCGGGCCTGGGCCTCGTGAATATCGGTGATCGCAATCAGCCCCACATCAAAGCGCTTCTGAGCCTGCTCCAGCTGCCGGGAAATCGCGGCCTTCTCGGCCTGGGCGAACCGCAGAGTATCCATCGCGCCCAGCACATCAAAATAGGCGCTGGCACTGCGCAGCACCAGGTCCTGCTGCGCAAACAGATATTCGGCCCTGGCTTTGGCAATCACAGAGTTGACCTGCTTCAGGCCTACCAGCAGGGTATTATTGAACACCGGCTGAGACAGTTTCAGGGTGTAACCATTGCTGTTGAACCGCTGAAGTTTGCTACTGCCGGGAATCGTATTAAAGAATGAAGACTCCGTGTGCAGCCGGTTAAAGGTGGTGTCTGCGGACAGATCAATGGTCGGGAAGAGCACCGCCCTGGCCTGACGCTTCAGCTCTTCATCAGCCATCAGGGCCGACTCCGCCGCCTTCAGCTGGGGGTCGTTCGCCAGCGCCAGCTCAAGGATTTCCTGCAGATCTTCAGCCTGAGCACCGCCTGCAACCAGCAGGATGGAGGCCAGGGCAAAACGGAATCGTTTCATCATTCATTTACTCTCGGAATTCGGTGCCACGCACTGCCTGTAAAAAATTAGAACCTACCACTTGCTGAAAATGACCCAAAAATGGGCATATCTCACCATCTAAAACTCAAACTCCACAGGTGTGGCCGCATTAACCAGTGGCTCCACCTCGGTCTCGAACAGATCGCTGCTCACCCACTTGTCCGGCTCAATCCGCTGCACCAGCCGCGCCTTGACCACCGGCGGGGCGCCGACAAAAACAACCAGACGCCCGCCCACCGCCAGATCCTGAGCAAAGCAGTCATCGTACTCCGGCATCGCCGCCATCACGGCAATCGCATCGTAGGGCCCATGTCGACCCCAGCCCCGGGATGCATCACCCGTCTCAACTGTTATATCGCTCAGGCCCACGGCATTGAGATTACGGTTCGCGAACTCCGCCAGTGTCGGATCAATTTCCACACCGCAAACGGTCGCTCCTAGGCCTGCCATCACCGCGGTCAAATAACCACTACCCGAACCCACCTCCAGCACTCGCTCTCCAGGCCGGATGGCCAGCGCCTGCAACACCCGACCCTGAATCTTGGGTGGCAACATGCTGGCGGTTTCACTCAGGGGCAGCGCCTCGTCGCAATAAGCAAAGGCCGCCAGAGACGCCGGCAGGAAACTCTCCCGACTCATCCGACCCATGACCTGTAACACTGCGGAATCAGAAACATTCCAACAGCGGAGCTGGTTGGTCAGCATATTCTTTCGCGCAGATTCGTAATCCATCACTCACTCGGGCAAAACGACAGGGGTGGATAGCGACTCGCCTCAACGGCTTCAGCCTGGGCAAGTCGTTCTTGATATGAAGGTGTGAAATACTACCATGATTGATTCACCGTAACGCCTCCTGACCAGAGGAGCTATGGTAATTTAGCCTTCAGGTCAGGCTTTTTGGGCCTGTTGCACGGCTGTCTCTGAAGTAAATTAACCAGGCGAATCGCCCTGGCGAGGAATACATATCCCATGAACGCAAATGAATCACCCCGTCTGACCACCGCTCTGGAACTCACCGAGGAGCTGACCAGCCCCCTGCCCGGCTCCCGCAAGATTATGATCGGGGGTAGCCGACCAGACCTTCAGGTGCCGATGCGGGAGATCAGCCTGAGCGATACGCCGACCCTGGATGGCAATGAGATTAACGACCCGGTGGTGGTTTATGACACCTCCGGACCCTACACGGACAGCGCGGTTGATCTGAACCTGGCAACCGGACTGCAACCGCTACGGGAGCCCTGGATCCGGCAACGTGCAGATAGTGAAGTGCTCAGTGGCACCGGCTCCGCCTATGTACAGGAGAGGCTTCAGGATGACAGCCTCAGCCGGATTCGGTTCCCACGAACCATGCAACCCCGCAGGGCCCTGGCGGATCGTAACGTCTCCCAGATGCACTATGCCCGCCAGGGGATCATTACGCCGGAGATGGAGTTCGTCGCGATCCGCGAAAACCAGAATCTGGAAGCGGTCCGGCAGAGCGGGATACAGCAACAACACCCAGGTGAACCTTTAGGTGCCATCACCCCACCAGTGATCACCCCCGAATTCGTCCGCAGCGAAATCGCGGCTGGGCGGGCCATTATTCCCGCCAATATTAATCACACCGAACTGGAACCGATGATCATCGGCCGTAATTTTCTGGTGAAAATTAACGGCAACATTGGTAATTCAGCCCTGAGCTCCTCAATTGCGGAAGAGGTCGAAAAAATGATCTGGGCGATCCGCTGGGGCTCAGACACCATCATGGACCTCTCCACCGGCAAGAACATCCATGAAACCCGGGAGTGGATTATCCGCAACAGCCCGGTGCCAATCGGCACGGTACCCATTTATCAGGCCCTGGAGAAGGTCGATGGCGCTGCCGAAGAGCTGACCTGGGAAATCTTCCGCGATACCCTGGTAGAACAGGCGGAACAGGGGGTGGATTACTTCACAATTCACGCCGGTGTTCGCCTGGCTCACATCCCGTTAGCAGCGACCCGCCGTACCGGCATCGTCTCCCGCGGGGGTTCAATTATGGCAAAGTGGTGCCTCTCCCATCACAAAGAGAACTTCCTCTATACCCATTTCGAAGATATCTGCCAGATCATGAAAGCCTACGATGTTTCGTTTTCTCTCGGCGATGGCCTGCGCCCCGGGTCTATAGAAGACGCTAACGACCCCGCCCAGTTCGCGGAACTGGAGACGCTGGGTGAATTGACGAACATCGCCTGGCAGCATGATGTGCAGACCATGATTGAGGGTCCCGGGCATGTACCCATGCATCGCATTCGGGAGAACATGGACAAGCAGCTGACTCTCTGCCAAGAGGCTCCGTTTTACACTCTGGGGCCGTTGACCACCGACATCGCACCCGGTTACGACCACATTACCTCAGCCATTGGTGCGGCAATGATTGGCTGGTACGGCACTGCAATGCTCTGCTATGTCACCCCGAAAGAGCATCTTGGCCTGCCAGACCGGGAAGATGTCCGCGAAGGAATCATCGCCTACAAAATTGCAGCCCACGCCGCTGATCTTGCCAAGGGGCATCCCGGCAGCCAGATTCGGGATAACGCCCTGTCCAAAGCCCGCTTTGAATTCCGTTGGGAAGACCAGTTCAATCTGGCCCTGGATCCGCAGCGGGCCCGGGAGTATCACGACGCAACCCTGCCGAAGGAGTCCGCCAAAACCGCCCATTTCTGCTCCATGTGTGGACCGAAATTCTGCTCCATGAAGATCAGTCAGGAGGTCCGGGATTTCGCTGCAAGCGGCGGCACTGAGCTCTCCCCGGCGGGCCTCGAAGATGGCTTGCGATCAAAGGCCGTGGAATTCAATGATCAGGGTGCATCGATTTATCAAAAGGTTTGAAGCTGAACCGGAGAAAACGCCGCGCTCAGGATATGGCAATGGCAGCGACCATCTGTTTCCAACAAAAAAACCGGGGG
>JAKLLR010000135.1 GCA_022014175.1 Gammaproteobacteria bacterium | reverse complement strand
GACGATTCTGGAGAGATAGCCCCATGAATCTGTTACCCTAGCGCCCCTATGAGTGACCAACATCTATCCGACACCCCGTTTTCTGCCCTGCCTCTCCACCCAACCCTGATCCAGGCGCTGGACAAAATCGGTTTTCACCACTGCACGCCAATTCAGGCTGCGGCCCTTCCACCCCTTCTGGACGGCCAGGATGTGGCGGGACAGGCCCAGACCGGCACCGGCAAAACCGCCGCTTTCCTGCTGGCCACCCTGCAACGGTTATTGACCGAGCCTGCACCGAAGGGACGTCGCCGGAACCAACCCCGGGCGCTGATGCTGGCGCCGAGCCGTGAACTGGCGATCCAGATTCACAAGGACGCAATACCCCTGGCCAGAGCGGCCGGTTTGAGCCTCGGGCTGGTGTACGGCGGTGCCGGCTACGAAGAGCAGCGCCAGACCCTGACAGATGGGGTCGATATCCTGATCGGCACACCGGGACGACTGATCGATTACTTCAAGCAGCATGTCTATGATTTGAAAGCCCTGCAAGTGGTGGTGCTGGACGAGGCAGATCGGATGTTTGATCTCGGTTTCATAAAAGATATCCGTTTCCTGCTACGGCGGATGCCAGATGCTGAGCATCGTCTCTCCATGCTGTTCTCCGCGACCCTCTCTTATCGGGTCAAAGAGCTCGCATACGAGCACATGAATAACCCTCAGACCGTCACTGTAAGCTCCGACTCCATTGCTGGCGAACGGATTGAGGAGTCGATCTACTACACCGCCAATGACGAGAAAATTCCGCTGCTGCTCGGTCTGTTGCAGAGCCTGCAACCGGAAAGGGGCATGATTTTCGTCAATACCAAACGGGTGGCGGACAAACTCTGGAGCTATCTCGAAGGCAATGGCTGGAGTACGGCCCTGCTGACCGGGGATGTGCCTCAGAGAAAACGCATGAGTCTGCTGAAATCTTTCCAGGATGGTGAGCGCCGGTTGATGGTGGCAACCGATGTGGCCGCCCGGGGGCTGCATATTCCCGGCGTCACTCACGTCTTTAATTTCGACCTGCCCCAGGATGCGGAGGATTACGTCCACCGGATTGGCCGCACCGCCCGGGCGGGGGCCAGCGGCATCGCCGTCAGCTTCGCCTGTGAAGAGTACGCATTCTCTCTGCCGGAGATTGAAATCTACATCAGTCGCTCGATTCCATCCCAGCCGGTTTCTAATGACCTGCTGGCGAAGCCCAAACCACCGGTTAGCCGCAAAAACTCCCCAAGCGAGGGCACACCACCGGCCCGCAGACGCAGCCACGGCAGCCGTCGACAGGCCCGCTGAAAGCCGGCGGCTGCCCCCCCGTTAACTGCCGGAGCAGCCGCACCGCCAGCTTTTCCCAATTCCCCTGAAACGCCTGTGGCATAATCGCGGAGCGTTGCCACGCTGCCAGGATCCTTACAAACAACATGATTAAGAGGAGTTACAGATGATCCAGATCTACGGTCAGGTCGCATCTCGCGCGGCCCGCTGCCTCTGGGCGGCTTCAGAGATCGGCCTCGAATTCGAGCACGTCAAAATCAACCAGCAGGCCGGTGAGTCGCTCACCCCGGAGTACCTTCAAATCAACCCCAACGGGCGGGTCCCGGCACTGGTGGACGGCGATCTGGTGCTGTGCGAATCAATGGCAATCAACCTCTATCTGGCTGACAAATATGGCCCCGCGCTCTGGTTCAAGTCGCCGGAGCAGCGCGCGCTGGCCACTCAGTGGAGCTTCTGGAGCATTTTTGAGTGCGAGCTCAACATCGTCACCATGCTGCAACACCGGGTCTTTCTCCCGCAGGAGCAGCGGGACGAAACACGAGCAGCAGAGGCTGAAGCCGCCCTGCCGAAAGCCCTTGAGGTACTAGATGCGGCCCTTGCCGGGAAACAGTTTCTGATCGGCGACAAATTCAGCATTGCCGATCTGAATGTGGCCTCGGTACTGGTTTTCGCCAAGCTGCTGGAGTACGACTACAGCCCCTACTCCAATCTCTCTGTCTGGCTCGGCAACTCTCTCTCCCGCCCGGCCCTGGCGCAAGTCGAAAACTACCGCTAGTTTTTACGGTCGGCCAGCCGGGCGCGTCATCCCGACTGGCCGGCCGCTTCAGGGTGCGGCCAGGGGGTAATCCATCGCCTCCCGATAGTACTCCCAGAAGCCGATAATCGAGGTTTCAGTGACCAGATGATCGCTGTCAGTGGCGGTCGTACCGCCCATCTCGATCACAGAGGCCTGGTCTGCATCCCGGATTATGGATTTCTGCACGATCTCACAAGCCTCACCATCCTCCATGGAGATCAAGCCGGCGGGGCCAATGAGGTTGCTCTGCTTGAGACGAATAGCATCCATCTCCGCATCGTCATCCTCATAGCCAAAATGGGTCCAGACAAGCTCAAAATGGCCGACGCCTTTAGGCAGAATCTGGCGGACCGCCAGGGTATTCTGAATCTGCTGCACGATCACACTTGGAAATAGAGACTGGATAATCAGAGTCACGCCATCATCAAACTCCTGCCGCCCTTTCAGGAGCGACGGGTCCTGTAGCGAATACTCTGACTTGTAGGTTCGAAGCTCCGCCGCTGTGTACTCACCCACGGAGTCATCGTCGCTGCCACTAGTCGCATGCAACAGTGCATGCCGATGCTTCCCATCCATCTCTATGCCACCAACCTGAGACGACCGGTAGAGGCCAAAGGTCGCGTGGAAAAGATGCAACAGACTGGCGTGATAGGGGTCCCGGATATTCTCGGAATAGATTTTCCAGTTTGAGGCCACATACTGCCGCTGGTCCCCCAGAATCTTCAGCGGCTTCGAGAAAATCCGGTCAATGGTGCGGCATGCGGTCTCTCCCAGGTAAGTCTCCAGAGACTCAGTTTCATCACTGAAACTGGCAAAAATGAGTCCGGACCGAATCGCCACCCGCACCACCTGAAGCCCGTGTTCGGCCAGATCAAAACTCTTCGGCATCCCCCCCTTGCCGGCGATACCCCGACGAAACGGCACCGCGACCAGGCTGCCCGCCGAATCGTAGGACCACTGATGGTAGACGCAGACAAACAACTCGCTGTTGCCCCGCAGTTCACGACAGACCTGCGCGCCCCGGTGGGCACAACGATTGACCCAACAGTGAATAGCGCCCTGGCTATCGCGGGTCAGAACCACCGGCGTATCCCCGACAAAGGTGCTTTTGTAATCCCCAGACTCCGGAAGCTCCGCTTCCAGACCGACGAAACACCAGTGTGGTCCCCGAAAAATCCGGGCCTGCTCCCGTTCATAAATATCCGGGTCGGTGAAGACCCGGTACGGGGCCCGACTGCCACCGGCGGCGGGCCACTCCAACTCCCCGGCCAGGCCGACTGTTGCCATATCCATGGCTGATTCTCCTCCAGCTACTCCGCCTAAACCGGCGTCGCCAGCAGATTTTTTATTCGATAGGTATCAAAGATGATCCGTCGGCTGCGAAAATGCAACTGTTCACCCTCCGCCACCACCTCATCCAGCGAGCAACCGGTGCTGAAAATGGCTGACGCACCGTCCAGGTGAGTCTGGATCACCACATAGTTACTCTTGACCCGGACCACCCCGCCCTCAACCCCCTGAACTCTGATATTACTCAACAGGTGGCGGTAAAAATGGGGGGCGTAGATATTGGCCTGACGCAACGCCACAACCCGGTCGACCAGCATCTTGCGACTATCGCCGGACAAGAGACTCAGGGACAACCCGCGATCGGCGTTCTCCCGGGAGATCAGCTGGTAGTTGCCCCGTTCGGTAAAAAGGTCGGGCCACGCCTCCAACCGGTCTTCATCGATACACTCCACATAAGCATAGAGCAATTCCTCTACGGCGTAGCGTAACGCCATGGGTTCC
>JAKLLR010000048.1 GCA_022014175.1 Gammaproteobacteria bacterium | reverse complement strand
GCATACAGGGTGGGCAGCAGCACCAGCGTGAGCAGCGTTGACGTGAACAGCCCGCCAATCACCACCACCGCCAGCGGGCGCTGCAGTTCGGAGCCCGGACCGGTCGCCGCCAACAACGGTACCAGACCCAGGCTGGCGATCAGCGCGGTCATGAGCACCGGGCGGAGTCGGCGTTCGGCCCCTTCTTGCACCGCCTGGGTCACTGTCCGGCCGGCTTCGCGCAACTGGTTGAAATAGGTCACCATCACCACGCCATTGAGCACGGCCACACCGAACAGGGTGATGAAACCCACCGATGCCGGTACCGACAAGTAGAGCCCGGAAAGGTACAGGCTGATCACGCCGCCGATCATGGCGAAGGGGATATTGAGGATGATCAGGCCGGCCTGACGCAGGGAGCGAAAGGTGGTGAACAGCATGACGAAGATCAGCGCGACGGCGACCGGCACCACCAACGCCAAACGGGCAGCGGCGCGTTGTTGGTTCTCGAACTGACCGCCGTAGGTGACGTAGTAGCCCGGCGGCAGTTGCACCTCGCGCTCCAGAGTGGCGCGAATCTCATCCACGAAACCCACCACATCGCGACCTTCGACGTTGGCCTGCACCACCACCTGGCGCTTGGCCGACTCGCGGGTGATCCCCACTGGTCCATCGACTTCACGAATAGCGGCCAGACTGCTTAGAGGAATATTCTCCCCGGCGGGCGTTTCAACCCTCAGCGCAGCGATATCGCCCGGCGACGTGCGCGCCTGTTCCGGATAGCGCAACAACACGCCGATGCGTTGATTGCCTTCGATGACCTCGGTGGCCACGCGACCGCCGACGGCGATCTCCACCATCTGGTTGATATCTTCGATGTTGATACCGAAACGGGCGATGGCCTGGGGATCGATCTCGACCTGCAAATAGGTCTGGCCGGACAGCGGGGCGCGAAAGACATCGACCGCCCCGTCAATGTTATTGATGAGCGTCTCAATCTGCCTGGACTTTTTCTCCAGCACCTGGAGATCATCGCCGTACAACTTAATCGCCATGGCGGCCCGCACGCCGGTCAACATCTCGGAGACCCGCATGTCAATGGGCTGGGTGAAGGCGTAGTCGATGCCGACGAAGCCATCGAGCTTCTTGCGTAATTGCTCCTGAAATTCCTCCAGGCTCACCGTCCACTGGTCGCGCGGTTTAGTGATGAGGAAATTGTCGGTTTGGTATAGACCCATGGGATCCATACGCAGCTCGTCGGCACCGGTGCGGGAGACGACACTGGTGACCTCCGGCAGCTCCATCAGCGCCTTCTGATACGGCTCATCGAGCGCCAGGGAACGCTCCAGCGAGATGCTGGGCAGTTTTTCGATAATAATCACCGTAGTGCCTTCGTCCATCACCGGCATGAACTCCTTGCCGATCAGCGGAAACAGCAGCGCGGCGCCCAGCAGCAGCGCCAAGGCCCCGCCCACGGCCGTCTTGCGATGACGCAGCGCCCAGTGCATGACCGGCACATAGCCGTGCTTTAGCACCCTCAGTACTCGGTTGTCCTCCTCAGCGCCGCCGCGCATCAACAGGCTGGCAATCACCGGGATGACCGTCAGCGACAGCAGTAGCGAGCCTATGAGCGCAAAGGCAATGGTCACCGCCAGCGGCGTGAACATCTTGCCCTCCAGCCCGGACAGGCTGAACAGGGGCAGA
Source organism: Gammaproteobacteria bacterium (assembly GCA_022014175.1). GTDB lineage: Bacteria > Pseudomonadota > Gammaproteobacteria > Immundisolibacterales > JAKLLR01 > JAKLLR01. The sequence goes on along the minus strand of JAKLLR010000048.1, from coordinate 14,713 downwards.
AATACAACAATAATAATCAGTACCCCGGAGATCACCGGGGTGGCCACTTCCAGCGCCGCGCGGTAGACCAGGTGCAGGCGGCCGACCCCCTTGGGGGCGTGGCTGAGTTGCGTATGGATGTTCTCGACCACAACCACGGCGGCATCCACCAGGATACCGACGGCGATCGCCAACCCCCCTAGCGACATAAGGTTGGCGGTCACCCCGAACAGCCGCATCATCAGGAAGGTGAATAGCACCGACAATGGCAATATCAGCGCGACCGTCAAGGCGGCTCGCAGATTGCCGAGCATGATGATCAAGACCAGCAATACCAGGACCACGGCCTCACCGAGCGCCTTTTCCACCGTCCACACCGCCTGGGTCACCAATTCGGTGCGGTCATAGAAAGGCACGATACGCACGCCTTCGGGCAATGCCGTCTTGAGCGCCTCCAGTTCGCGTTTCACTCCGTCGACGGTCGTCCGGCTGTTGGCGCCTTTGCGCAGCAGCGCCAGACCGGTCACCACCTCGCCTTCGCCATCGGCGGTGACCGCACCATAGCGGGTCATAGAGCTGATACGGACCTCGGCCACATCGGCGATGTGCACCGGGACACCATTGCGGCTGGCGACGGTGATACTACGGATATCTTCCATATCCTGCAGTTGTCCCAGGGTCCGCACCAACAGCACCTCGTCGTTACGGTTGATGCGGTCGCCGCCAGCATTGCGGTTGTTGCTTTCCAGTGCGTTTTCCAGGTCGCCGATCGCCAGGCCGTGCGCCAACAATGCCACCGGATCGGCAACCACTTCAAACACCTTGACTTCACCGCCCAGGGAATTGACATCCGCCACACCTTCAACGGTGCGCAGGCGCGGGCGAATCACCCAGTCCTGGATACGACGCAGTTCCCGGTTACTGTAGCCCTTGCCCTCAACCCGATACATGTATCCCTCGCTCAATGGCGTGGTGATGGGGCCCAACCCGCCCTCCACCCCGGCGGGTAGTTCGCCCCACACCTGATTGAGGCGTTCGGCGACTTGTTGTCGAGCCCAGTAGATGTCCGTGCCGTCCTCGAAGTCGATGGTGATGGAACTCAGCGCATACTTGGTGGTGGAGCGCAGCACGGTCTGGCGTGGCAGACCCTGCATCTCCCTTTCAAGAGGGAAGGTAATGCGGCTTTCCACCTCGGTGGGCGACAGGCCCGGCGCCTTGACAATCACTAATACCTGGGGCGAAGCAATATCGGGAAAGGCATCGATGGGGAGCGTGCGAAACGCCCATACCCCACCGGCAGTCAGCGCAGCGGCCAACAGCAATATCATCAGCCGCTGGACCAGAGAGAATCGAATCAGTGCAGCAATCATGACTTACTCACCCCCCTGGTACTGCCAGTGGGATTTCAGCTCGGCCACGCCGCCGCTGACGATCTCGGCGTTCGCCTCGATGCCGCGACGCACTGCGATCCAGCCGTCCGCTTCCGGACCGATCTCGATCAGTGTTGGTGCATAGCGCCGCGGTCCCAAGACCGTGAACAGATACGCCTGTTCACCGACACGGAACACCGCACTGGCGGGTACCATCAACCCCTCGGAGGGGATCCCGGTCAGAGTAACAGCGGCGTACATGCCGGGTCGCAACTGGCCGTCCGGATTATCGACCACGATACGGCCGCCCAGGGTCTGGCTTTGACGGTCCACTTCACCCGCCAGGGATTGCAAGCGACCCCGGTATTCACCTCCCGGGCTTGCCTGCACCTGAACCATGGCCTCGGCACCCGGTTTGATCTCGGGCAAGTTGGCGACCGGGATGCGTACCTCGGCCCACAAACTGGAAAGATCGTCCACATGAAAGGCGACCTGCCCGGTGGCGAGCAGTTGACCCGACTCGATCTCAACACCGGTGACCATGCCATCGATGGGACTGGTCAGCTCGAACTCCGCCAGACTGTCGGGCGTTTTTGCCAGCGCCTGGATCTGCGGATCTGACAAGCCGGCGAGCGACAGCAAGCGGCGGCGCGCATCCAGGGTGGCGCGGGCGCTCTTGAATTCGCTGTCCACCGTGAGCCAGCGGCTTTCGGCGACGATGCCGTCCTTCCATAACCCTTCGATGCGGGTGCGTTCGGCGCGTGCCAGCTCAAAGCGGGACAATGCCTCCAGATAATCGGCCTGGGCCTGGCCCAGGCTGTTGCTGCGCAGCCGCGCCAGCACCTGGCCCTTACGCACCGTCTCGTTCTCCACCGCCAGCAGTTCGGTCACCATGCCGTCCACAACGGGTGTGACACGATGGCTCTTGCGCCGGTCGGCCGTCAGGGTGGCGGTCAGATTCAGGCGCGGCTTCAGCTCGCGGGTGGTGACGGTGGTGGTGGTGATCTGTGTGCTGGCTAACTGCTCCCGGGTGAGTTCAAGTTCAGCGGCCGGCGCCAGCGTCGGGATCAGTATGAAAAACAGTGTGGCTAATGGCTTATTCATCGTGGGTATCCTGTTCAGTCAAGACAAGGGCGCGTCCGGCGGCCAGACGCAGTTCCGCGGCCTCCAGCCACGCCTCCTGGAGTAACTCCAGATAGCGTTCGTGGACGTCAAAATAGGTATTGTTGGCATCGATCAACGAGAGGATCTCCACCTCGCCGCTGGAATATGCCTTGCGTGTCAGATCGAAAACGCGTAGCGCGGGTTGGAACAACCGCGTGCGGTAATGCTCGCCCTGCTGTACGAGATGATTCAGATGCAGATAGCTTTGTTGCAGACGGCTAGCCAAATCCCGATCCAGCGCCTGCAGCTCCGACTGGACCTCGATCACTTGCGCCCGGGTTTCGTCAATGCGTCCGCTGTTTCGATCCCATAACGGCACGGTGATACCGATGCCAATGCCGGTGACCTCCTGGCGACGGCCGTTGAGGACATCTCTTTCACGAAACAGACGCAGGCTCGGATCGGGCAGGCGTTCGGCACGCGCCAGATTCACACCCGAGCGCGCGCCCTCAACCCGGTTCCTGGCAGCCCGCAACGCTGGATGCTCTGCCAGGCTGGCCTGCAACTGGTCCAACGGGGGCATGGGGCCAAACGGTTCAAGGGGCGCCAATTGCGGCATCGTCTCGACGGCTAGCCCCAGGTAGGCACGAAACCGGCTCAGTGCTTCGTTGTAGGCGCCTTCCGCCTTGTCCGTTTCTTGTTGCGCGGCCTCCCGGATCAGATCCAGGCGCAGGCGCTCCAGGTCGGAAAGCTCTCCGGCCTGTGCGCGTCGGCGCCCGACGCGCTGCAGATCATCGGCCAGTTGCAGGCGTTGTTCCGCCAGCCGTAAACGCTCCGCCGACAGCTGCAAGCTGTGGTAGCGCTGCGCCACCTCTGTTTCCAGGCTTACCTGCTGATATTGGCGTTCGGCACGAGCCGCATCAAGCTCTGCCCGGGCAACCGCCTTCTGATGGCCAAGGCGACCACTCAGCGGCAGGGGTTGGCTAAAGGCAAACTGGGTAAAATCGTCACCACCGCTGCCATCATCCTTGCCAAGCTTGTCGTCGGCACGCAGTTCAATCTCGGGATTGGGCCAAGCCCCCGCCTGCTGCAACGCGCCCTGCCGCGCCTCGACCACCGCCTCCGCACGCTGTGTCTCCGGTGCGATCTCGACCGCAAGCCGGATACTCTCCTCCAGCGTCAAACTACCTGCTGGCTGCGCCAGAACGGGTATCGGTGCGATCCAGAGCAGCAGAAACCCGAACAGGGGCGCCGGGCTATTCCGGCACCAAAATAAAAACAGATTCAACATTACCCACTCCCTGACAGGCATCATCAAGAGTGACACCTGCGGAAAACTTCCAATCAGAAAACATGTCGTCAGGCGCAGACCGGGCAGGTCCGCACCACCAACATCAGTCAGTAAGAGAGGGGCTTAGAGCGGAGGGGCGCGTAACGGCGGCCGCCAGCGAGGGCGGGGCCGGATTCTGACGAACTCGGGGGGCAGCGGTCGAGGCCGCCAATCTGAACAAACAAGACCCACCAGTGCGATAACAGTGGCAAGGATGAAAGGCAGGAGTTCCGGCCCGCTGGCACGCAGCCCTGCCAGCGAAATATCCACATGTGCTTTATGCTCGTGCCCATCCGGATCAGCATGATGGAGACGGGTCCCATGCGTATCCGCATGGCTTTCACCCAGGTCAACATGCATATGCGTGCCGCTAACCTGTCCGGCCAGCAGGCAAACAGAGGCGAGCAAAACCAGAACATTCGAAATTCCACGCATTGGCGTACTCTATCCGGGGACCCGGATCATGTCACGCAAAACCGGGGTAACCGTCAGATTTGTCGACCAAGGGTCTAGCCGCGACTGTGGCGGGACCAACAAGAGGGTGGCGGAAGAGCGACATCGAGAAGCACAAACCGCCACCACCCACCCAACTGCAGGGCTGTATCCAGATGTTGTTTGGTGGGCCGTGTCGGGCTCGAACCGACGACCCGCTGATTAAGAGTCAGCTGCTCTACCAACTGAGCTAACGGCCCGCCGCCGATTATACCGAATCTGTCTGCCTGGCTGATCTAATTCGATGCGCTGACAACAAAAAAGCCCCGAAAATCGGGGCTTTTTTGCTTTGAATGGGGTGAACGATGGGGCTCGAACCCACGACCACCGGAATCACAATCCGGGGCTCTACCAACTGAGCTACGCTCACCATTAACTGTTAACTCTGTTCCAGACCGGGGTGGCGCGCCCGGCAGGACTCGAACCTGCTACCCTCGGCTTAGAAGGCCGATGCTCTATCCAGATGAGCTACGGGCGCCTTTAACCCAACCAGACCATCGTCGAGGGCATATTTTGGTCGGGGTAGAGAGATTCGAACTCCCGACATCCTGCTCCCAAAGCAGGCGCGCTACCAGACTGCGCTATACCCCGATGTGACCTTCAGCTTCCACGCGGAAAACGCGGGAGGCAGAATATACTCCCGACCCTCCTGAAGCGTCAACGCGCAAGCTACTCACTGCTGGCGGTTAGGGGGCAGAAATGCGATCATTACGCCCCTTTCAGAGCATCCGGCAGAGCCTCCGACGCTGGGCCGAAAACAGGGCCGCACGAACCAGCATGACCGCTACACTCATCGACGGAAAAGCCACTGCCAGCAGGGTACGTGATCGCATCCGGCAACGGGTGGAGGCGCGGTTGCAGCAGGGGTTACGGCCACCGGGGCTGGCGGTGATTCTGGTGGGTGAAGACCCCGCATCTCAGGTCTACGTACGCAACAAGCGCAACGCCTGCGAAATCGCTGGTTTTCACTCCGAATCGTTTAACCTGCCCACAGCAACGGATCAGACATCGTTGGAGCAGCTGATCAAACAGCTCAACCTGAACCCGGCGATTGACGGTATTCTGCTGCAACTCCCCCTGCCAGCTCATCTGGATGAGCAGCGGCTGCTTGATCTGATCGATCCGGCCAAGGATGTGGATGGTTTTCACCCCTGCAACATGGGACTGCTGGCCCTGCGGCTGCCGGGCCTGAGAGCCTGTACCCCAAAAGGTGTGATGGCCCTGCTCGCCGATTACGGCATCGAACCCGTGGGTCAGGATGCGGTGATTGTGGGGGCCTCCAACATCGTCGGCCGGCCGATGGCGCTGGAGCTGCTACTGGCGGGGGCCACGGTCACGGTCTGCCACCGCTTTACCCGGGACCTTCAAGCCAAGGTGGCACAGGCGGATATTCTGGTGGTGGCGGTGGGCAAACCGGGGCTGATTCCCGGGCAGTGGGTCAAACCCGGTGCGGTGGTGATTGATGTGGGCATCAACCGCCAGACGGATGGCACCCTGGTGGGGGATATCGACTTCGCCAATGCGGTGGAGCGGGCGGGCTGGATCACCCCGGTGCCCGGCGGCGTCGGCCCGATGACCATCGCCATGCTGCTGCAGAATACCCTCGAGGCGGCTGAAGCCTCGGAGAGTGCCAAAGCCTGAACGACCCAGTTCGTCTTTAACCTCGCCGCCAGCGGGTTTCACCACCACTGTCTTCCAGCAGAATATTCCTCTCCGCCAGCAGATCCCGAATGCGGTCAGCCTCACCCCAGGCCTTCGCGGCCCGGGCCGCGTTACGCTGACGCACCAGTTCATCAATATCGACATCGTCTTCAGCGTGCCCGGTCTCATCACCCTGCAGAAACGCCCTTGGAGACTGCTGCAACAGTCCCAAAACACCACCCAGTTGACGCAGTCGCAGTGCAAGCCCGATCCTCTCCGCCGACTCTGCCCGGTTGAGGGCCCGGGTCAGATCGGCCAGTACTGCCAGGGCTTCCGGGGTATTGAAGTCATCGTCCATCGCACTCTGGAAACGGACCACATAGTCATCTTCGGTCGGCACCGCGGCCCCCTCCTGCTCTCCCGCCAGATCCAGTGCGGTGTAGTAGCGGGTCAAGGCGGCGCGGGCATTATCGAGGGCCGCATCCGAGTAATTCAGGGGGCTGCGATAGTGGCTGGAGAGAATAAAGTAACGTAGCACTTCCGGCTGATAGCGCTCGAGCACCTCACGAATGGTGAAGAAGTTGCCCAAGGATTTGGACATCTTTTCATCGTCCACCCGCACGAAACCGTTGTGGATCCAGACGTTAACAAAGTCGTCGCCGGTGCTGGCGCAGGACTGGGCGATCTCGTTCTCATGGTGAGGAAAGAGCAGATCGGCGCCGCCGCCGTGAATATCGAAATGGCTACCCAGGCAGTGGGTGGACATCGCCGAGCACTCGATGTGCCAGCCGGGCCGCCCGTCGCCCCAGGGTGAGGGCCAGCTGGGTTCGCTAGGTTTGGCAGCCTTCCAGAGCACAAAATCCAGGGGATCGTCCTTCGCCTCGTTCACGTCGACCCGGGCACCGGCCCGCATCTCGTCCGGCGAGCGGTTCGAGAGCTGGCCGTAATCCGCCCAGCCGCTGACGTCGAAATAGACATCACCGTTAGGGCTGGCATAGGCGTGCCCACCCTCAACCAGCTGCTGCACCATGGTCACGATCTCGCCAACATGGGCGGTGGCCCGAGGCTCCTCGTCTGGTGGCAATACGCCGAGGGCCGCTGAATCCGCATGCATCGCATCGATGAACCGCCCGGTCAGATGCTCAAAGGGTTCGCCATTGTCACTGGCCCGCTGGATGATCTTGTCATCGATATCGGTAATATTGCGCACATAGTGCACATCGAGGCCACTGTGGCGGAGATAGCGGGCAATCATGTCGAACACCACCAGCACACGGGCGTGGCCGATATGGCAGTAGTCGTAGACCGTCATGCCGCAAACATACATGCCCACCCGACCGGGGGTGATGGGCACCAGTTCGGCTTTCTGCCGGGTCAGGCTGTTGTGTATCTGCAAACTCATTAGATCCGTCACAAAAGGGCGCTATTCTAGCGGATTAGAACGGGCTGGCAGGACTGAGAGAGCCAGGCCCTATGTTAAACTCCCGCGCTTTTTAAGACTCCCGAATAGGCAACAAGTGAGCGCAAAATGAGCGAGCAGAACCCCAAAGTCAAAATGAACACCAGCCACGGCACCCTGGTGATGGAACTCTGGCCCGACAAGGCCCCGAAGACCGTGGAGAACTTCCTCACCTACGTGCGAGACGGCTTCTTCGACGGCACCATCTTCCACCGTAGCGTGCCAAATTTCGTCATTCAGGGGGGCGGTTACACCGCTGATTACGAACAGAAAGCGACCCGTGCCCCCATCGAAAACGAAGCGGATAACGGCGCTGAAAACAAACGAGGCACCCTCTGTATGGCCCGTACCGGCGACCCCCACTCCGCCACCAGCCAGTTCTTCATCAACATCGATGACAACCACTTCCTCGATTTCAAGGAAAAATCTCCCCAGGGCTGGGGCTACGCCGTCTTCGGCAAGCTGGTTGAGAGCGATGAGGTGCTGGACGTACTGGACGCCATCGCCGCCCTGCCCACCGGACCCGGCGGCCCCTTCCCCGCCGAAGTACCCCGGGAGCCGGTGATCATTCAGTCCGCCGCTGAAATCACCGAATAATTTAGCGGCCAGTCAGGTTTCACGATGAGCGCCTCCGCCCTCTTTATTGCTGATATTCATCTCGATGAGGAGGGGGACCTGTCGCCGTTTATCGGCTTCCTGGGTGAAGCGAACCGGTATGACGCCCTCTATATTCTCGGCGATCTGTTCGACGCCTGGCTGGGGGATGACATCGGCCTGGAGAGTTTCGAGCCGGTTATTACCGGCCTGAAGCAACTCTCCGCCGCCGGCACCCAAATCCATTTCATACCGGGCAATCACGATTTCCTGGTTGGCGAGGCGTTTTACCGGGCCAGTGGCTGTCAACCGCTGCCGGACGGTACGCTGCTTCAGCTGGGCGGTGAGCGGGTGCTGTTGCTGCACGGCGACACCCTCTGCAGTCGAGATCTCGAGTACCAGGCCTTTCGGAGGCAGATTCAGGACCCGGCGAAACGCCCTCTGTTGCTGGCGATGCCGGTTGCGGAGCGGGTCGCCGTCGGTCGCAGCCTGCGCGCCCAGAGCCGGGAGGCAACCGCACAGAAACCCCTCGAAGTGATGGACGCGACTGCGGAGAGCATTCAACAGGCCATGTTAGAGCAGAGTGCCAGCATGCTGATTCACGGCCACACCCACCGCCCAGAGACTCAGCAGTTTGAGCTGAACGGCAGGTCAGTCACAAGGTTCGTATTGCCCCCGTGGCATGACGCTGCCGGTGGCGTTGAGTACGATGACGAGGCGGGTTTTCAGCCTGCCACCTTCTAGATAAAAACCTCAGCCTGAACAGGCTCCGATGACTGCAGCGATTTGACCCCAGCTGATCAGACCTGGGAGCCATCCCCCGCATTCTCTTTGACCGGCACCGCCAGGTCTTCCTTGCTCACACCCATCAATACCAGTACCGAGCTGGCGATATAGACAGAGGAGTATGTTCCCACCAGCACTCCGAGAATCAGGGCGACCGAAAAACCCCGGATAATTTCGCCACCAAACAGCAACAGAGCCAAGAGCACCACCAGAGTGGTCAACGAAGTCACCACGGTGCGAGACAGTGACTCGTTCAGAGAGCGGTTGATCACATCAATCACCGTGGCCTTGCGCATGCGCCGGAAGTTCTCACGAATGCGATCGTAGATCACGATGGTGTCATTCAGGGAGTAACCGACCACCGCCAGCAGCGCCGCCAGAACAGTCAGATCAAACTCGATGCCGGTGAGGGAAAATACTCCAAGCGCAAAGACCACGTCGTGCACCAGAGCCACCACTGCCCCCAGCGCAAAGCGCAGTTCAAATCGGAAACCGACATAAATCAGAATGCCTACGAGCACGTAGAATAGCGCCCAGGCGCCATCCTCCGTCAGCTCTTCACCCACCTGCGGGCCGACAAACTCGACCCGGCGCATGGCGACATCCGCGCCGCCACTGCCCAGCGCAGCCAGGACCTTCTCGCTGATATCGGCGCTGCTGCGCTCCTCATCAACCGGCACCCGCACCAGTACATCACGGCTGGTGCCAAAAAACTGCACCACCGCATTATCCAGCCCCGCGTCTGCCAGCTGACCACGCACCTGGGGGAGCTCCACCGAGTTCTCATAGCCCACCTCAACCACGGTGCCGCCGGTGAAATCGATACCGAGGCTCATGCCTCGAAACAGCAGTGACGCAACCAGCAGAAGCAGCACAGTGCCGGAAACCATTAATGCCTGCTGCCGTCGACTCATAAAATCGATTCGGGGTGTTTTCTTAAAGAAATCCATGAGTCGTCTCTAGATTGACAGTCGGCTGAGGCGCCGGTTACCCCAGACCAGATTGACCACCGCCCGGGTACCCAGAATAGCGGTGAACATGGAGGTCAGAATGCCGATGCTGAGGGTGACCCCAAAACCCTTGATCGGTCCGGTGCCAAAGGCAAACAGCACCACTGAGGCGATCAGGGTGGTGATATTGGCATCCATAATGGTCGAAAATGCCTTGGCGTAACCGGCGTTGATACTCGCCTGGGGGGTATTGCCCACTGCCAGCTCTTCCCGAATACGCTCGAAAATCAGCACGTTGGCATCCACCGCCATACCCACCGTGAGCACCACACCAGCGATACCCGGCAGGGTCAGGGTCGCCTGAAACAGGGAGAGCGCCGCCACTATCAGAACCAGATTGACAACCAGAGCGAGGTTGGCAACCAGGCCGAAACCTTTGTACCAGAAGGCCATGAATGCCAGTACCAGGACCAGACCGATCACCACCGAAGCCAGGCCCTTGTCGATATTGTCCTGCCCCAGGCTCGGGCCGACGGTGCGCTCTTCAACGATATCCATCGGCGCCGCCAGGGAACCCGCCCGCAGCAACAGAGCGAGGTCCCGTGCCTCAGCCGGGGAATCCAGCCCGGTGATCTGAAACCGTCGGCCCAAGGTGTCCTGAATCACTGGTGCGGTAATCACCTCCTCCACCCGCCGTTTGACACTGCTGATGGTGCCATCTGGCGCTCGCACCAGCTGGGTCCGGTTTTCAATGAAGATCACCGCCATCCGCTTACCAATATTTTCACCGGTGATCCGCTCGAATACCCGGGCTCCCCGACCATCCAGGGTGATGGAGACGATGGAATCACCATTCTGGGGATCGATGCCAGATGCGGCGCTGGTGATGTATTCGCCGGTCAGAATAGTCCGCTTAAACAGCAGAATATCCCCGCCCCGACGCATGTCGTAACGGCGGCTACCCGGCGGCACCCGCCTGGAGAGTCCGCTCTCCAGTTCGTTCTGCTCGTCCACCAGCTTGAACTCGAGGGTGGCGGTCGCACCCAGCACCGCCTTGGCCCGAGTAGTGTCCTGCACTCCGGGTAGCTGCACGATGATGCGGTTATCGCCCTGCTGCTGGATCACCGGCTCGGCCACACCCAGTTCGTTGACGCGATTACGCAGGGTAGTGATGTTCTGTTTTAGAGCAAACGAACGGGTGTCCCTGCGAGCCACTTCGGTGAGCCGGACTCGGACCAGAAAAAGCTCGCCGTCGCTGTCACTCTCAACCCGCAGATCCGGGAAATTACGCCGGGCCAGATCCGCAGCCTGGTCCCGCTCCGCCGCGCTACCGAATTTCGCCACAACCCCGGAATCCCCATCCAGAGCGGCAAAGGGCTCAATCTGTTGATAACGGACCTTCTCGTCCCGCAGCAGCGCCCGGAGGTCGCCGACGTAGCGCTCCTCCGCCTTGGCCACCGCGGCATCCATATCCACATCCAGCAGGAAGTGAACACCACCTCGCAGATCCAGCCCCAGATACATCGGCTCGGCCCCGAACCTCTCAAGCCAGGCCGGTGCCGCCGGGGCCAGGTTCAGAGCCACCTGATAATCGGTACCCAGGGTCGCCTGGACCAGGTCCTTGGCTTTCAGCTGGCTGTCGGTATCACCGAAGCGGATGAGGATGTCATCCGCCTCCAGTACTGAGGAGTTGTACTCAATAGACTCCTCCCGCAGCAGCTTCTCAACCCGGTCGAGGATGCCCACCGTGATGGTTGCGCCGCGATCCGCAGAGATCTGCAGAGCCGGGTCTGAGCCATAGAGATTCGGCAGGGCGTAGATCAGGCCGGCGGCCAGTACCAGCAGCAACAGCAGGTATCGCCAGAGCGGATAACGGTTCATTCAGATTGCTCAGAGACCCTTGATGGTGCCTTTTTCCAGCACAGTGGAGACAGCCTGGCGCTGCACATGAACCTCGACTCCGTCAGCCACTTCAATCGTGAGGTAGTCCTGGTCTGCCCTGGTGATGCGTCCCAGAATGCCGCCGTTGGTCACCACTTCATCGCCCTTGGTCAGATTCTCAACCAGCTGCCGGTGGTCTTTCACCCGCTTGCTCTGGGGCCGGATGATGAGGAAGTAAAACAGCACGCCGATCACCAGCAGTGGCGCAAAACTGGCTAAGGAAGCCTGCCCAGCTGGCGCGGCGGCCAGTGCATCTCCAATCAGAAAACTCACAGACGATTCTCCCCCTTGAATGACCTTGGATAGCCCAAGCTAAAAGCGCGGCGATTATGCCACAGATGGGGCTTCACTTCCGCTGCTGCCCATGGAAGTTTTCGACAAACTCATCCAGCTCCCCGGCCGCAATCGCAGCACGCAAACCCTGCATCAACGCCTGGTAGTACCAGATGTTGTGGATGGTCGCGAGCTGGGCACCGAGAATCTCGTTCTGAACCTGTAGATGACGAAGATAGGCGCGACTGTAGTGCTGACAGGTGTAGCAGCCACAGTCCGGATCCACCGGCCGGGTATCGGCGCGGTAGGTGCTGTTGCGAATTCGCACCACCCCGTGACGGCTGAACAGGTGACCGTTACGGGCGTTACGGGTGGGCATTACGCAGTCGAACATATCCACTCCCTGCTGCACCGCCGCCACGATATCCTGAGGCGTGCCCACCCCCATCAGGTAACGAGGACGATCCCGGGGCAGCAGCGGCACTGTATGCTTCAGAATCCGCCGCATCTCCTCTTTGGGTTCACCAACCGAGAGACCACCAATGGCGTAACCGTCAAAGCCGATATCGGTCAGGCCTTTGACGGACTGGTCCCGCAGCGCCTCATGCATACCGCCCTGAACGATTCCAAACAGCGCCGAAGGATTATCGCCGTGGGCCAGTTTGCTGCGCTCCGCCCAGCGCAGGGAGAGCTCCATGGAGTTCCGGGCCTGATCGTAGTCCGCCGGATAGGGGGTGCACTCATCAAAGATCATGACGATGTCAGAACCGAGGCGCCGTTGTACATCCATCGACGCCTCCGGGCCGAGAAAGACTCTGGCACCATCCACCGGCGACTGAAACTCCACGCCAGCCTCGGTGATCTTGCGCATGGCCGCCAGGCTGAAGACCTGGAACCCGCCGGAATCGGTCAGAACAGGCCCCTGCCAATGCATGAAGTCATGCAGGTCACCGTGAGCTTCAACCACCTCCAGCCCTGGCCGCAGCATCAGGTGAAAGGTATTGCCCAGCACTATTTCAGCGCCGCACTCCAACAGCTGCTCCGGCAGCATCCCTTTGACCGTGCCATAAGTCCCCACCGGCATGAAGACCGGGGTCTGCACCTGCCCCCGGTCAAAGCTCAGAACACCCCGCCGCGCCGCACCATCCTGGGCCAGCAACTCAAACTTCATCGCCCGGTCCCTCATAACGCTCAATCAACATGGCATCCCCGTAACTCAAAAAGCGGTAGCGGGCGGCAATCGCATGGTGATAGGCTGCCATCACCCGAGCCGGCCCGCCGAAAGCCGAGACCAGCATCAATAGCGTGGACTCCGGCGTGTGGAAGTTGGTCACCAGAGCATCCACCACCCGAAACTGATAACCGGGAGTGACAAACAGCCGGGTCTCCCCTTCGAATGGCAGTAGCTCGCCGGAAGCGGCGGCGCTCTCCAGCGCCCTCATCGCCGTCGTGCCTACCGCGACCACTCGCCCACCCCGCGCCCGTGTCTCAGCCACAGCCTGGCAGGCCGCCGGCGAAACCCGCAGCCACTCCGCATGCATCTTGTGATCGCAGACATTGTCCACCCGCACCGGTTGAAAGGTGCCCGCACCAACATGCAGTGTAATCCGCGTCAGCCTGACCCTGTCAGATTGAAGATGCGCCAACATCGCTTCATCAAAATGCAGGCCCGCAGTGGGCGCAGCCACCGCCCCGGGGGCCTCACCGTAAACGGTCTGATAGCGGGAGTGATCCAGAGCATCATCCGCCCGATCTATATAAGGAGGCAACGGCATATGCCCGTACCGCTCCAGCCAGACGGCCGCAGGTTTGCTCGGATCCAGCGCCAACTGATAGAACTCGCCCTCACGATCCAGCACTTCTGCCCGCAGGCCACCATCCTCACCCAACCACAGAATGCCACCTCCATGAAGCGGTTTGCTAACCCGCACCTGGGCCAGCAAACGGTGTTCATCCAGCAGCCGCTCCACCAGCACCTCAACCCGACCACCACTGGCCTTCACGCCAAACAGACGGGCCGGAATCACCCGGGTATCATTCAGCACCAGCAGATCATCTGGCTGTAAAAAACCTGGCAGATCCTGAAACTGCCGATCAGCCAGATCGCCATCTGCAGGCAGCACCAGCAGACGACTATCACCCCGCTGTGCCGGCGGATGCTGGGCAATCAACTCAGGGGGGAGCGGGTAGGAGAAATCGCTACGTAACATGGCGCGCGATACTACCAGAGAGCAGGCCACTTGCGGCCGAAGTTCGCAGCGGTATACTTCGCCGCCTACTCTGCTGCCGGGGTGGCGAAACTGGTAGACGCACCAGACTCAAAATCTGGCGGGGGCAACTCCGTGTCGGTTCGACTCCGACCCTCGGCACCATTTCATGGCTTAAAACCTCCAAATTAAACCCATAAACAGCTTCAAAACCCGCTTAAACACGGACGATCTGCCCATGCTAAACGTTGGTTGCCATCCACATCTTCCACCTCAAGTCCCAACAGGCAGTCACGCACATCATCCAGGCTTCGGTTAGGCGTTAATCTGGTCAGAATGCCGACTCAGGAGTCACCTTTTTAAGGGCAATGAGGCACCGGTTCGGGATGCCCAAGCGTCAATCCGGACACATCAGGACGCACTATAGCGGGCAACCCAAGAACACAGCTCATCCGCACGCGCTGTTGACCAGGATCAGGTACGCCTCATCCGCGTTGACATACCATTCCAGCAGCCTGAGCCAATTCTGCCCCCGGGGCTGGGCAGATTGATCGGAGCGTCCTTAACGCCCCACAAAATTAGCGGCC
>JAKLLR010000047.1 GCA_022014175.1 Gammaproteobacteria bacterium | reverse complement strand
TTCCCAGATTATCCGGTCTCTGCAGGTGGTGTGGGCAACGGGGTAGAGGCCGGCCCAGGCGGAGAGAAAAGCCCGCCGGTCTCTGTGCTCCCCGTGCCTACACGCTCGGTGACGCCCGACCTGGGGTCGGTAGGTTGTGCTCTGTAATCCATTGGTTCCGGTTCCCGGTTCACCGCGTAATTTAGTGCCAGCGAATTCTTGTATACAACGTGACATGCATATTGCGGGCCAAATGATCCAGGGGTCGATAAAAGCTGGACTCGGCCGCTAACCGGGACGGGTTGCGGGCATTCTGGATTGAGTGGGCATCACCAGTCGCGCACAGGGTTGGTGCATAGGCACTATCGTGGTCTCTCTTGCATACATTGGCTGCTGGCCTAGAATGGCGGTACACGGTTATGAGTAGTCGAAGATGAAGGCGTCGGTGTCCAAGCTTTTGCCGCAGGATGTCTATCGGCAACTGAAGGAGATGATTCTCAGCTTCGCCCTCTATCCCGGTTCCCGGATTACGGAGAACGAACTGTCAAAGCGTTTCGGGGTCAGCCGTACCCCGGTGAGGGAGGCGTTGCAACGCCTGGCTGCGGAGGGTTACCTGACGATTCGCCCCAAGCAGGGGTGTTTCATTCGTGAAATCGACATTGATGAAATCAACGACTATTACGAGGTGCGTATCGCTCTTGAAATGGAAGCCCTTGCACTGGCCGGAGTGAATATGCCTGACAGTCAGCTTGATGCCCTGGCGGCGTTGTGGGATCCGCAGCAGGTACCAAAAAGCCCGATGCCGGTGGAATCCATGGCAGCCCGGGATGAGCAGTTTCATAGTAGTCTGGCCCTTGGCGCTGGAAACAGCGTGCTGGCACGCTATCTGGAGGATGTGAATGAGCACCTGCATATCGTTCGGCGGCTTGACTTCACCAAACCTGAACGGATTGAGCAGACTTATGCCGAGCATCACAAGATACTCGAACTGTTACGTCAGCGGGATGTGAAAAGTGCTCAGGCCTTGATGCTCGGCCATATCCGCAAGAGTGCCAACGTGGCCAAAACCATTACCCTCACGGAGCTTGCTCAGCAGCGGATTCGGTCTCAGGCTGAGTTTCCCGCTGGTTGATTTGATTGGCCCGCCGTCAGCGTGCTGCTCGACGGGCCAAGCGCATTTTTGCAAGGTCTTCGGTGGTTAGAAGGCGTACTGGTAACCCACAGTGGCGATCCAGTCCGTTTTTAGCTGAGGCCCGTTAAGATCTTCATAAATTGGGGTGCCGATTTCCAGCGCCAGCCTGTGGCCGCGTAAGGCCGCCCGTTGGCCGACCAGGTTTAGACCGACAAACAGATCTACCCGTTCGCCGCCTTGATTCGCCGGGTCAGCAGTTTGTACCGGGGCGACGATCAGAGGGTCGATCCCATCAATGTCATCAATGGTTTGGGCTGCTAGCCGCAGTGAACTGCTGACTCCATCACGCCAGCGATAGCTGCCCCAGGCGCTCAGCCGGTGCTGATCTCCAAGGGCGTAGTGGTCGTCATTCTTACCCAGCCGAACAACCGCGCTGTACTGACTGCCCCAACCCAGCTGACCGTGCTCGCCGCTATAGGTCAGACCTGGCAACAGATCATAGGTGCCGGAGCCGAGTTGCATGGGGTAGGGCAGACGCAGGGTCGGTGTGGCCCCCATAGGGGTCAGGACCTGGTCTTCCTCATCTGTGGCGCCGGTGGGCAGGCTGATGCCGACATTTAGATGGAGATGGTGGGTGGCATCGTCAAACAGGCGGTAGAGTCCGCTGAGCTTAAGATCACCGATGCCGGATGACTGCGTGGTGAAGCCGCCCAAAAGAGTAGTGCCCATGCCGCCAGAGAAGGTGAGATGATCCATTTCGTTTTTGGTGTAGGGCAGCATCGCCATCAGAGTCAGGTTGTCCGAGGGGGCGTACATGCCGCCCAGCATGTGCATCTCCATGCGCATTTTCGTAGGCACCACGCGCAGGGTTGGGGGCTGCATCGGCTGACCGAAAAAAGGATTGGTCACGCCGGTGGCTATTTCTGCCGGGCTGAGATCGTGGGTGCCGTCGCGGTTGTCTTCCATGCGCATCTGCATATAGCGGTAGGAGATCATCCATTCACCTTTGCTGTGCATGTGGTCGCCCATGACACCGATCGGTGCGTGGCTATCCGCTTTGATGGGGTTGAGATTGCCTGCGATAACACCCTGAAGGCTGTCGGCGGATACAGATGTAGTGATGCCCAGGCTACAAATCAGGACGGTTCTGGAGAGTAGTTTTCGATAGCTCATTGCTGTTCTCTTTAGCTGAATTAACCGGTGTGCCGGCCATTCGAGATGGCCGGCGTAGAGTCGACTCACAGCGACCCTCCGGGGTGGCTGTTAACAACTTTCAGACGTCAGGATTTAGCTAAAGAGGGGTGGGGCGCGGGGTTGGTGTGAATTTTCCGGCTGGTGGAGCGTGCTGTCGACGGGGATGAAGCCAACTGGCCGATGAATTGCGGGAGTGATGAAGGCGGCCAGCGCATTAGCCCCGGGCAGGGCGGGTTCACCCAGAAACAGGCTGTAGGGGCAGTGCGCCTGGACCTGGACCTGGCCCGGGGCGTGGTCGGGTCCGCTCTGGTCGCCAGAGCCATCTATGAGTATGGTCCGGTAGACGCCCGCCGAGCAGATGATGATGGGGGTGCCATCCTCACCACTGAGATTCGGCATGAAGCCAACCGGAATCAGCGCCCGCAGACCGAGGGCTAACAGAGTCAGCCAGATCAGCGGATGGTGTGGAGCGCGGATGGTTTGCATGGTGATGGTGTTCAGCTTCGCTCGGTGATGGTGATCTGCTGCCGGGGTGTGGGGATCTCGATGCCGGCCCCCTGCAGCGTACTATAGATAGCTTGATTAACCCGGAACTGGGTCTGCATGAACTGCTCGGTGGCGACCCAGTAGCGGTAGTGGATGGCCAGGGCATCTTCGCCAAAGGCACCGATGCCGACCTGGACCGGGGGCTTTTTGACTACCTGCTCATCGCCGTTAATGGCATCGCGAATTAGCTCCATCGCCTGTTCTGAATTGGCCCGGTAACTGATCCGCAAGCTGCCCTCAATAATGCGGTTTTCGTAGGAGTTCACCAGAATCTCCCCAACAATATGTTTGTTGGGAATCATGATGATCTCGCCATCCTCCGTCTCCAGCAGGGTGGTGCTGAGGGTGATCTCCTTGACCAGCCCGTGGACCCCCTGAACCTGAATGGTGTTCCCAATCACAAAGGGGCGGGTCAGGATGATGGTGATGCCTGCGCCGAAGTTGGAGAGTGGCCCGGAGAGGGCGAAACTGCTGCCGAAGGCGAGGGCACCGATGGCCGCAATAAAGGGCGCAATGGTGATGCCGAACTTGCTCATGGCGATGATCACCACAAACACCAGCACCAGCATTTTCATCGAGCCGGCGAAGAAGCGGGAGAGGGTTGGGTCCAGACTGCGACCGGTGCAGAGTTTGAGCACTCCGTTGCCCGCGCCGCGGGCAAGATAGAAGCCAACGATCAGGATGACAATGGCCGCCAGCACCTGGAAGCCGTAGCGTACCGCGAGGTCGCTGGCGGTAGCGATCATCCGCTGGAGGGTGTCGAGTTCTTGCTGCAGTTCGTCCATATCCGGAGGTCAGTCACCGCCCTGAAAAGGGCGGCAATCGACTTAGTCTGGTTAGCCGTCGGACTTGTCCATGTGCACATCCATCTGCGGGTAGGGGATGGAGATGCCGGCGTGGTCAAACGCGAGTTTGAGGGTCTCGGTGGTGTCGAACATCACACCCCAATAATCCGCACTCTTGACCCAGGGGCGGACATTGAAGTTGACGCTGCTGTCCGCCAGTTCACCGACGGCGACCAGGGGTTCCGGATCTTTCAGTACCCGCTCATCGGCGGCCAGGGTATCAATGATGAGCTGCTTGGCTTTCAGCAGGTCGTCGTCATAACCGATGCCGAAGACCATATCCACCCGCCGGGTGTCCCGGGCTGAGAAGTTGGTTATGGTGCCGCCGTAGATGGCACCGTTGGGTACGATCACCTCGCGGTTGTCTCCGGTGCGCAGGGTGGTGCTGAAGATGCTGATGGCCTCTGCCACCCCGGATGTCCCGCCGGCCTCAATGAAATCTCCGGTTTTGAAGGGGCGGAACAGAATCAACATTACGCCGGCGGCAAAATTTGCCAGGGAGTTTTGCAGGGCCAGACCGACGGCCAGGCCGGCGGCACCGATCAGGGCAATCAGGGAGGTGGTATCCACCCCCAGTTGCCGCAGGGCCGCAATAATCACAACCAGCAGCAGCAGAGCGTTGGCGATGGCGACCAGGAAGTTGGTCAGAACGTCGTCGATGTCAGACTTGACCAGGAGTCTCCGGATCACGCCACAAACCACCTTGACGACGATGCGCCCAACCACAAAGATGAATACAGCCAGACCTATATTGATCGCCCAGGGGATCAGGTAATTTGAGACAAAGCCGCTAGAGTCTTCCATTGTTGGCTCCTAAATTGACGGATAAATGGCTGTTTCCTGAGCTGAAGGTCACAGAACCGGTGACCGCCTATTATGACAGTGACGTGAGGGGACTGTGGCCCCCGGTTTTATTCCAGACTGAGTTTCGTTGAGGCGAGGCGCTCCCCGTTACAAAGCCGGGAAAATGCCGCCGGAAACCGGCAGGGTGATGCCGGTAATGTACGAGGCCTCGTCGCTGGCGAGAAACAGCGCCGCGTTGGCGATCTCCCGGGGTTCGCCCAGCCGCTTGAGCAGGGTGTTGTCGATAATTTGGGCGAGCTCATTGTCTGGCATGCGGGCGACCACCGAGGTGTTAATCAGCCCCGGGGCAATACAGTTCACGTTTACTGCCGGGGCCAGTTCCATGGCCATGGTGCGGGTCAGGGAGGCCACTGCAGCTTTGGCCGCGCCGTAATCGGAGTTGCCTGCCTCGCCGGCAAAATGGATCGAGGCCAGATTCACAATGCGGCCGTAGCCCTGTTTCAGCATGGCGGGTGCGAGCTGTTTTATCAGGTGAAAGTTGGCTTTCAAATTGAGGTCGAAGGTTTCGTCCCAGCGCGCTTCGGTGAGGGTCAGCAGCGGTTCGTACATCTCCCCTTTAATCCCTCCAACCACATTGATCAGAATATCAACGGTGCCAAGCCCACGCTGGGCAGCGGCCACCAGCTCTGCGACCTCTTCACCAGAGCGCATATCGCCGCGACTGGCCACCAGTTTGGCCTCAGAGGCCAGCAGGGGTTCAAGTTGTTCAACTGCCTGATTGAGTCGATTGCCAGAGATATCGGAGAGGGCCAGAGAGGCTCCCTCTTCGGCAAATCGTAAAGCGATATTGAAACCCATCGGCCCGCCGGCCCCGGTGATCAGGGCGGTTTTGCCCTCAAGGCGACCGCTCATGCCTGGGTCGCTTTATCGCGACGGCTGACGAAAGCTTTAACTGAGCTGTCTGACCGCCCCCCCATGAACTCTTTGAACTCCTGGGTCTGGTGACCAAACTGATGGAGTACAAAGTGTTCCGCGAAGGAGTTGGCCTGACCCATGGCGTCGAGACTGCGGTTCATGGATTGCTTGAGTAGTTTGAGGGTGACTGGCGGCACCTGTGCAATTTTGTTGGCCATCGCCGTGGTGAATTCATCCAGTTCATCCAGCGGTACCACCTGATTGACCATACCCAGGGTTTTGGCTTCATCCGCCTCGATCTTGTTGCCGGTGAAGAGCAGCTCTTTGGCTTTACGCACACCGAGATCCCAGAACTCCACCGGAATTTCGGCGCCGACACAGGCCATACGGGCGACCGGATTGGCAAATCTGGCGTTGTCCGCAGCAATGATCAGGTCGCACATACTGGCGACCATCCAGCCAGCGGCGATACAGTGCCCCTGTACTTTCGCGATGGTCGGCTTGGGGGCATTGCGAATGGCAAGACAGCGGTTGACGTAGATTTCCGCCTCGTGATCAAACAGGGTCTCCGGCGTTTTACGGCGTTGATAGTAGGCGTCTTCATAGGTGTCGAGCGAGTCCTTGTCCGCCGAGGCAATCGAGAGATCGTGCCCGGAAGAGAAGGATCTGCCTGCGCCTTCAAGCACGATGACCCGTACGTTGTCATCCCCACAGGCCTCTTTGAGAGCGTCATCTATCTCATTGATGAGACGGATGTTCTGGGCGTTATGGCTCTCCGGGCGGTTGAGTGTGATGGTGCCAATCGGGCCTTCG
The DNA here is from genome assembly GCA_022014175.1 of Gammaproteobacteria bacterium. Lineage (GTDB taxonomy): Bacteria > Pseudomonadota > Gammaproteobacteria > Immundisolibacterales > JAKLLR01 > JAKLLR01. Next base: position 10,350 of record JAKLLR010000047.1, on the reverse strand, counting down.
GCCCGGTAAAGGATGTTCTGGTACTGGCTCATGGGGCTCTCCTCTATGGATTCTTTTATGGCGGATCAGGAATGCTAAACCAGAGCGGTACCGAGGCAAACCGGAATTTGTTGCTGGTCGGTCCGGTTTGGCGGGCCCTGACTCGGGGCGTACACTCGGAATGTCGGTTTTTCTGGTCTGTACCAACACACTTATAAACAGGAGAAGATGCCATGAATGCCCCAGGCAAAGGCCCCAGAAATGCAGTAACTGCCCGCTATCCAAATCTGGGTACCGGGCCGATCTCTACCGAGCCAAACCGCTCCCCGGAATACTTTGAAAAAGAGCGGGAGAAGATTTTTAAAAAGTCCTGGCTGCACATGGGTCGAGAGCAGGAGATTCCCAATCAAGGCGACTACATTGTTAAAGATGTCGAGGTTCTGAATAGTTCCTTCATCTTTGTTCGCGGTAAGGATGGTCAGGTGCGGGCATTTCATAACGCCTGTCCCCACCGGGGCAACAAGGTGGCATCCGGCAAGGGCAATACCAAGGGGTTTGCCTGTGGTTTCCATGGCTGGACTTTTGATAACCAGGGCGCACTGGTGTTTGTGCCCGACGAAGAGCAGTTTTTTGATTTTGACAAAGCCGATTTCTGTCTGAAGCCGATCAATTGCGATACCTGGCAAGGGTTTATCTTTATCAATGCGGATCCTGAGCCGAGTGAAACTCTGGAGCAGTGGATCGGTGAATTCGTGCCGGGGCTTGAGGGCTACCCCTTCGATAATATGGTCTGTGCAGGTCGTTATGGTTGTTATGTCGATGCCAACTGGAAGATCATCGTCGATGCCTTCCAGGAGGGTTATCACGTGGCCTTTGTGCATGCGCGTTCTATTCCCGACGCATTTACCGGCCCGGCTAATCCGTTTGCCCACGTCAGTGCGGTGGAACTCTATGAGCGTAACCGGCGTCTGTCCGGCTATGCGAATCCGAACCACGTGCCGGTGCCCTCCGAGGCGCTGGCGTTCAAGTTTGGTGCCACCCTGACCCAGGGCAGCTCTGCGGATATGAGTAATCTACCGATCGGCGTGAACCCGGAGCGGGTGCTGGAGTGGTGTTTTGATGTCAATGTGATCTTTCCCAACTTCCGGTTTGATCCGGGCCAGGGCTGGTACTTTGCGGATACTTTCTGGCCCATCTCCGTAGACCGTTCCTATTACGAAATCGTGCTCTACATGCCAGCACCGACCAATGCCGGGGAGATGGTCTCCCAGGAGTACACCCGGGTGTTGATGCGCGATGCGGTGCGGGAAGATCTCAGCACCTTGGAGTCCTGCCAGCGGGCGATTATGTCCGGCGCCATGCCGACCATGACCCTGTCGGATATGGAGGTTGCAATCCGGCATCAGTACAAGGTGGTGGACGAGATCGTTAACGCACCGGAGTAGGGGGCTGTCGGGAGAGTCGGTGGCCGACAAGGGTCGCTGGCTCTCTTGTTTTCATAGGGGCGGCTGCCGCGATCCGTAGCATAATGTCGGCTATGTCCCTGCCATTCAAATTCAGTCCGATTCTTCTGCCCCTGTTGGCGACCCTCTGGTGGCCGCCGACGGCAGAGTCCGGTGCCGCATTCCCGATCGCACGGGGGCAGGATCTGTTTGGTGAAGTGATGGTGGTCGATGCAGCGCAAACGGATACCCTGCTCGATATCGCCCGCCGCTACGGCTTTGGTCTTCTGGAGCTGGTGCAGGCCAACCCGGGGGTGGATCGCTGGTTGCCGGGGGCCGGGACCTCCGTGATTTTGCCGGGGCAGCGCGTTCTGCCCACTGCTCCCCGTCAGGGTATCGTGGTTAACGTGGCCGAATTGCGGCTCTATTACTACTGGCAGGCGACTGTCAGTGAACAGTGGGTCGAAACCTATCCGATCAGTGTCGGCCGGATGGACTGGCAGACCCCGCTCGGTGAAACCAAAATCGTGGCGCGAATCCCCAATCCCGCCTGGCACCCGCCGGAATCGATCCGCAGAGAGCATGCCGCAGATGGCGATATTTTGCCGACGGTGGTGCCTGCCGGCCCGGATAATCCCCTGGGCCAGTTTGCCCTGAGGCTGGGTATTCCCGGCTACCTGATTCATGGGACTAACCGGCCATTCAGTATCGGTATGCACGTCACTCACGGCTGCATCCGACTCTACCCGGAGGATATCAGCCATCTGTTCGGATTAGTGGAGACGGGCACGCCAGTCTACCTGGTGAATGAGCCAGAGAAGCTCGGTTGGTCGGGTAATACGCTCTATCTGGAGGTGCACCGGCCTGAGGGTGTCGGGGATTACGCCGTCGCGCTGGATCGGGTGGCAGCCAGGCTGGCGCAGATGCTGGATGGTGTGCCAGCGTCGGTCGAGTGGGAGCTGGTGGAGCGCACGGTGCGGGACGCCCTGGGCGTCCCGCAGCCGATCTGGAAGCGACCCTGATCAGGAGTTGGCCGGATCAGGAGTCAAAAGGCTATTTCTGCATGGTCTTTTTGAACATACGGTCGATCTTCTCGTCAGTGGCCTGGGACTGTTTTAGAGCCCGGTTTGCTGTGGCGTTGGCCGCCGTTGCTTCCGCCATTGCGGCGTTGGCAGTCTTGCTGGCCGCATTAGCAGTATTTTTTGCATCCGCAGCAGCATTTGAAGCCGCTTGAGCCTTGTTGATGGCCTCCTCAACCTGGGCAGTGGTAGCACAGCCGGCAATTGACATGGCAGCAGTGGTCAAAATCAGACCGGAAAACAGCGTGTAACGACTAATCATTATGGTTCATCCTTGTGGTCACGAGGGGTTAAAAATGGCGCTGCCTATTCTTCCTGGTTTTACTGTAAAAGCAAGATGCAGGGCGGGTTATTTTGATACGGATCAATTCGGTCACGCCTGTCAGCGAATAATCACCCGGAGACCAGGCCGGACATGGGGCAGAAGTTGTCGCAACTGCTCGTTGGTCAGGGCGACGCATCCTTCGGTCCAGTTGAAGTTCTCGTGAATCTCGGGGTCGCCCAGGCCGAGGCCATGGATGCCGATGTGCCCGCCCAGAACGGTATTCTGGGGTGGCAATTGACCGTTTAAGTGAGCTTTGAAGATGGCCTCGTAGGTACTGGAACTGATCTGGTCCCGGGCAAAGCCGATACGGGCATAGCTGACCGTCGGATAGTTGAGCAGAATGAAGCTTTCGTAACGGCTCTCCCCATCCACCTCCACGACCCGGAATTCACCCAGAGGCGTGGTGCCATCGCCCCGCTGGCGATCTCCCGCGCTGGTGCCGCCACGACCGATGGATATGTCGTCTAGCCGTAAAACCAGGTTGTCGGACTGGCGCAACTCCAGCGTTGAACTGGCGGTATCGATTTCGATCCAGGTGCCAGTCGCCTCATTGGCACTGGCGGGCAGAGACAGTAGTAGAAACAGACCAGACAGCACGCCTCTCCAGCCAGGCCTCTGCCGCCAGTAATTGATCCAGGTCAAAGGGCCAGTCTCGTCGGCTGTCTTTTTTTGTGAGCAGGCATAGACTCAGCACTCGTATAACAGAATTATTTCAACTTTACGTCGCCGTGCGGTTTTCGGTGAAAGCAGGTGGGCCTATGGCTAACTTGATTACGCTCAGCCGACTGTTCCTGTTACTTATGGTCATTCTGGTGGCCTACTGGGGTGCGGGCTGGTGGCTGTTCGCCACCGTACCTCTGCTGATTCTCTGTTTTGTCACCGATGGACTGGATGGTTATGTTGCGCGCAAGCGTAACGAGACCAGTCTACTGGGCGCCAATCTGGACATCGCCGCAGATCGTATTCTGGAGATCTCCCTCTGGATTGTTCTGGCGGATCTGGATCGGGTGGCGGTCTGGGTGCCCCTGCTGTTTATTGTACGCGGCACTCTGGTGGATACCATCCGTGCCAGCCGTTCAGGGGCAAGTGGCGCCGCGCCCTTTGAGACGCTCACCTCCTCTATTGGCCGATTTCTGGTAGCGGGTCGTTTCATGCGGGTCTTATACGCGGTGGTGAAAGCTCTAGTGTTTTGCTGGTTACTTTTGATCCATCCTCTCCCGCTGGTTGTGCCGGAGTTTTGGGCCGGGGCGTCGGGCTGGATGCTGGGGGTGGGAGATCTGCTGATCTGGGCCGCAGTGCTGCTCTGTCTGGCCCGGGGAGTTCCGGTGGTGGTGGAATTCTGCTGGTCTCAACTGGTTTCGGGCCGGAGCCGGATGTCTGATGAAGCTGGTACTGTTTGATCTGGACGGCACCCTGCTTGGGGGACTCAGTTCCGAGCGTCGATTCATTCGTGCCCTGGCCCTTGAGGGTCAGCTCGGACCGCGTCAGTGGTTCGCTCAGGGCTTGTTTGTAAGCGGGGGTCTGTTTCGTTACGGGCGGGACGTACTGCGTAAAAACAAAGCCTATCTCAGCGGGTTGCAGCTAGACGCCGTGGCGGAGCGTGCGCGACAACTGGTTGAAACGGAAATGACCGATGCATTTCTGCCCGGCAGTCTGGCCCGTTTGCGGCAGCATCAGCGTAGTGGCGACCGGGTGGTGCTCCTGAGTGGCACCCCGGAGTTTTTGCTCCGTCCGATAGCTGATTGGCTTGGAGTGGAGCAGATTATGGGCACCCGATGCGCCCTGCGGCGCGGGCGCTTTACCGCCGCTGCGCCACTGCGTCACCCGTTCGGTCCGGACAAACTGGTGCTGGCCCGGAGCTTGTGCCTTCAGCATCGGGTGGACCTGAAGCAGGTCATCGCGTATGCCGACTCGGTTCACGACCGGCGACTCCTCTCCGCAGCGGGCATGCCGGTGGCTGTAATGCCGGACCGGGGCCTGGGTGCTCTGGCTCGAGCCCGGGGTTGGGAGGTACTGACCTAGCCCGGTTTGGCCGGTTGCCCGGGTCGGCGGGTATCCTCGGAGGGTCCCCTGTTAGCCAGATGCCCTGTCGGACATCACGGCTTGCGGTACTGGATCTGGTTATCAGAAATGGGGTTTTTCTTTAGCGATGCGATAACGTGCAACGCTGTCAGTAATCTCTTTTGATGCACCCTCAACACCTTCCCAACCTTCGATTTTTACCCATTTACCCGCTTCCAGATCTTTGTAGTGGGCAAAAAAATGGACAATCTGCTTAAGGGTCACCTGAGAGATGTCCTCGTAAGACTCCACCTCATCATAGAGCGAGGTGAGTTTGGAGACCGGCACGGCCAGGACCTTAGCATCGTCGCCAGATTCATCCGTCATTTTCAGCACGCCAATAGGACGGCAACGAATGACCGATCCGTTCATCAAAGGGATCGGTGTGATAACCAGGACATCAACCGGGTCACCGTCATCAGACAGGGTGTGGGGCACATAACCATAATTGCAGGGGTAGTGCATGGCAGTGCCCATGAAGCGATCGACAAACAGCGCCCCAGATTCCTTGTCAACTTCATATTTGATGGGGTCGCTGTGTGAGGGAATCTCGATAATGACGTTGATGTCATGGGGAATCTCTTTGCCGGATGGCACCAGATGAAGGCTCATGTTTTTCCTATTTGAGGTTGGTGAATGGCTGGTGAGGGTGGAATACGTTGCGATCCCCTCTGTCAGTCGGCGTGGGTCTCGGTGCCGGAGTCGTAGACTGCAAACCCGGTTGTCGGGGGCGTTTGGCAGGGCCGCCCAGGGTGGGCCATTCCGCTCAATAACCCGCTCATGCGACGCATCTCCGGGTGCCCCCGGGGTCCCGCGGCCTGAGACGCCGCGCGGCATTGTAATGGATAAAGCCTGAGGAATCAGCAATGTTGGCGGGGATCCTGGCCTGTGGCTCGGCTATGAGATCCGAAAAAGCCCTTGGCGGTTACGCTTTAGAGTCGCGAGCTCGTCGGTATCGCGCCGGTACAGTCGCTTCAGGCGGGTGGCCGGGAGCGTCTCGCCCCCAATATCTAGCGATTCACCGGCCCGTTGTCGGGGTTGCCCTGTAACAGCGTTCGTGGGTCGCGGTCAAGTGCCTGCGAGCGTAGCTCTGGAGGGTCACTCCAGAGTGCTGATCCAGTCGCCGAGCAGATGCGTAATTGTTATCACTGTAAGGGCAATCAGGAGGTGTTCGCTCACCACCTTCCAGGGCGCTTTGCCCTGAGATTTGGCCATTACGTAGCTCAGAAGGGCAAGAATCGACATACCCCAGAGCAGGCTGACAAAGATCGCGGTGGTAAGGGGTAGGAGTAGAACGGGTACTACAAAAGTCAGCGCAAAAAGAAACTTGGCAAGAAACGTGGCGACGGTCGCCACCCATATCTGTCCAGTTGTGTGGATGTTCTCAGATTCCTCTGAGACGTGAATGCCAAGAGCATCCGAGAATGCGTCGGCGATAGCGATGGTCAGGACCCCGCTCAGAATCACAATTTTCGAATGTGTCCCGGAGTGCAGGCCGACCATCAGACCAAGGGTGGTGATGACCGCCGATGTTAGCCCGAAGGTGATGCCTGTGCGTAAGGAATCCTTCATGTTTTTCTCCCGTGCGCCCATTGGGTTGTGCCGACACAGATGTCGAGGGAGTGTAGCGAATGCCGGAGTATCGGGTAACGAGAAAATTCCGCTCCAGCCTGCTCCGGGCGATGCCGATCTACGCCGGGGGCGGCAGCAGATCAGAGTCGTGCAGTTCGCCAGCGTCGTAGCGGCGTAACAACTCAAGATCGATTGCTAGCGGCTGGCCGAGCCACAAAGCCCGCTCCGAGTGATCTCCGGCATGGCCGTGGCCTGTCTCCGGGTGAATCAGAATATCCAGACCCCTGCGGTTCAACATCAGCCAGGGTAGCAGGGCGCAGAACAGGGGCGGGGCAAACGCAATCTGGTACATACTGCACGGGTGTGGACCCACCGGCCTGTCGTGCCAGCGACCCATGCGAACCTCGAACTGCTCGATGACACCTTCTCGCAACTCAGCCGCAAGGCCTTTTTGCTCGGGTCGGTAGTAGACGTGGGCGTGGTACTCCCGGATTTCGTCAGGTTTGATCATACGGGTTGGACCTCTAAACACCCCACTCGACGCAGTTGTCCCCGGCTCAATCAGGCTGCTGAGCCCACCACGCCGGCAGTGCAGCAATGGAGGCCAGTATCGCATCCGGTTTAACAGCGCCTTTCAGATCATCGGCTCGAAACTTGCCGGTACGCACCTGTATGCCTCGAATGCCTGCCCGCTGGGCCCCACCAATATCACCGATGATGTCATCCCCCACCATGCCGACCTGATCTGCCGGACACCCCAGTTCGTGCAAGGCAGCGCCAAAAAAATCGGGGGAGGGCTTGCCCATCACCACAGCGGTCCTGCCGCTGGCGTACTCCAGAGCCTTAACAAAAGGGCCAACATCCAGCTGCAGGCCGTCGGTAGTTTTCCAGTAGCGGGTAAGGCCAAGCGCCACAAGCGTCGTCGACGACTCCGCCATTAACAGCCGAAATGCCTGGTTGAGTCTGTCGAAATCCCATGCGTCGCTGAGGTCGCCCAGAATAACGGCCCCTGCGTTTATATTGCTGCTTTCATCCCAGAGGGGAACGTCGGCAAAATCGGCCCGGGTCTCTTCCGGCACGAAGAGCGCAACAGGTGCAGCGCCAGAGCTCAGCAACCACGCCCGGGCCGCCATCGGCGGGGTAAAAATTTCATTCTCCCCAATTTCAATTCCAAAGGCCGACAGCTTCGTCACCAGCGCGCTGCGTGGCCGGGATGTGGTGTTGGTGACAAACAGGAAGGGAATCTTTTCTGATCTCAACCAGTTGACCGTAGTCGCGGCACCCTCAACCACCCGCTCCCCTTCGTAAAGCACGCCATCAAGATCGATTAACAGGGCTTTCATGCTAAACACTCCTTGGCATCGGTTAGCCTATTCTACGGTGCTGATACGACCGGTCGGGGTGTGCAGTCCAGCGACCATTCGGCGACCAGCGTTTTGGCAACACCGCTCTACGGGCCTGTCATCCAAGTTGTTAAAAAACGGAGTTGTATATTTAATAAAAATAGTGGGTTAATAAGTTTATTTAAAGTAATATATAAATATAAATTCACCTAACCAGGCCCTATGGCGGCAGGTTTTTGGTCCCCGCGCTCCTTGATAGTCGCCAAAGAACGGCACCCGATTCCGATTGATGGTGAAGGTGACTCCGGCCAGTCTCAGCACCAACAATCCACTCGCCCGCATGAGCAGCGCCCACGCCAGATAGGCCACCGCAATCGATACCTTCAGAGGTGTAAAAGCGGTATTTAGCCAGTCGAGCGACAGAGCCCTCTGGCCATAGCCCCCTCGGGTTTCGATGGTGAAGCGCTCGATCCCGGTCAGCTCATCTCCGCAGGTTGGCGGGTTCAGCGCATACCGGCGCCACAATGGTTGCCAGAGCGACACCACGGCCAATGACGATCCACAGCGGCACGCTGCGCGGCGTGTCAGTCAGTGTCACGGGAGTGTCAGTCGGTTCCAGCCTTTGCTGGATCAGGCCTCAACCTTAGTTCAACCAGCCCGGTTGGGTGGAGACCGGGTCATTAGCGTGCTCTTCGCCCCACTTGCGCAGATCATCCATGTCCCACTCCAGCTCTGGTTCGCCGGTCATGTTCTGGCACCGTTCAGACTCAGCCACACCGCTATCCGGGTCGTATTTCACTTTGCGGGCAAACTCTTCCGGTGCGCCGCCCGCTTCATCCGGGCCGTACTCCACATATTTTTCGGTGAGGGTGGCGATGAGGATGGTCTCTTCGTTGTTGTCCCAGCCAAAAATGCCGCCGTGGGGGGCGCACTCAGGAACCACAATCGAGTCGCCAGCCCGCAGTATGTGGGTGAACTCATCGTTGTAACCGGCCCGAAACAGAACGCTGCCTTTCAATACAAACCCGGTCTCTTCACTATGTCGATTGACCCGCACCGCCAGATCGCGGCCCTTGCCCTCCTCGGTACGGAACACTGCGAAAGTGCTGTTGGGCCCATGCTGAAACTGCATATGAAACCCGCTGGGCGGAGCGACTTCATAAAGCCCCTCGGTGCTGTTCCGCAGCCCCTTGGGCTTGACGGATGGATCGTAGATCGCGGTGTCGCCGACCACCTCTGCCATGGCGCTGGTTGAGCAGAGCAGAAGGGCGAAGGTGGTTGCAAATAGTAGTTGTGCCATCGGGGGCTTCTCCTGATTATTCGAAATATTTTAGGCCTGTTCGCTTCACCGAGCAGGCAGGCGACTATAGCACCTGGCTAACGGTCAAAATGGGGGTGGTGTACGGGGTTGGGGCTATGTGCCCGCGCAGAAATCAGTGGAGTTTGACCCCATGGAACTGTTTGCCCGCGATGGCTGGTTGACCCTATGGAATGTGGTTAACCGATGCTTGGTTTCAGGACCTGACCCCATGAGTGTTTATTTCATATGCGATTTGCGCTATTTGATAGCAGAAAGAATGTCTCGCTCAAGTCTCCCTGTTGGGACACATTCAGTTGCTCTACCGTCTGCTGTAGCAGGAAAAGACGCGCTACCACCTGAGTTGAAAGATACTGAATTGTTGAGCGATTGCTGTATGTTGTTTGCCGAGCTCTGAATCGTTAAGCTGCGGGATACAATATATTTGGTGTTTGCTGTTACGCGTGTAGAGTTCGGAGAAACTTCTTCAAAAATCAAATTTACCCGACCTTCTAAATCCATTTTTCTATCTATAATAAACAATTCAAAATCATTCATTACTTCATACGTTTGTTGCGCTTTAGATCCTGCGAAATCGTAAGTTCTCTCGCCTCGCACATTCTTGACATATGAAGTTACCTTACCGCAATCAATGTAGCTTTCAGGATCGCCAGAATAGCTAATGTTGATTAGGCCGGATGACTTGTCTAAATTGTTTATTACGAAAAATTGTTTTCCTAACTCAGGTACAGATGAGTTCCAAACATCATTCCTTGGTTTGTTGACAACTTTCACATTGGAGGCTGGTGCCTGCTTTGTCGGCTGAATATAATCAACTTTTCCAGCGCACCCAGTAAGAGCGATGGTTGCTGAGATTGTAATTAAGGTTACGACACGCATGCGAATATCCCGTCCGTTTGTTTATTTGGAACAAGAGTTTACTAGACAGAATAAAAACTAAAAAACCGATCCAACACCCGAATCATGCTGAGGTGATCTTTAGCACCAGCAGACTCCCGAGCGCTGTGCATCGACCACATGGGGTTGCCCACATCCACGGCCCGAATGCCGAGTCGGGCGGAGGTCATGGGGCCGATGGTGCTGCCGCAGGCGATATCGGTACGGTGGACGTAGCGCTGTACCGGGACCTCGACTGCGGCGCAGAGCTGCTGAAACATGGCCTGGGAGATGCTCTCTGAGGTGTAGCGCTGGTTGGCGTTGACCTTGATGACCGGGCCGCCGTTGATCTTGA
>JAKLLR010000046.1 GCA_022014175.1 Gammaproteobacteria bacterium | reverse complement strand
TAACGCCGCCATGAACGCCGCCGCGCAAAAAGTGCTTACACTGATGGGAGAGAGCGACATCGCCACCCTTAATTCCAGCTGCGGAGCGGAGCAGGAGTATTTTCTCGTGGACTCCTATTTTGCCAACAGCCGCCCGGACCTGCTGCTAGCGGGCCGCACCCTGTTTGGGGCAGCCCCGGCCAAAGGCCAACAGTTCGACGACCACTATTTTGGTGCGATCCCGGCACGGGTTCAGGTCTTCATGCAGGAGTATGAAGACCAACTCTACCGGCTCGGAATTCCGGCCAAAACCCACCACAATGAGGTGGCTCCGGGACAGTTCGAAATCGCACCCTATTTCGAGGCCGCCAACGTCGCTGCCGACCATCAACAGCTGATGATGACCCTGATGAAGGAGACCGCGAAGAAACATGGTTTTCTCTGCCTGCTGCATGAGAAACCCTTCGCCGGCATTAACGGGTCAGGCAAGCACGTCAACTGGTCTGTCGGCAATTCCACCCAAGGCAATCTGCTAGACCCCGGCGATACGCCCCGCGACAACCTGAATTTCCTGCTTTTCTGTGGCGCAGTTATTCGGGGTGTACATCTGTATGGCCCGTTGCTGCGCGCGGTAGTTGCAACTGCGGGCAATGACCATCGTCTCGGTGCTAACGAAGCGCCTCCGGCCATCCTCTCGGTCTATCTGGGCGACCAGCTGGAAAAGGTTTTCAACGACATCAAAGACGGCAAGGTCAGTAAAGTGGATGACGGCGGCCAGATGGATCTGGGCCTTAGCCAGATTCTCAGCTTCAAACGGGATCCGGGCGATCGTAACCGCACCTCGCCGTTTGCCTTTACCGGCAACCGTTTTGAATTCCGTGCCGTGGGTTCCGCCCAGTCAGTCTCGGGGCCACTGATTGCGATGAATACCATGCTCGCGGACTCCCTCAACTGGATCGCCATACGGCTCGAAGCCGAACTAAAAAGGGGCTCCGATCACGCGGATGCCGTACTCGCGGTTCTTAAAGAGCTGATGGAGAAACACAGCAACGTAATCTTTGGCGGTGACGGCTACTCCAGCGATTGGCACACCAAGGCGGTCGAAGAGCGGGGCCTGAAAAACATTCCGACCACTGCAGACGCACTTCCCGCTTTCCGTGAAGCCTCTGTCAGAGAGCTATTTTCCAGCACCGGGGTGCTCACGCCGATTGAGCTGGAGAGCCGTTTCGAGGTATATGCCGAACAATATCTGCTCTCCATTGAGGTTGAGGCGAAACTGGTGATCGATATGGCCAAGACCCTGATCTATCCTGCTGCGGTGAAATACCTTTCAGAACTGGCGATGACCAGCAGCAGCATGGCTGATATGGGTATCGAGATCGACAACAGCGTGGCTAAAACGGTGGCTGTGGCGAGCAGCGCAATGATCGCCGCAGTTGGCAAACTCAGTGCCGCCCTGGAGAAGCATGACTTCCCCTCCACCGAGGCCCACATGAGCTACTGTGCAACAGAGATCTGCGACCTGATGCTTGAAGTTCGGGGCCATGCGGATACCCTTGAGGCCGAGGTGGCTGATGAGTTCTGGCCGCTGCCAAAGTACCAGGAGATGTTGTTTATCAAGTAGCCCTTCAAAGCAATCCCGAGACCGAGGGGGTCCGTCCAGGACCAACACAGGACAGGCTTGGCCAACCATCAGTGAGCTTAGTCTGACGCGACGAACGACCCCCGATAACGAACACCGGTGAGCGGCTTGCGCACCTCGGGCAGGTAAGTAACAACCCGGGAGACACTCTGAATATAGAGGCAGATTTCCGGTAGCTCGCTCAACTCTGCGGTGTCCACGATACCGCGGCGAACCCCATCCAGCCGGGCACGGGGCAGGATGGTTCGTAATACCCCCCGCTCCCGGGTCAGACTGACCCCCGCTGCGGTGGATTTTTCGGTTTCGCTGAACTTGCCGTAGACCACGTTAATACCCGGCGCACCGGCCTGAATTGCCGCCTCCATCAGTGCATCCATATGCTCCCGGGGCACCACGCAGATCAGGCTGACGTAATCCCTGAGATCAACCGGACCCTTCGGCGCAAGACCGACACCGGCGACCTTGCCGGTCCGGCCGAGATCGATCACGCTCTGGTCCCGCCAGTGGCTATCGCCTTTGATTTCGTCAATCGCGGTGACGATCTGCTCCAGCGTCGCGGCCTGGTGGGCATGGCCATAGACACTGGTGAGGTTGACCACCCCTTTCTGCACCGGAATCCGGTAGGCGATACCCCGACCCGGCGAGCCAATTCGCCCGGCACGGATGATGGCGTCGAAAACGTTATCAGCATCGGTGTTATCCACCACCACCGCCAGCACCTCTTTGTTGGCCTTGCTGGTGATACGCAGCCAGCCAAGACCCGCACGCAATCCCCGGCCCTGGCACAACTGCACCACCGGACCATGACCACCCGCCTGCACCGCTGCCCGTGAAATCGCCTCAATCTCGTCTCGCCCGGTGATGCAGTAGATTGCGGTGAGGTTCTCTTTGATATTCAGCGAGGCATTGGAGCCACTGCTACTGCTGGGCGACCAGACCGGGTAATCGGTGGAGTAGATCACCTCCTCACAGGGGATGGTAAAAACCGCCCCGGCCCCGGGGCGGTGCAATCCGCCAACCGCATAGATCTCTTCAATCAGGCCATCCACCTCATCGTCGGGCACCAGCACCTGAACGTACCGCATCACCGGACTCATCACCGGGATCAGCCGCTGGATCCAGTGATCCCGCAACAGGGTTCCACGAGCATTAAAGATGGTCGCGCCATGACCGCCCCGGTTAAAGACCTCTTCAACCACCCGACCAGCGGTGCTCTGGGGCAACATAGCGGTCACCGAAGAGAGATTTTCGATCGCACGAAACGCTGTCATGACATCGGCTCCCTGAGCTATTCCTGAGGCGCCGTGCGGCGCTCGTTACGGGCCACAATCCGACCCACGGTCAGCACCGTAATAACCGGTCCAACCGAAGCCAGGGCCAGCACACCGAAACCATCCACCACCCCCGGCACATTACCCCCGATGCCAAGACCCATCGCCAGCACCAACGGCACGGTAATCGGCCCGGTGGTCACTCCGGCGCTGTCCCAGCTGAAGTTGACGAACTCTTCGGATGAGATCCAGGTCAACCCCAACAACAGCAGATAGGGGGGCACCACCAGATAGGCCAGCGGCAGGTCGTAGGCAATTTTGTAGACCCCGGCGGCGATTCCAAGCCCAACCCCCAGTGCCACCGAATGCATCAACAACGTCTTGCGGAAAGCACCGGCAGTGATACTGTCCACCGTGTTGCCCAGTGCGTTCAGCGCCGGCTCCGCCAGCGTCGCACCGTAACCGAGAAAAAATCCGAAGATCACCGCCACCAGCTTGCCGTAAAAAGCGTGGTCAAACAGCGGCCCTTCAGTACCTGGTAGTCCCCAGGGAAACACCGTGGTGAAGGTAGCCGGCACATTGCTCCCAAGCTGGGTGCCCAGAGGGGTCAGACCGAGGGTGATTCCCAAACCAAACAGACTCATGCCGACCACCGCAAAACCGAGACCGATAAACACCTCCTGCCCGTGAATCAGCTTCTCCTGCAACACCACCCTCAGGGTAAACAGCAGAAAAAGACAGAGCGGCACGATGGCCCGTAGCGCCGACCAGAGGGCATCCATTACCTGCTGATGCAGGCTGCTCTGGGGGTCCCACAGATCGCCGGCAAACAGAATCTGGTCATCCAGGGCGACCTTTTCCAGCACGATAACGGGATCCGAATGCACGATGCGGCCCTCCACCAAACGGGGTTCACCCTGCCGCAGAATAAGTTTGGATCGGGGTGGCAACTCGCCACTGCTGAGGTAGGTCTGGAACTCCGCATCCCCAAATGCCAGCACCTCGGACTCCACCCGCCTCGGCTCAACCGAAGCACTCTGCGCGCGCACAAAAGGGTCCGCCGCCGCGCCGTAATAATCCTCCGCGTTGAGGTGATAGAGCCCCAGCAGCAACACCGCCAGAATTGGGAAAAGAGAGGCCAGGGTCACAATGCCGAAACCCGCATTCCGGTTCTCGCTGCCCCCCACCATCCGGCAGACACCTATCCCCAACGCCAGCACCAGCGGCACCGTCACCGGACCGGTGGTGACCGCGCCGCAGTCCCAGGCCAGACCCAACACATGGCGCATCTGCGGATGGCCATTCGCCCAGAGCGTGAACCCCAGCAGTGTGCCGACCAGAGGCAAAATGAGGTACTTCAGTGACCAGCCCCGAAGAAACCGCAAAACCCCCAAAGTGACCGCAATACCAACGCCGACACCCACCGCGGCCACAAGCTGGCGGGCATAGTCATTCAACAGGCTGTACAGCAAAGGTGCCTCTGCCGGTTTGACCCCGGCTCCGGCAGCTTTAAGCACCGCAATCGCCGGCTCAGCCAGAGTCGCACCTATCCCCAGTATAAAAGCGAAGGCCAGAATCACCGGAATTCTGGACTTACGGGGCAGCATCACCCCAATCACCTCACCCAACGGCATGAGGCCAAGGCGCAGCCCTTCCATAAAGAACATCAACCCCAGGATCACCACCAGGGTGCCCGCTGCAATCATGCCGGCATAAGCGATCGGCAGACCCAGCACCAGAATCTGGAACAGAAACAGGTAAACGACGATAAACCAGATGCCCTTCAGCTGCTCCATGAACTGGTCGCGCACATAGGGCCAGAGAATCGCCAGGGTTTCCCGGGGTCCCAGTTCAAACCGCTGGCTGTTAGCTATTGGGCGTTGCAAGGTTTATATCCACCGAACCCGGGTTTCAGGAGAACTGTTATGGTTGATCAACAAAGGGTTATAGCAATCGCCGAGCCAGCTGAACAGAGACCTGATTCTGTCGTTCAGCTCCACCACTGAGATCAAACGCTATCCGGAAACGGGCAAGCCGAAACGCCTGCGAACCAGGTTGGTGCAATCAACCAGGCTGACCATCAATTCTAGGGGCCACTAGCATGGGAACAAGGATGATGCTCAACAGCCCGAACCCCACCACCCAGAACAGCTGGGAGAGCCCGACCCAGAGGCCATAGTGAGTCAGATCAACCAGTGGCAATAACACTCGACTCAACCCGGCCAGCAACAGACAGACAAAACCCCAGGCGAGCAGCGCTGGCGGCGCGTGAATATTGCGACCCGTGTGGCCCAACGTGACCCGGGCCAACATACCCGCAGTCACCAACCCCACGCCACCCACAGCAAAAGCATGTAGAGGCAGGCGTGGCGAGAGCGGCAAAAATCCGCTCATCCCACGCAGAACAAAACCAAGAATCAAGCTGCCATAAGCCAGATACAACACCCAGAGCAGTGGTCGCCTCCAAATCCCCGGAGTCAGCCAGCCACTCCAGCGGACCCCGTGCAGCAGAGCCAGCGCTACCGCGAGCACTGTTCCCACCAGATGGGCCGGCCAGAATGTCTCGACTAGCCAGAAGGGCAGGAACAGTAGTAACAGGCTCCGATCCAGGGCGGTGCTGTTCTTGAGCACCACCGGAGCGCCCACCCCCCCTTCCGTAAAAAAGGGAATCAGCCGACGGCACATCATAAGCACCAGACTGACGACCAGGTAAAAACCGGAGTAGAGGCCGATGCGGAGGCCATCCCCAATCAGGCCAGCGACCCCCAGAAAAAAGCAGAGATCGCTGGCCACAATCAGACCAAGCTTGGCCAGCACCCCCATATTGCGCCACTGCCTGGCCTGGATCAGGGGCCGACCAATACCAACCATCAGCCCCAGGTAAAACAGCGCGGTGAAAACGGCGGCTAACCAAAGAGACCCCACCGGCAGAAAAAACGAAATCCGGGCCAACAACCAGGACAGAAAGAGCAGCATCAAAGGCAAGCCAGTCAGAGTCGGCCGACCACTCCAGTTGCGCACCGAGGTCAACAAAAACCCCGCGATCACAGCACCGCAGTAGCCAAAAATCATCTCGTGAGCGTGCCATTGCATCGGGCTCCCCAGCCCGGTTCGCAAATTTACACCGAAGAAGTAAATCCCGGCCCAAAGCGCCATCGCTACCAACGAAAACAACAGGGCACCGAGAAAAAAGGGGCGGAAACCCAAAGCAAACAGCGGGGTGTTTTTCAGCATCTTGTCACTTCACAGGGTTAATGGTAGACCTCGATGGACCTTATCACGCCCCAAAAACAGCCACCATGATGTTGATCGGCCTCGGTGAAGTGGGTCAAACAGAGAGCGTAAACATGATCACGGACGCTATTATTTGCACCTGGCAGCCCTGTTCGGTATGTTGCCAATGACTATTCGTTCACGCTGGTTAAGGAGGTTTGGATGAACGCACCCGGAATAAAAAGCGGCCCGAACAATCCGATGACAACTCGCTTCGGCATGGACACCGGCCTGGTCTCCAGCGAGCCAAATCGCTCAGTTGAATGGTTTGAGCAGGAGCGGGCGAAAATCTTTCGCAAAAGCTGGTTGCCTTTCGGGACTGCAGGCGAGATACCTGAACCCGGCGATTATCTGGTGCGAGATTTTTCAGTTCTCAATAGCTCCCTGATCGTGGTGCGGGGCTCCGACGGCGTCATCCGGGGATTTCACAACGCCTGCCCCCACCGGGGCAACAAGGTGGCGCGCGGCAAAGGTAATACCAGGGGTTTTGCCTGTGGCTTCCACGGCTGGACCTTCAACACTGAAGGCGCTCTGGTGTTCGTGCCCGATGAAGAGCAGTTCTTCGACTTCGATAAAGCTGATTTCTGCCTGAAGCCGGTGCATGTTGACGTTTGGGAGGGCTTTATTTTCTTCAATATGCAAGCAGAGCCGGGCGAGAGCCTGGCCCAATGGGTTGATGAGATTGGAGAGGGGGTGCACGGTTACCCCTTTCAGGAGATGGAGTGCGTCGGCTGTTGGCGGGCCGAGGTCGACGCCAACTGGAAAGTGGTTCTGGATGCCTTTCAGGAGGGCTATCACGTCGCCTTTGTGCACAATCTCTCCGCACCGGATGCTTTCACCGACAACGACAACCCCTATTGCCACCTGTTTGGGGTCAATCTGTACCAGCGTAACCGCCAAATGTCGGTGTATGCCCCGCCAGCCCGTGAACCTTCACCGACAGAAGCTCTGGCTTTCAGGTTTGGAGCCACTGTGACCCAGGGGGCTGCGGGCGGCATTGCGGATCTGCCCAAGGGTGTTAATCCCGAAAGATCACCCAAATGGGGCTTCGACATCGACATCATCTTCCCGAATTTTCGGCTACTGCCGGGCCAGGGCTGGTATGCGGTGGATACCTTCTGGCCAGTGGCGGTGGACAAATCGGTCTACGAATACCGGCTGTATATGCCAACGGCCGCCGATGCCGGACAAAAACTCAGCCAGGAGTTTACCCGTGCACTGCTGCGGGACCTGCTGCGGGAAGACCTCAGTACGGTAGAGTCTGTTCAGGCCGCCATCATGTCCGGCGTGATGCCGGAGATCGTGTTGTCAGATATGGAGGTGGGTGTCCGTCATGCCTACAAAGTGGTGGAAAGCATTGTTAAAGATGTGTGACCTATAACTAAAAAATATCGGGAGTTGATATGAACCAGCCCAACGAGTACCACAACCGATTCTCCAGCCAGTACCCGGATCTTGGTCATGAAACCATTGAGATCGAAAAGTACTTTTCAAAGGCCGCTTTCGAACTGGAGCGGGAGAAGATTTTCAAGAAAGTCTGGCTACAGATGGGTCGGGTTGAACACATCCCCAAGCCCGGGGACTACATGGTCAAGGAGTTGGAGTTCGCGAACACATCAATTGTTCTGGTGCGGGGTGAGGACAACAAAATCCGCGGCTTTCACAACATGTGTGCACACCGCAGTAACCGCGTCGCCTGCCATGCCAAAGGGAATACGGGGCGTGGATTTGCCTGTCGCTTCCACGGCTGGACATACGGCCTGGATGGCGGACTCATACATATACCGGAAGAGGGGTTGTTCCCAACGCTGGACAAATCCACCAAGAGGCTGAAGCCGGTGGCGACCGATGTCTGGGAGGGCTTCATTTTTATCAATCTGGACCCGCAGCCCACAGAAACACTGCGGGAGTACCTCGGGCCAGAGCTGGTCGATCAGTACCAGGGCCACTTCAACAACATGGCCAGCACCGTCACCTACACCATCGACATCAAGTGCAACTGGAAGATCTTTCTGGATGCATTTGTGGAGACCTACCACTTTGCCTTTGTGCATAAGGCCACGGCTGCCGGGTCGATTACCAGCGAAGACAACCCCTATGGCTTCATGGATGCCGCTCGAATCTACGATCGGCACCGGGTGATCTCGGCCCGGGCAAACCGGGGGTACACCCCAACCCCGACGGAGCTTCTGATCACCCAGTTCGGGGGCCACCAAACCCTCAACCCGGACTTTGAAAATGCCGCAAAACGGACGCTGCCCCCAGGCATCAATCCCGGCAAGCTCGATGACTGGTCTACGGATATTCTGATCCTCTTTCCTCTGTGCAACATCCAGCCTCTGGATGGCTGGTACGTCAATCACAACTACTGGCCGGTGGATTACAACACCACCCGCTGGGAGCAGACCTCTTACATGAGCCCAGCAACCGATGCGGGCAGCTGGCTGGCCCAGGAGTACAACCACGCATACCTGCGGGATCTGCTGCGGGAAGACTTCAACAACCTGGAGATGATTCAGTCGAACCTGGAATCTGGTGCCCAGACCGAAATGGTGTTCGGCGATCAGGAGATCATGTTGCGCCACGCCTACAAAGTGATTGACGATTACCTCAGTCGCTAACCCCTCATCCCGTCAGCTTTTGACTGACACCAGCCCAAACAACGGCCCTGGAGCGCAATATGTCCCAGAAAACTCTTTTGCCAGAGACGTTTGAAGATCTTGAAACACTCGCGTCGCGCTGGTCTCTGCCCACCCAGAAACAGCGTTGGGACAAGCGATTATCCAGCACCATGGAGGAGATTCAGGTTTTTTACGATCAAATGCTGCCCCGCATGCCCGACATTATTCCGCATTTGAATGGTTTCCCCCTTGATGATCTACCCGCACCAGAAGCTCGGCTGCTGGATCTTGCGGCCGCCTATCTTGAGGCGGCACTCGCGGTGGAGCTGTTTGCCGCACCCGATGAGCCGGATGTCTATCCGGCGGACAGAATGACCGTGCGTAGAGCGACACTGAGTCAAAGCATGCAGCTCGAAGGCGTGCCATAAACTGATGAGCCAGACCACGCGTCCGGGTCGTCCGTTAACCCGCTGACGCCGCTGCCATCTGCGCCCTCGCCAGTTTTTTTGCCCCCGCCAGATCGTTTTTTCCACTACCCAGTTTGGGAATCTGCTCAACCCTGAACCAGCGCCGGGGCAGCAAAAGGGCGCTGACCTCCGCTGCCCGCAATGAGGGGGCGAACTGCTCGGGCTCTTCCACACCGCTGACCAACACCACCACCTGCTCGCCTTTACCCGGGTCCGGCAGTGCGACCGCGAGCAGGTCTGCCTCTTCGGGCAACTCACAGTGCTGCCGAATCGCATCCTCCACCACACTCAGGCTAACCATCTCACCACCCAACTTTGCAAAGCGGGCGTAGCGATCAAGAATGGTGAGAAAACCGTCCTCATCCAGCTTGCCCTTGTCACCGGATTTGTACCAGCGGATACCATTCTGCTCGACGATCACTTCGGCGGTCTTCCCCGGATCGTCCAGATAGCCCTTCATAATCTGGGTGCCGCCAATCAGCACCAGTCCTGCCTCATCTACCGCCAGATCCTCCAGCGTCTCCGGATCGACAATTCGAACCCGGGCGCCCGGAAGCGGCAGCCCCACAGTGCCGGACTTGTGACCAACCTGCACTGTGCCAGTCCAGCTCAGCAACACATCCTGCAGATTGACGCAGGCCACCGGGGTGGTCTCGGTGGTGCCGTAACCCTCAAACACAGTTTTACCGAACTTCTCCCGATAGCCCTGACGGACCTCTTCCGTCAGCCGCTCGGCACCGGCCACGATCAGACGCAGGGAGTCGAACATCACCGGGGGCACATGCCGACTGCGCAGGTACATCCGCAGGAAGGTCGCCGCACCAAACATCATGGTCACCTGGTAACGGGCCACCATGCGACCCACCGCCCGGGCGTCGGTGGGATCCGGCTGACAGACCTGGGGCAACCCTTCGATCAGGGGCATGAAGGTGGTCACGGTCAGGCCAAAGGCATGGAACACCGGCAGGGTATTGAGCACCACATCCTCGTCCGTAGGATTCAACACCGAGGCGATCTGTTTGATGTTGCCGACGATATTGGCGTGGCTCAACTCCACCCCCTTGGGCACCCCCTCGCTGCCGCTGCTGAACAGAATGGCAGCGGTATCCTGCATACCCACCCGGCGACAGTAGAGTCCCGTCAAAATTCGGGTCGGCAGTAGCAGAACGGCCAAAAATGCCCCGGCCATCCGGACCGCGGAGATCTCCTTCCGGATCGATTCCATACCCACCAGCCTGGCCTGCCGCAACAGCGGCCCGGCGACAAAACCCCGCTTCTCCAGGCTGGCGAGAAAACGGTCCGAAGTGAGGATGGTCTTGATCCCCGCCCGCTCAACGCAGGTCGCGACGATCTCCGGGTCGGCACTGTAGTTGAGATTAACCACCGTCTTGCCCAGCATCAGGCTGGCCATGTTGGCAACCACCGAGCCAGCGGAGGGTGGCAGCAGAATGCCCACCCGCTGCTGTCCCGCCAGCATCGACCGCAGGCGGCGGCGAAACGCCAGCACAGCAGCCAGCAGCTTGCCGTAGGTAAGCAGGGTCTCGCCATCAATCACCGCCAGCCGACGACGACAGGCCTTGGCGGTGCGGACAAAGGAGGAGCCCAGGGGTTGTAACCGCCCCACATACTGCTGCCAGCTGTGGACCGAGGTCTCCAGCACCGCCTGTTTGACATCAACCGCGTTGGCATTGGCGGAGAGGGCCGGACCAAATCCAACGGTGACAATCCGGGTGGCGCCATCCCGGGAGCGATCACGGAAATGGGGACTGGCGTAGGAGAACTGACTCCCCCAGAGGCCCCGCAGATAGAAAGGCACGATCACCGCGTCAGTTCCCCGGGCTGCGGTCTCGAAACCGGAGCGGAACACACTCAAATGGCCGGTGTGGCTGATATGGCCCTCGGGAAACAGCGCGACAACCTCGCCGTTTCGCAGCGCCTGGGAGACCGTCTGCAGGGCGTCCTTGCTGCCACTACTGGTGATTGGAATCACCCCAAACAGATCAAGAAACCAGCGCAGATACCATTTGTCGTAAATAGTCCGCGCCATCACAAAACGAATCGGCCGGGGTGACGCGATCTGCAGCACCGCCCAGTCGAGCCAGCTCACATGGTTACCCAGCAGCAGCACACCATCGTTGGCGGGCAGGTTCTCCAGCCCCACCACCTCCATGCGATAGCCGCGACCCACCAGCATGCCACCGATATAGCGGACAAATGCCTGGGGCAGCTGACGCAGGGCGTAGGCGAAGCCGATCAGAACCAGCAGACCCAGCCCGGTGAAAATCTGGGCGTTACTCACTGCCAGCCAGGCCAGCCCGCCGGAGAGCGCCAGCATCACCAGCATCGCCACGTTCTCTACGAAGTTACGACCCGCCAGAACAGTACCGATATGCCCCTCCGGCGCGTGATACTGAATCAGGGCATTGAGGGGTACCACCAGCAGTCCGCCGAAACCACCCAGGGCCAGCATCAGCAGCGCAAGGCTGGTGATGCTCTCCAAACCTGGCAGCCACAACAGGCAGACAGCCAGCCCCAGAGCGCCAAATGGAATCAGGCCGGTCTCGATGTAGTTGCGGGAGACCCGGCCGGCCACCAGCGATCCCAGCACGATACCAACCCCCCCCAGGGCCATCAGGCCATTGGCGACCCGGGTATCGGTCTCACCCATCACCTCTTTCAGATGGGCGCCGAAATTGGCCAGAATCACCTGATTCACCGCAAAAAAGATCGACAGGCCGACGATGCTGAGCCAGATCGCCCGGTGGTGAAACACCCGGGAGAGGTTCTCCCGCAGATACTCAGTCCGCAGATATCGCCGCAACACCAACGGCTCCGGCCGCTGCACCGGCTCCCGCCGGGGCAGCCCCAGGGCGAACAGACACTCCAGGGCAGCCCCCCCCACCAGCAGAAAACCAGCCAGTTTGACCGATCTTAGAATCTCCCCGAGGGACTCGTATCCCGGCTGCAACAGCCCCTCGAACAGCAAGGTATACACCAGCGTACCCGCCAGAATCGCTCCCAGGGAGACCGCATAAACTGCAGCGTTGCCAGAGGCCAGCTTGCTCATACCCACCAGCTCACGGATGTAGCCGAACTTGGCCGGGGAGTAGAACGCGCTCTGCAACGCCAGCAAAAACGTCAACCCAAACGCCAGCCAGAACGCGCCGAGCTGATAGCAGAGCAGGATCAGCAGGGTGATGGGCAACGCGGTCAGGGCACAGTAGCGGATCACCAGATGTTTGGGCCAGCGATCCGCCAGCCATCCTGCCGGGGTAAAGGTGAGCACGAAGGGCAGCAGGATCATGGCCTGGATAATCGCGGTGTAGACCCGCAGCTCCGTGCCATCAAAGTACTTGAACAGGGCGTTCTGGATGATGATCTTGTGACCCAGATCGGTAAAGGCATTGAGAAATGCCACCAGTAGATAGGCGTTAAACCCCCGATGTTTCCAGACAGAACTACTCATCCGATTCCCCTGATTGGGCCGACCCGAAGCAACTGCGGCTTATCTTAATAAAAAGATACTTCTTATTATATTTACCAATTACAAGTATCGTATTTTGATACTATCAGTGCCCGAACATAGACCTTGATGCGATCCCCAGCATGTCCCAGGTTGCCCTGATCGTCGACACATTAAAGCAGAGCCTGCGGGCCCGGGCAGTCACCTATGCCGAGGTGGCGACACACCTGAGCCTCTCTGAGGCCAGCGTCAAGCGGATGTTCTCCAGCCAGCGCTTTTCACTGACCCGACTTGATGCCATCTGCCAGCTGCTCGGCCTGGAGCTGACGGACCTGATGGCCCATGCGGCCCACAGTGAACCCCGTATCGCAGAGCTGACGCCGGAACAGGAGGCGGAGCTGGCCGCTGACCTGCCTCTTCTGCTGGTCTTCTTTCTACTGCTGAATGATTACCGCTATGAGATGATTCTGGCAGACTATGCCCTGGAGCGGGGTCACTGCTTCCAACTGATGCACCGCCTTGATCAAATGGGTTTGATCGATCTGCTGCCGGAAAACAGAGTGCGCCTGAAGGTCTCCCGAACCCTGCACTGGCGCAGCGACGGCCCAATACGACAATTCTTTGATGAGAGCATTCGGGCGGAGTTTATGCGCGCCGGGTTCGACCAGCCGGAGCAGCAGTTTCACTTTCTCGTCGGCATGCTCAGTCCGCAGTCGATCCGCCAGATGGATCGCCGCATCGCCGCCCTGGTTCTGGAGTTTGAACAGCTGCTACAGACGGACAGTCGCCGCGATATTCAGCAGCGCCAGGGTTACAGCGCCCTGCTGGCAGTACGTAACTGGCAGTTCTCCCTGTTCGAAGATTTGAAACGACCCGACGCCGTGATCAACCAGCAACCACCCACAACCACAGATTAATGGAGCCTTGCGTGTTTCGATTCCACCTTGCCGTCACTCTGATCAGCCTGCTGCACTGCACCCCGGTGCTTGCTGAAACCCTCACTCTGGCCAACGGCGATACCCTGACCGGAACGCTGGTGGAACAGAAGGATGGCCATCTGCTGTTCGACCACCCGACCCTGGGTCGGCTGACCCTGCAGACCGCACAGCTGGTTCAACCCGTGGTCGCGACATCGGCGCAATCCGGGGTGCCGAAAACCACCCTTGAGACGCGTATCGAAGCGGGCCTGAACGGCGCTCGAGGCAACAGCCACACCACAAAATATCGACTCGGTTTTGACCGCCGTCGGGAGACCGCTGCCCTGCGCCGTCACTTCCGTGCTGCCTATCACAAGGCCAGCAGCGACGGTCAGACTGACGAAAACGAACTCTCCGCCGAACTCACCCGGGACTGGCTGCTACCGGATTCACCCTGGTTTCGTTTCGCCCGGGCGCGCTACGACTGGGACGAATTTGAGGACTGGGACAGCCGCATCGGTGCAGCAGGCGGTATGGGTTACCAGTTTTATGACAGGGAAAGATTCGAGCTGGCCGGGCGCTTTGGTCTCGGTGCCAGCCAAACCTTCGGCGGCAGCGACGATGGGCTGGAGCCGGAGGGCCTGCTGGGGCTGGAGAGCCGCTGGCAGATCAATCCGACTCAGCGGCTGGAGTTCGACACTACGGCTTACCCTCGCCTCGATGACCTGGGGGAGTTCCGTAACATCTCCACCCTGGACTGGTTGATCGAGATCGACCAGAACAACGGCCTGCGCCTGAAGCTCGGCATCAAAAACGAGTACGAATCAGACCCGGGCGGTACCAGCAGCAGCAACGACCTGAAATATGATCTGTCGCTACAGTGGCTGCTGTAATTCGCTAACGAATCACCACCGCACCAGCACCCGGTACTCCAACACTCTGCTGCCCTCTGCCGGCACCTCAAGCTGCCACTCAGCGGTGCCTGCAGCCACTCTCTGATGAGGGGCGGACGCCTCGAGCATTTTCCAGTCGCCGGGCACCGGCTCCCGCACGGTCACGGTGACCGCCTCGCTCTTGGCGTTCTTCAGCTCAATTCGGTAGGCGCTCTCGTGGGCCTGACTGTAGCGACCGCTGGCTCCACGCTTCTGATAGTCGATCTGGACCTTGCTGGCGGTGACATCAAAGGCATCCCCCAGCTTCATCCGCACAGCTTCATTTTTCGGGGTGTGGTCGATCTGATCCTCACCGACAAACTGGGCGTTGCCGCTGCGGTCCTGTTTATAGACGCGCACGATCCCTTTGGGCAGCGGCATGCCCATGTGGCTTTTCTCATCGTTGACCAGCTCTATAAAGACCGCCACCTTCAACTTCTGGCCAATCTCGCCGTAGCTGCTGCGGTAGTAGTAGTCGTTACCCTGGAGCAGCAGCTGTTTGGATACGGGCACTGAGGCTGCGTTCAGCAGGGCGACCTGCTTGGTCTGGTTATCTGCAATGGTCGTGGGCCGGGCCAGGGTATAGAGGTGGTACTCAAACAGCCCCTCCTCGGCCATCGGGGCTGCCGAATCCACAGCAGCACCCCGGCTCATCTCCATTAACGCCTGAGCCTTGCGCTCGGGTTGCACCCGGTTGAGATCACCTGCCACCAGTTGCAGCCGCGCGTTCTCGTAGCGGCTACCGCTCTGGTTGGTCAGGGTCACCCAGCCCGCCAGATCGAGGGCAGTGTCGTCGGCATTGAGCTCCGCGACGTAATCAGCTTTCCAGGCCAGACCGCCAGTCAGGTAACTCAGCTCCACCTCCTGACTGCCGCCCCGGCTGCTCTGCAACAGGGTGACCAAGGTTGGCCGGTCTCTCAGGTTAGCCGGAACCTCATCAAAAATCAGACGGCCCGCCACGCTGTTCTCAATCCGGTCGACATAACGCAGGACCACCCCCTGGTTGGTGCTGAGCACCGTCGCCTGCTCGATCTGCTCCAGACCGGTTGCAGGGTTAATCCGGGCCACCCGCACCCTGCGACCGACGTATTTCTCCAGCAGTTTCTGGGGCGAGAGCAGATCAAAATCGAAGTTCTGTTCCAGCACCCGCACACTGCCGGGATGGCTCAAACTGCGCAACAGCGCCGTCTCCGGCCGAATGCGGGCGCTCACGTCACGATAGGCCAACGGCACCTCTCCCCTGGTCAGGGTCAGCTGACGCCGATCCTTCACCAGCGCCAGATCCTGGTTGTAGATGGTCACCGCAACCCCGGTCTGATCCGCCTGGGTACTCCGCAACTCCTCGGCCGGCAACCCGCTCAGGCCTGCCAGAAACAGAAACGCTGTCAACAACAACCGAGCCGATTTCATAATCCTGTACTCACGAAAACTGAATGAATAATCCGCATCTCCCACCCCGGATGGGAGACTATAGCCACAGCATTGTGACCCACCAGGAGAGACTGAGTGCGCCGCATTAATAGAAAAAACCCTCTGACCCGGCTGCTGCGCCTACTGCCGATCCTGCTCGCCATTGGTATCTACAGCCTGTGGAATCTCAACAGCAGCGACCCGATCGCAGAGGAGCAATGGGTACAGGTCACCCATGTAACCGACGGCGACACCATTGCAATTGGCCGGGGCAATCAATACCAGACAATACGTCTGATCGGCATCGATACACCAGAAACCGTGCATCCCGACAGACCCGTGCAGTTTTACGGGCCGGAAGCTTCAGCTTTCACAAAATACCAACTCGACGGTGCGCGAATCAGGCTGGGGTTTGAGCCAGGTCAGCATTACGACCGCTATGGCCGCCTTCTGGCCTACGTCTACACCGAAGATGGCACCCTGTTCAACGCCCTGCTGGTCCAGCAGGGTTACGCCAGGGTGATTGCACCGCAGCCGTTTCGCCATTACCAAACCTTCAAAGCGTATGAGCGCGCTGCCAAACAGCAGCGACTGGGGATATGGGGCAAGAATCAGCAACAGCTCTCTACT
>JAKLLR010000001.1 GCA_022014175.1 Gammaproteobacteria bacterium | reverse complement strand
CTTCAGCTCCACCGAACCCCGGGAGAAGACGTAGGCGAAGAGGTCCTCCGGCGTGCCAATCCCAAGGATCGGGTCGTAGGGAAAATCCGGGTCGTTATCGACCACATCACTATCCTTAAAAAAGGTGGAGGCATCTTTCGATGAGTAATCATCCACACAGCTACAGGGGGGATCCCAGGCGGTAACGTTTAACTCATCTAAAATCCCCGGGCCGATACACTGAATGTTGTTGTTACCACGGAAATCCCCCTGGGCGCAGGTGGCGAAGGCATTGGTGGTGATCAGAGAGGCGAAGTCCTTCGCAGTCCAGATGGACAAGGGGTTAGGCACCCCGCAATTGGTAGGATTCGGATTGGCCAGAATAGTCATGGCGCCATCAATATCAACAATAGGCGCCATCACCGGCGGCACCGGACCCTGGTTCACGATAGTGAACTTGCTCATGCCCTGTTTCACCACAGCTTCACCGGTAGTATCCAGGGAGTTACCCCGGGCGGCCATCACCAGCGGTTGCCACTCTGCCCCCGGGCTCTGGGTGTAGACATAGGGGCCGCTGGAGACGGTCCAGTTCAGCTCGGTAATCAGGCTGGAGGGCATGCTGACGTAGGACCAGACGCTGGTGTACTGGTTCACCCCTGCGTAGCCGCAGGGCAGGTCAGTATCGCCGTCGGCACAGTCGGTCCAGCTCCAGCCACTAAAGCTATCTCTGTTCGCCAGCAGCCAACTCTTGGCATACTCCAACCCCCCCTCGGCGTTCTGGAAGGACTCCTTGGCCCTTGAATCATTGGCCGCCATGCGCTGTTCATTCAGCCCCACCCTGGCGGAGTAGACTGTAATAAAGGTGGCGGCGAGCAACAGCACCAGGGCGATCATCAGGGTCGCCACCCCCCGCTGGGAGGCTGGCGGGCGCAGGTTCAGATTTGGTTTCATTTTGCTCACCCTCTTTCGACCGGGTTACAGTTCATCGTTACGGACCCGTACGCTCTCGGTATAACTACGGCGGACGATCTCCAGCGGATCACCGGAGCTTATATCCGTGGGATTGCCCCGCAGGTTCACGGCACCATCAAGGGTGATCTGGAGCCGCCGCTCGTCCGCAGAGCCGACGGAGTAGACCCACTCCACCACGTCGAAATTCTCAATCACGATGGTCCGCTCGTCGTTAATATTCGCCCAGGTGCCGTCGTCGCAACTGGTCAGCACACTGCCACTGCTACGCATCTCGACCACCCGGTCGGTGCCGTTGTAGCGAAAACCGAGACGGTCACCACTGTCGAGCGCACCATCCTCGTCACGGTCGTAGGCAAACAGCACACAGTCACCAGACCCGGTCCAGCCCGCGCTGGTCTAGGTATTAAGCTCTGTAAATGCACTGATCGGAAGATTGTTACTGATCACATTCTGGATCGCATCGCTGTCGTAACCAGCCCGCTTCAGATCCCGGGTGATCAGGGCCATGGTGCCCCGCAACTCCTGGTTGAGGTGGGTGATGCGCAGATCTTCCACATTACTGCGGTAGGTGCCCATAAACACCGCAATCACCCCGCCGATCAGGAAAGTGCCCACCAGAATGGCGATCATCAGTTCAATCAGGGTGAAGCCAGCCTGACGCTGTCGTTGTCTACTGACCATGCTCAGCACCCCGGTTTTAGTTAACACGATTGATACCCCGGCACATTGTCATCGGAACAGACCCTGACCCGGCCCAACACAGAAACCCGCACCTGGGCAGTGATGCCGTCGTTCAAAACACCTACAGTACCGGCGTTGGCGCGCCCCTGCTGAGGCTCGAAGGTCACATCATCGCCAGTAAAGGTTGTAGACGGTAGACCTACCCCCTCAAACTGAATACCCCGGGTCACCCGCTCCACCCCATCCAGCTGACAGCTGTTGAGCGTGGTGCAGTCACAGGCTGCGCTCCCCTCGATCAGGCCGAAACACCAACTGTCGTCCGCTGCAGGCACAAAACTGACGGTGATGCGCCGGTTGCGCTTGACCGCCTCGCTTTTGGCCCGCATCAGCTCGCTGAACACGCTCTCGGCCGCACCCTTGAGCCGGTTGCGCTCCAGCAGCCGGGTAAAGGCCGGGGCAGCCAGCGCGCTCACCACGCCGATGATGACCACCACAATCAGCGCCTCAATGAGGGTAAAGCCTCTGCTTCTGTTTCGGTTTGGCATCAAGTTCAGTCCTTTACGTGTGGAATAGTATAGTGCTACACATTAGCCTAGACAGGACACAGAGCGACCATCCGTCGCTTCAAACAGGCCGCTTGTCTGAAACTGGCTCTTTTTGCCAGCCGGGACGTACACTACAAGCTCCGGAGAGCATAGATATGCGACAGCGAATAAATGGATTTACGTTGATCGAGGTGATGATTGTGGTGGTCATCATCGGGGTGCTGGCGGCCGTGGCGCTGCCCGCCTATCGGGAGTATGCGCAGCGGGCTCGACGGGCCGATGCCAAAAACGGGCTCAGTGATATTCAGCTTGCCCTGGAAAAGTGGCGGGCGAACAACGTCCGCTACACCAGCACTCTGGCTGATCTGAATATGACGACGACGTCGGAAGATGGCTACTACGCCATGAGCCTCTCCAATGTAACCAGCTTTGCCTACCAGGTTAATGCGGCGCCGATCAGCGGCACCCTGCAGGATGGTGACCGCTGCGGCACTTTTGTGGTGAATCAGAGCGGACCCGACTACGGCGCAGGTGCCAGCCAGGAGTGCTGGCGCCACTAATCCGGCCGATCAGCCTGCCCGATCTGTGCCAACTCCTTTTTACTGATGCCCCACCGCGATGTGGTGGTGGTCGGCGGGGGTGTGCTGGGCATGCTCACGGCCCGCATGCTCGCCATGGCGGGGTGCTCAGTGCATCTGCTGGAGCAGGGTGTCCGGGGGCGGCAGGCCTCCTGGGCCGGGGGCGGCATTCTCTCCCCCCTCTACCCCTGGCGCTACCCGGCTGCGGTGTCGGCCCTGGCCCGGCGCAGCCAGTCACTGCACCCGCCTCTGGCTGCGGCATTGCAGGCGGAGACCGGGCACGATAGCGAATGGCTGGGTAGCGGACTGCTGGTTCTAGACGACACAGAACTCGCCGCAGCCCGGGGCTGGGCCGACCAGTGGCAGACCAGGCTTCAACCACTCGATCAAAGGGCAATCAACCAAATCCAGCCCGGGCTGAAACCGGCCGAACACGCTCTCTGGCTACCTGAAATCGCCCAGCTCAGAAACCCCCGTTTTCTGGCCGCCCTCTCCGCCAGTATCGACCAACTGGGCATCAATACCGTGGAGCAGGCGGAAGTCACCGGCTTCGAGCACAGCGGGCAGCGCCTCACCGGGGTGGTTACACGCAGTGGCGACCGCTTCCATGCTGACCAGTTTGTGCTGGCGACCGGCGCCTGGAGCGGTCAGCTCAGCGCTGAAGTTGGCGGCACTCCGCTGCCTGTTCGGCCGGTCCGGGGCCAGATGCTGCTGTTTCAGGCCAGGCCCGGCCTTTTGCAGCGAATCGTACTGCATGGAGAGCGCTATCTGATCCCCCGAAAAGATGGCCGTATTCTCTGTGGCAGCACCCTCGAAGAGGTGGGTTTCGATCTGGCCACCACCCAGACGGCTCGGCGGGCACTGGAAGCTTCGGCGTTGGAAATACTACCGGCCCTGGCGGATTATCCTGTGATTCGCCACTGGGCGGGCCTGCGCCCTGGCTCCCCGGACGGCACGCCCTTTATCGGTCGCCACCCGGCGCGGGAGAATCTCTATGTCAACGCCGGCCAGTATCGTAATGGTCTGGTGCTGGCACCGGGTAGCTGCGAACTGCTGGTGGATTTGATGCTGCACCGCAGTCCGAAACTGGATCCGACACCCTACGCGCCCCCGGCCTGAGACACAAAGCGGTCAATGGTCTGCTGCAGGCGGTGATTAAACGACTCCGGGGCCTCCAACTGGGGAAAGTGCCCCAGGCCCGGCATAATTTCGACCGTGAATTCGGCGCAATGCCGACGTCCCGCCGCCTCGCTTGAGGGCACCATATCTGAGTTAATACAGTGAACCGGCGCTTTGACTCTCTCCAGCGCCGGTACCACATCATAGCTGACCACCGACTCCATCGCAGGAATGGCCACTTCAGGATTGGCGGCACAGACGTCGTCAATCAGGCCCTGCCGTAGAGCTGGATCGGTATCCGGCACAAACAGAGCTTCGACGAAACCACGGGTGCCCGCCCGGAAATTCTGATGCAGCCCCGCCACCACAGCCTCCAGTGCACCGGGTGGAAAAAGCTGCTCGACGTTGTGCAGGGTATCCGTCGCGACCAGGCCGATCACTCGATCGCCCAAACGGCTGGCTGCCTCGACCATCACCACCGCACCCATGGAGTGGCCAACCAAAATGATCTGCTGCAGATCCAGCGCATCCGCTACGGTGACCACATCATCGGCAAAGGCGGGCAGATCCCAGCGGTCGCGGTTGGTGCCGGAATGGCCGTGGCCCCCCAGATCCACCGCGACAACCTGATAGTTTTCCGCGAATCGGGGCAGCTGCGCCCGCCAGTGGCTGGCCCGACTGGACCAACCGTGGATGAAGACCAGAGCCGGCTGACCAGTGCCCGCAGTTTGATAGGCAATGGAAACCCCATCAGCCGTCTCGGCAACGCTTTGATCCATGGGTTCCTCCTCCCCTCTGCGATAAAATCCAGCGAGGCGATACAAATCAACCGGCGCTGGAGCCTCCGAGGCAGTCTGGAGACGCATCGAATTGCCCGCCCCGGGCCACCCACTCCTCCGGCGTAAACGCCTGTAGAGATAAAGCATGCACCGGCCCCGCCAACTCATCCGCCAGCAGTCCGTTAATCTGACGATGGCGCTGCACCAGGCCGAGATCGACAAAGGCGTCGCTGACGGCCACCACCTTGAAGTGGGACTCGGAGCCCGCCGGCACGTTGTGCATGCCGCTCTCATTGATCACCTGCAGCACTGCGGGCTGCAACCCGGCTGCCAGCTTCTGCTCTATGGTCGTTTGCACCTGCACAGCTACTCTCCCGCCAATTTGGCGGCGTCAGCCACCATGCTTTCGAGGTGATAGATCGTGACCCCACCGGCCTGAAAACCGGGGTCATCCATGATCCGCCGATGCAGGGGCAGATTGGTTTTGATCCCCTCCACGAACATCTCGTCCAGCGCCGCGTGCATACGTGCAATGGCGCCGGGGCGGTCATCCCCCCGCACGATCAGCTTGCCAACCATGGAGTCATAGTTCGGTGGCACGCGGTAGCCGGCATAGAGATGGGAATCCATCCGCACACCGGGGCCTCCCGGGGGATGAAACTGGCTGACAGTGCCCGGCGAGGGCGTGAAATTATCCGGATCTTCGGCATTGATGCGGCACTCAATGGCATGCCCACTCAGCTGGATGTCCTTCTGTTTATATCGCAGGGGCTCGCCCCCGGCAATGTGCAGCTGCTCGGCCACCAGGTCCACCCCGGTGACCAACTCCGTCACCGGATGCTCCACCTGAATCCGGGTGTTCATCTCAATGAAGTAGAACTCGTCATTCTCATACAGAAACTCGAAAGTGCCCGCACCCCGGTACTCCATTTCGGAGCAGACCCGGGCACAGAGTTCACCGATCCGCTCACGAACAGAGGGTTTGATACCCGGGGCTGGCGCCTCCTCTACCACCTTCTGGTGGCGGCGCTGCAGAGAGCAGTCCCGCTCCCCTAGATGGATTGCCCGCCCGGTTCCATCCCCCAGTACCTGGAACTCGATATGGCGGGGGTTCTGGAGATACTTCTCCATGTAGATGTCGCCATTGCCAAAGGCGGTCAGGGCTTCGGTCCGGGTCAGGGCAAACGCGGATTCCAGGTCGGCCTCGTGGTAGACCACCCGCATACCGCGACCGCCACCGCCGCCGGAGGCCTTCAAGATCACCGGGTAGCCGATCTCCTTCGCCAGCCTGCGAGTCACCGCACCGTCTTCGGTCAGCGCACCGTCGGACCCGGGCAGACAGGGAATGCCTTTCTCTCGCATAAAACGGATGGCGCTGATCTTGTCCCCCATCGTCCGCATGGTCTCGCCCCGGGGACCGATAAAGACAAAACCGCTGCGTTCGACCATGTCGACGAAATCTGCGTTCTCCGAGAGAAAACCATAACCCGGATGGACCGCATCAGCGTTGGTGACTTCCGCAGCACTGATAATCGCTGGAATGTTGAGGTAACTCTCGGTGGACGACGCCGGCCCGATACAGACCGATTCATCCGCCAGCCTCACATGGATCAGGTCCCGATCCACATCGGAATGGACCGCAACCGTGCTGATGCCCAGCTGCCGACAGGCCCGAAGAACGCGCAGCGCGATCTCGCCCCTGTTCGCGATTAAAACCTTGCGTAACATAGTTATTCAGCCGTTACTCGATGATGATCAGGGGCTGACCATACTCAACCGGGTCACCGTTTTCCCCAAGGATCGCGCTAACCACTCCCGCCTTGTCGGCCACGATCTCGTTGAACAGTTTCATCGCCTCCACAATGCAGAGGGGGTCCCCTACCGCCACCGTGTCACCGACCTCCACAAAGGGCCGACTGGTGGGTGAAGAGGCCCGATAGAACACCCCGACCATCGGCGAAGTCACCTGGTGCCCGTCCATAACCGGTGTCGGCTCGGCCGCTGTCTCAACCGCAGCAACCGGCGGCCGGGCAACCTCGGGGGCGGACACCAGCACCTGTCCACTACTCTGCTGGCTGATGCGGACCGACTCCTCGCCCTCATGAATCTCCAACTCGGCGATGCCTGACTCCTGCACCAGCTCGATCAGTTTTTTAACTTTTCTAATATCCAACGACAATCACTCCTCAGTTATCACGCTCTGCGGCAACCAGATACTGGGCCGCCCATTCCACTGCATATTCGTAACCCTGGTGCCCCAGCCCGCTGATCACACCCACCGCCAGATCGGAAAAATAGGACTCCGCCCGAAACGGCTCCCGGGCAAACACGTTGGAGAGATGGACTTCAATAAACGGCAGCCCGACCGCCGCCAGCGCGTCCCGCAGGGCCACGCTGGTATGGGTAAAGGCCGCCGGATTAATCACGATGAAGCCCACATCGGTCGCTGCGGTCTGCTGCACCGCCTCAATCAGCTCATGCTCGGCATTGCTCTGCATGGATTGCAATTTGAATCCTCGGGCGGTCGCCGCCGTGCTGCAACGCTGCTCAATTTCAGCCAGCCCGGTATGGCCGTAAATCACCGGCTCGCGGCTGCCAAGCAGATTGAGATTCGGGCCATGAATAAGCTGGATGGTCGCCATCGTCAGTTCCGGGTTCAAGTAGGAGCCGGGGCAATATACCGCAAAACTGCAATGAAAAGCGGCGAAACCGCAGCTAACGGTCAGGCTTTCCCCTAGAGCAACTCAGCGATCAGCCCTTCGGTCTGGGCCCGGGAGAGCCCCCCCGGTCGCCGCGCGGCGATCTGACCATCGCGGCCAATAAACACGGTAAAGGGTAGCGCCCCCATGCTGTTGCCGTAAGCCTGGGCGATGCTGATCGCATCCAGATTGCCCAGCAGAATCGGATAGTTGACCGGTGTTTTCTGCAGAAAGGCCCGGGCCGCATCGTCCGGCTCCGATGCAATGCCCACAAACTGCACCCCCCGCTCGCCGTATTCGGACTGCAACGCGGCAAACTCGGGCATCTCCTTGACGCAGGGGGGGCACCAGCTGGCCCAGAAATTGAGCACCACTACCTGGCCCAGCCAGTCGTCCGGCTGGCGCATCCGCCCCTCAAGGTCCGGCAACCGAAAACCCGGTTGGGCAGCCGAACGGCTATCCAGGGCCAGGCCGGGTCCCTGGCGGAACCAGTAACCCCCCGCCAGGCCCATCAACAGCGCAACACCCGCCGCAATCAGCAATCGACGATCAAACATCCTTTTCCTTCTCATCGCTGTGCATCTTTGCCGCCTGGCGCAGCAACTCATCGGCAGTGCGATAACCGTAGAGGGTCAGCTCCGGCCGATCCCGCCCCGCCTGATCTACCCAGACCAACGCGGGTGGCCCAAAAACCCCGAACCGCTTCTTCAGCCGGGTGGACGCCGCGTCGTTGCGGGTCACATCCAGCTGGATCAGCGTGAAACCGGCCACCGCCGCTTGCAAACGCGGATCAAGAAAAGTGGAGCGCTGCATCCGCACACAATCCGTACACCAGTCCGCATAGTAGTCCAGCATAACGGGCCGACCCTGCTGCACCGCCAGCTGCAACCGGCTCTCCAGGTCAGCCAGGGTAGAGACCCGCTGAAACGGCAACTCGGTCGTGGGCGCCACGCTGCTCAGTCGGTTTAGCGGCAGGGGCCGAAGGGGGTCCCGCTCGCCCAGGAAGCCACCCACCAAACAGGCTGTGCCCCAGATGATGGCAACAAGACCCAATCCCTGCAGCAGGGTCTGCCAGCCGTCGGCTTCAGCGGAGAGCCCCCGGGTTGCGCCCAGGTAGACTCCGCAAACCACCAGCAACACCCCCCACAGCAGCAGCACAGGCACCGCTGGCAGCGCGGTCAAAACATGAATCGCCGCTGCCAGCAGAACCACCCCCAGCAGTTGTGAAACCCGGGTCATCCAGGCGCCGCCACGGGGCACCAGCAGCGCCGCACCGGAGCCAACGGCGATCAACAACAGCCCCATGCCCCAGGCCATGGCGAACATCAGGCCCGCCCCCAGCAGCGGGTCGCCCCGCTCCATGGCGATACCCAACACACTGATCACCAGCGGACCAACGCAAGCCCCCACCACCAGCGCAGAGAACAACCCCAGCAGATAGACCCCGCCAACGGAGCGGGGCCGAAACCGCTGCAACCGCTCAACCAGCCTGCCCTGCAAACCACCAGGCAGCCGCAGATTGAGCACCCCGAACATTCCCGCCGCCATCAACACCAGCAGCAGGCTGAGCAATCCGATCGCCCACGGGGTCTGAAAATAGGCCTGTAGCTGAGCACCGGTGGCGCCGGCCAGGGCCCCGGCAAACGTGTAGGTGGTCGCCGTTCCCGCCACATAAGCGATGGAGAGCAACAGGCCGCGACGGGGAGCAGCGCCTTCGCCCACCACCACCGCCGTGACAATCGGCACCATGGGCAGGACACATGGCGTCAGACTCAGAGCCAGCCCCGTCGCGAACGCGCCCAGCAGCAGCCAGGCCACCGATCCTTTAACAGCCGAACCTTCAGACCCGGGAGAGGCCCCGGCCGACGCTGCGGCTGCCGAACTCGAATTCGACGGTTGTCCCGCCATGGCCAACTCAAATCGCCGGGTTTCCGGGGCATAACAGAGCCCCGCGTCGGCGCAACCCTGATATTCAACGGCCAACACAAGCCCATCCGCCCCAGCACCCTCTACAGCCTGTAGGGGCAGAACCAGCTCCAGATTGCGGCGATAGATCTCAGTGGCGCCGATATAGGGATCCTCTTCGACCTCCCCGGGGGGCAACCGGGGGGTACCGAGAAGCGCGACACCTTCTGGACTCAGGCTGAATTTGAACTTCTCACGATAGAGGTAGTACCCCTCCGCAATAGCAAAATTCAGCTTGATCTCCTCGGGGGTGCTTGCCACAACACTCGGCACGAACGCCCTGTCCACCGGTAGAAACTCTGGACTACTGCCGGTCAGATTCAGTAATCCGCTGCCCTGGGCAAGACTCGCCACCGCAGTGAGGGAGAGTAGTGCGGCGCTGAGCCATTTCATGATGATTCTCGCCATTAAAAATACAGCCCCGAGCCAGGTGCGGTGGAACGAAGTAGACCGCCCGGCCGGATCCAAGTTCTGGGTTGCGGCGGATTATAAACGCCGATCCGGCAAAAAGTTTTCAAACTAATCGGGCCGAGCGCCTTGAACCGGCATCCGACGGCCCCACTTTAGGCCCCGAGGGACAACCGTTGCCTGGCCGGTTCAGGGCGGTTGCCGGACCTTTTGGCGTTGCTTGACAGCGGCAAACTGAAACCTATCATTGGCACTCCCATAGCCAGAGTGCTAATGCGTTTATTGGCTTTACCATTGCTCTAAAAGGAGTGAAAAAACGATGAAAATCCGTCCATTACATGACCGTGTGGTCATCCGCCGGGAAGAAGAAGAGAAAAAGAGCGCCGGTGGCATCGTGCTGCCTGATTCGGCCAAGGAGAAACCGATCCGGGGCAGTGTTGTCGCCGTCGGCATCGGCAAGATTCTGGAAAACGGCGACGTTCGCGCCCTCGATCTGAAGGTCGGCGATAGCGTGCTGTTCGGCAAATATGCCGGCACCGAAGTCAAACTCGATGACGAAGAGCTGCTGGTTATGCGCGAAGACGACGTTATCGCCGTGATCAGCGGCTGATTCCTACAATCAGCCCACCCTTATTAAACAGTCAACTTACAGGAGCCAATCAACATGGCAGCTAAAGACGTAAAATTTGGTACGGATGCCCGTGCCGCAATCTCCGCCGGGGTCAATATCCTCGCCAACGCGGTCAAAGTAACCCTCGGCCCCAAAGGCCGCAATGTGGTACTCGACAAATCCTTCGGTGCGCCGACCATTACCAAGGATGGTGTCTCCGTGGCCAAGGAGATCGAACTGGAAGACAAGTTCCAGAACATGGGCGCCCAGGTGGTAAAGGAGGTGGCATCCCAGACCTCCGATGAGGCTGGTGACGGCACCACTACCGCAACCGTTCTCGCCCAGGCCATCGTGGTCGAAGGAATGAAGACCGTGGCCGCCGGGATGAACCCGATGGACATCAAACGGGGCATCGACAAAGCTGTAGCCGCTGCGGTAGAGCACCTCAAAGGGCTGTCCAAGCCCTGCGCGGACAGCACCTCCATCGCCCAGGTTGGCACCATCTCAGCCAACTCCGATGCCTCCGTCGGCGCCATCATCGCCGAAGCGATGGACAAAGTCGGCAAGGAGGGGGTGATCACCGTCGAAGAGGGCAATACCCTTGAAAACGAACTGGACCTGGTTGAAGGCATGCAGTTTGATCGCGGCTACCTCTCCCCCTACTTCGTCAGCAACCAGCAGAGCATGACCGCCGATATTGAGGACGCGTTAATTCTGCTGCATGACAAGAAGATCTCCAACATTCGTGACCTGCTGCCGGTACTCGAAGCCGCTGCCAAGGCGGGCCGGGCACTGCTGATCATCGCCGAAGACATTGAAGGCGAGGCACTGGCGACACTGGTGGTGAACAACATCCGCGGCATCGTCAAAACCGTTGCGGTCAAAGCCCCGGGCTTTGGCGACCGGCGTAAAGCCATGCTGGAAGATATCGCCATCCTCACCGGCGGCACCGTGATCTCGGAAGAGACCGGCATGACCCTGGAGGCCACCACTCTGGAGGAGCTGGGCGGCGCCAAGCGGATCACTGTCAGCAAGGACAACACCACCATTATTGACGGTGTCGGCAAACCTGAAGACATCCAGGCCCGGGTCAAGCAGATCCAGGCCCAGATCGCTGAGGCAACCTCC
Organism: Gammaproteobacteria bacterium; assembly: GCA_022014175.1. Taxonomy (GTDB): domain Bacteria; phylum Pseudomonadota; class Gammaproteobacteria; order Immundisolibacterales; family JAKLLR01; genus JAKLLR01. Next base: position 40,971 of record JAKLLR010000001.1, on the reverse strand, counting down.
GATTACGACAAGGAGAAAATGCAGGAGCGGGTTGCAAAACTCGCCGGCGGCGTTGCCGTGATCAAGGTCGGTGCCACCACCGAGGTCGAAATGAAAGAGAAGAAGGCCCGGGTCGAAGATGCTCTGCACGCCACCCGTGCGGCGGTGGAAGAGGGTGTTGTTCCCGGCGGCGGCGTTGCGCTGGTGCGCGCATCCGCTCTGATCGCCGATCTTAAAGGTGACAACGACGAGCAGAACGTCGGTATTCGAGTTCTGCGTCGGGCCATGGAAGAGCCTCTTCGCCAGATCGTCTCCAACTCCGGCGGCGAAGCCTCCGTGGTACTGGATCAAGTGGTCAAGGGCGATGGTGCCTACGGCTACAACGCCGCCACCGGCGAGTTCGGCGACATGCTGGAGCTCGGCATCCTGGATCCGACCAAGGTGAGTCGGGTGGCGCTGCAGAATGCAGCATCCATCGCTGGCCTGCTGATCACCACCGAAGCCATGGTCACCGACGTGCCCCAGGAAGCGGGCGCCGGCGGCGCTCCGGACATGGGTGGCATGGGCGGAATGGGTGGCATGGGCGGCATGATGTAACCCACCACCAGCGTCGAAAACAGAGACCCCGGGCATGCAAGTGCCCGGGGTTTTTTGTCTCTGGAACAACCATCTGGAAAAGTGATTCGTGTAGAATCCGTCGGCTGAACCGGCGGCAGATCGCTCGGAATATGCGCCATATCCCCGGGTCTGGCGGAACGCTTTGATACAGGATAAACACCATGGGAATGGAAGACCGCGACGGGGTCATCTGGTTTGACGGCGAGCTGGTACCCTGGCGTGAGGCGAAAATTCACGTGCTCACCCACAGCCTGCATTACGGTATGGCCGTGTTCGAAGGCATGCGTGCCTACAAAACCGGCCGCGGTAGTGCCATTTTTCGGCTGGAAGACCATATCGCCCGGCTATTCAATTCCGCCCACATTCTGCAGATGGAGATTCCCTTCGAGCAGCAGCAGCTGATTGATGCCAGCCGTCAGGTGGTGACCGAAAACGGCCTCGACGAAGCCTACATCCGACCAATCTGTTTCTACGGCTCCGAGGCCATGGGGGTCAGCGCGCCTAATCTGACCGTACATACAGCCATCGCCAGCTGGCCCTGGGGTGCTTATCTCGGGGAAGATGCCCTGGACAAAGGGGTTCGGCTGCGGACCTCCTCCTACACCCGCCACCACGTCAACATCACCATGTGCAAGACCAAGGCGACCGGCAACTACATCAACTCCATGCTGGCCCTGCGGGAGGCCCAGGCCTGCGGTTACGATGAAGCCCTGCTGCTCGACACCGAAGGGTTCGTCGCCGAAGGCAGTGGCGAGAATATCTTCCTCGTTCGCAACGGCAAAATCTACTCCCCGGACATGACCTCAGCACTTGAGGGCATCACCCGGGATACAGTGGTCGCCCTGGCCAGTGAGGCGGGTTACGAGATCATCGAAAAACGGATCACACGAGACGAGGTCTACATCGCCGACGAAGCCTTCTTCACCGGGACCGCGGCAGAGGTAACCCCCATCCGCTCCCTGGATGATCGTATTATCGGTGAAGGCAAACGGGGGCCGGTGACCAAACAGCTGCAGGAGAGCTACTTCGACCTGGTTAATGGGCGGCTCGACCTGCATCCGGAATGGTTAAGCTATATCTGAAAGCCCACAGGGCTCTGGAGCGTACGATGACTGACAGGCAGACCACCAGCCCGGCATCTACTGTTGAAATCAGCTGGGACGATGTGCCCCTGCACTGCCCCATGCCCGGCATGACTCAGTGGAACGCCCACCCCCGGGTCTTTCTGCCGATTGATGAGAGCGGCGAGGAGCTTTGTCCCTACTGCGGCACCCTCTATCGGCTCAGGAATTTCGAACAGAAACCGGCTCACCACCACGGCTAGGGAGCGCCGACAGCCGGTTAGCTATCCAGCCTCTTGCGCAGCAGGGCGTTCACCTGCCCGGGATTGGCCTTACCCTTCGACAGTTTCATCACCTGACCGACGAAGAACCCCAGAACTTTCTGGGCACCCCCCTGATACTGGGCCACCTGCTCCGGGTGTTCGTTGACCACCTGTTCAACCAGCGCCAGAATCGCCCCTTCATCGGTAACCTGACGCAGCCCCCGGACGTCAATGATGGTATCCGCATCACCTTCACCGTCCCAGATCGCCTCAAACACCGTTTTCGCGAGCTTGCCCGAGAGCGTACCGTCCTGAATCCGGCGGAGCAGACCACCCAGCGCTTCGGCGGAGACCGGGCAGGCGTTAATCTCAAGCGCTGCCCGGTTCAGTCCGGCCAGCACCTCACCCATCACCCAGTTGGCGGCCAGCTTGGCATCCCCGGGCACCGCAGCCAGGGCGGTCTCGAAGTAGTCCGCCAGCGCCCGGCTCTCCGTCAGCACATCCGCATCATAGGCACTCAGCCCCAGAGCCTCGACAAACCGGCTCCTGCGGGCCTCCGGTAACTCCGGTAAGGCGGCCCGGGCCGCTTCAATCACCGCATCGGAGACCGTTACCGGCAATAGATCCGGATCCGGGAAATAACGGTAGTCGTTAGCCTCTTCCTTGGTTCGCATCGGTCGGGTCTCATCCGCATCTGGATCAAACAGCCGGGTCTGCTGTATCACCTGGCCGCCCCCTTCCAGCAGATCAATCTGTCGCTCCGCCTCAATGATGATGGCCCGCTCGACAAACCGGAAGGAGTTGATGTTTTTCAGCTCTGTGCGGGTGCCCAGCCGGGTTTCTCCCAGCGGCCGAACCGAGACATTGGCGTCACACCTGAACGAACCCTCCTGCATGTTGCCGTCACTGATACCGATATAACGCACCAGGCTGTGTAGCTTCTTCATGTAGGCCACCGCTTCGGCAGCGCTACGCATATCCGGCTCAGAGACGATCTCCAGCAGCGGCGTGCCGGCCCGGTTGAGATCAACCCCGGTCAAACCGTGGAAATCTTCGTGCAGGGATTTGCCCGCATCCTCTTCCAGATGAGCCCGGGTCACGCCGATCCGTTTGATCTCGCCGCTCTCCAGCAGGATGTCCAGATGGCCCTGCTGCACAATCGGCCGCTCGTACTGGCTGATCTGGTACCCCTTCGGCAGGTCAGGATAAAAGTAATTCTTGCGGGCAAACACCGAATGGCGATCAATCTCTGCGCCGATGGCCAGAGCAAACCGGGCCGCCAGCTCCACTGCCCGCTGATTCAACACCGGCAACACCCCGGGCATAGCCAGATCAATCATTCCGGCCTGGGTATTTGGCTCCGCCCCGTAGGCGGTACTCACCGGCGAGAAGAGCTTGGTCCTGGTCGCCAGCTGCACATGAACCTCAAGGCCGATAACAGTCTCCCAAGCCATCTCAGACACCGTCGGCAATAGCGGTTTCGGGGGGACGCCGCAGGTGCCAGTCGGTCACCTGCTGATAGGCGTGAGCCACGTTCAGCAAGCGCCCTTCGTCAAAGTGGGGTCCGATCAGCTGCAGACCCACCGGCAAGCCGTCGGCAAACCCGGCGGGGTGAGAGAGTGCCGGCAGCCCGGCCAGGTTGGCGGCAATGGTGTAGATGTCGGAGAGGTACATCGCCACCGGGTCCTGCTGCTTCTCGCCGAGACGAAACGCGGTGCTCGGGGCGGTGGGGCTGGCAATCAGATCCACATCCTCAAACACCCGCTGGAAATCATCCCGGATCAGGCGACGAAGCTGCTGGGCCTTCAAATAGTAGGCGTCGTAATAGCCGGCGGAGAGGGCATAGGTGCCAGTCATGATCCGCCGCTTCACCTCGGCCCCGAAACCCTCACCTCGAGAGCGGGTATAGAGATCCTCAAGATCCACCGGACTGTCCGCCCGGTAGCCATACCGCACGCCGTCAAAACGGGAGAGGTTGGACGAACACTCTGCCGGTGCAACCACATAATACACCGGCACCACCAGGCCACTGTTCGGCAGCGAGATCTCCACGAACTCCACGCCGAGACGACGATACTCTTCAATTGCCCCCTCAAGCACCCGCGCCACAGCCGGATCGAGACCCTCACCGAAATACTCTTTCGGCAGACCGACCCGCAGGCCCCGGAGAGCCTGGCCAAGACCGCTGAAGTAGTCCGGCACGGGTTGGTCAACGCTGGTGGAGTCCCTGGGATCAAATCCGGCCATCGCCTGTAACAGCAACGCGGCATCTGCCGCGCTTCGAGCCATCGGCCCGGCCTGATCCAGCGACGAGGCAAAGGCAATCATGCCCCAGCGGGAGACCCGGCCATAGGTCGGTTTAAGCCCGGTAATGCCACACAGCGCCGCTGGCTGGCGAATCGAGCCGCCGGTATCGGTGCCGGTGGCGGCTGGCACCAGGCCTGCAGCCACCGCCGCTGCGGAACCACCGGAGCTGCCCCCGGGCACCCGCTCAAGATCCCAGGGGTTTTTCACCGGGCCGTAAAAGGAGGTCTCGTTGGATGAGCCCATGGCGAACTCATCCATATTTGCCTTACCCAGTGTCACCATACCGGCCTCAGCCAGTCGCGTGACCACCGTGGCGTCGTAGGGCGCGATGAAGTTATCCAGCATCCGTGAACCACAGCTGGTTCGCAGGCCGCGAGTACAGAAAATATCCTTGTGCAGTAACGGAATACCGGTCAGGGCCACCGCATCACCTGCCGCGATACGGGCATCCGCTGCCCGGGCCGCGGCCAGCGCCGACTCTTCAGCCGGAGTAATCATCGCGTTTAACGCCGGATTCAGCCGCGCTATCCGTTGAAACGACTCGCGGGTCAGCTCCTCACTGGAAAAAGTGCGGGCCCGAAGGGCTGCGGCGGTCTCGGTCAGAGAGAGGTCAAACATCACAGCCGCTCGCAGACATCCCTAGCCAATCACCCGGGGCACCAGGTAGAGCCCGTTCTCGGTGGCCCCTGACAGGCCCTGGACCGCCTCTCGCTGCACCACCTCGGTCACCTCATCGGGCCGCAGTCGCTGCGAGGTCTCCAGCGGGTGAGCCAGAGGCGCGATGCCTGCCGTATCCACCGCACTCATCTGCTCCACCAGTTGCAGAATACGGCCGAGCTGCTCAGCCGTTGCGGCGACCTCAGAATCGTCGATTCCAAGGCGGGCAAGATGGGCAACTCGACGCACTTCATCTGCACTGAGAGACATGGTTCGCGGCTTCCGGGGCTGTTCGGGTGGCGCAAGTTACCACAGTTCCCGGCTTGCTCAAAAACAGGGGCACTGCTAGAGTTCGAGCGGATATCCGCTCCCTTTCCGACAGATGCCCACCGCCACCCCATGCTTAAAAAATTTTTCGGGCTTTTTTCCAACGATCTAGCCATTGACCTCGGCACCGCCAACACCCTGATCTGCGCCCGCGGACGGGGGATTGTCCTGAATGAACCCTCGGTGGTCGCCATCCGGGAGTCCGGCGGACCCGGCGGCCAGCGAACCATCCAGGCAGTGGGGTTGGAAGCCAAGCGGATGCTCGGCCGCACCCCTGGCAATATCACTGCGATTCGACCCCTTAAGGACGGGGTGATTGCAGACTTCCACGTCACCGAAAAGATGCTGCAGCACTTTATCCGCAAAGTGCACGATAGCAACCTGTTTCGCCCCAGCCCGCGAGTGGTGGTCTGCGTACCCTGCGGCTCAACCCAGGTCGAACGACGGGCGATTAAGGAGTCGGCGATCGGCGCTGGTGCGCGGGAGGTCTACCTGATTGATGAACCCCGGGCGGCGGCAATCGGCGCTGGTCTACCGGTCAGTGAAGCCACCGGGTCAATGATTCTGGATATTGGTGGCGGCACCACCGAAATCGCCGTGATCTCCCTCAATGGGCTGGTGTACGCCAACTCGGTCCGGATTGGCGGCGACCGTTTTGATCAGGCGATCGTCAACTACGTGCGCCGAAACTACGGCACACTGATTGGTGACTCCACCGCTGAACGAATCAAGCACGAAATCGGCTCCGCCTATCCCGGCAGTGACGTCCGGGAAATCGAGGTCAAGGGCCGCAACCTGGCAGAGGGCATCCCCCGCAGTTTCACCCTCAGCAGCAATGAGGTGCTGGAGGCTCTGCAGGACCCTCTCGCTGGCATCGTCACTGCGGTCAAACTCGCCCTTGAACAGACACCACCAGAGCTGAGTGCCGATGTGGCAGAAAAAGGCATTGTGCTGACCGGCGGCGGCGCCCTGCTGAGAGACATCGACCGGCTGCTGTCTGAAGAGACCGGGCTACCGGTCATCGTGGCCGACGACCCGCTCTACTGCGTAGCTAATGGCGGGGGTATGGCGCTTGAGATGATCGACCAGATGGGCGACATTTTCGAGCTGGGGTGAACAGCTGGCAGGCTGATCGCGGTGGGTCTGACACTGGAAAAGCTCACGTGAGGGGGGAGATCGGTTGAGCCCGATGTTCAGGCGGGGGCCCTCTGTAACCATCCGGCTGGGGCTGCTGCTGGTGGCATCCGTCGCCCTGATGACCCTGGATCACCGCTATCAGCGGCTAGAGGCCACCCGCGCCAGCCTGCAGACCCTGCTTTTGCCGGTCACCTACACCGCCGAACTGCCGGGCCGCGTCTTCAACTGGTTCGGCCAGAGCCTGCGCACCAACCAGCGGCTGCAGAGCGAGAACCATGATCTGAGGCGAGAGAATCTGCTGCTGAACCTGCAAGTGCAGCAGTACAATGCCCTCTCCGCCGAAAATCTGCGACTGAGCAACCTGCTCGGCTCCGCTTTCCGCCTGGAAAATGCCCAGCGCGTGCTGATCGCCCGCATCATGGGGATCGAACTCGATCACTTCAGCCACAGCATTCAACTCAACAAAGGCAGCAACCTGGGGGTCTACCCCGGCCAACCCCTGCTCAACGCTAAAGGCATCGTCGGCCAGGTGGTACATGTGAGCCCCTTCGCCAGCGAAGCCCTGCTGATTACTGACCCCAGCCACGCCATACCGGTCAAAAACAACCGCAACGGGGTCACCGCCCTGGCCATTGGTACTGGCCAGAGCAACCAGTTGAACCTGCCATTTCTGCCCAACACCGTGGATCTGGAACCGGGAGATCTGCTGGTAACCTCAGGCCTCGGCGGGGTTTTTCCCTCGGGCTTCCCGGTGGGGCGGGTGGACGGGGTCACCCGCAACCCCGGACACCCTTTTGCCCGGGTCACCGCCGCGCCAACCAGCGAACTGGAGCGGATACACGAAGTCCTGCTGTTATGGCCTGAGAAGGCCCCCGCTGAGGACCCCCCGGAACCGCCAGAAACGACCGGGGACAATGACTAGTGTTCGGGATCCGGGGTAACAGCGCCATTCTGATCAGCCTGTTGGCAGCATTCGTGCTCGCCAGCATGCCGCTGCCCGGCGGACTCGGCCCCTTTAGACCCCTCTGGGTACCAATGACCCTGCTCTACTGGTGCCTGGCCATGCCCAACCGGGTTGGCGTCGGTGTCGCCTGGAGCTGCGGTCTCGCCAGCGACATCCTGCACGGCGGCATTCTGGGCCAGCACGCTCTCTCCTATCTACTGCTGGCTTACATCAGCATCATGCTGCACAGGCAGATCCGGGTCTATCCGCTGATTCAGCAGAGCGCTTACGTGCTGCTGGCACTGATGATCCAGCAGATGGTGGTCTACTGGATTGAAGGTATTCTGGGCAACCAGCTGATGGTCGCCTCCAGCTACTGGTGGCCAACCCTGATATCCAGTCTGGTCTGGGCGCCGTTTTTTCTGCTGATGCGCGCGTGGCGGCGGCGGGCTCAACTGCACTGAACCATGGTCCGGACCACCATCAAGGATCACCAGGGCGAACGTCGACTCTATCGTCGCAGGTTATTGATTACCCTGCTGCTGAGTCTGGTCGGCGTCAGCGCCCTGATCGGTCGCCTCCACCACCTGCAGATTACCAACCACGCTCACTACCAGACCCTCTCCCGGGCAAACCGGATCAACCTGGAACCCCTGCCCCCCACCCGCGGGCTGATCGTCGACCGTTTCGACCGGGTGCTGGCGGAAAACCGCTCAAGTCTCAGCCTTGGGATCGTGCCGGACCAGGTACCAGACCTGCCCGACACCCTGGAACAGCTGGCGCAGATGTTTGGTCTCACCGCCGAAGAGCTGGACCATTTCGACTCGATTCGCAAGCAGAAACGCCGGTTTGACCGGGTACCCCTGAAACGCTGGCTGAGTGAAGAAGAGGCCGCCCGGTTTGCCACCCAGCGTCACCGCTTTCCGGGTGTGGATATTCAGGGCACGCTCTACCGACACTACCCCTATGCGGAGCTGACCGCACACCTGCTCGGCTATACCAGCGCAATCAATGCCAAGGAGCTGGCCGAACTGGAACGCAGCGTCTATCGCGCGACCCACACCATCGGCAAATCCGGGGTGGAGCGACAGTTTGAGGCGACCCTGCACGGCCAGCCGGGGCTGCAGCAGGTTGAGGTCAATGCCCGGGGCCGCAGCCTGCGGGTACTGGAGCAGCAACCCCCGAAATCCGGTCAGATGCTGCGTCTGACCCTGGATCTGGATGTACAGCGGGCAGCCACTGAAGCCCTGGGTGATCGGCGCGGGGCGGTGGTGGCCATCGATGCTACCGACGGCGGCATTCTGGCCCTGGTCAGCACCCCCAGCTTTAATCCCAACAACTTCGTTCGGGGAATCTCCACCAACGACTATCAGGCACTGATCAACTCGCCGAATCAGCCACTCTACAACCGGGCTATCCGCGGTCGTTACCCCCCGGGTTCAACCATCAAGCCCTTTCTCGGCTTCGCCGGCCTGACACTGCAGTCCGGCAACGCAATCCACACCACCTATTGCCCGGGCTGGTTTCAGCTGGAGGGGCAGAGCCACAAGTACCGCTGCTGGAAGCGCGGGGGCCACGGCAATCTGGATCTGGACATGGCCATCATCCGCTCCTGCGATGTCTACTTCTACCGCCTGGCCAGCGTACTGGGCATTGATGCCATGCATGACTTCCTTGCCGGATTCGATTTTGGCCGGAAAACCGGGATTGAGCTGCCTGGGGAGAATCCGGGGCTTAACCCGTCAAGAGCATGGAAGGAGGCTCATTTCGGGGTGGCCTGGTACCCGGGAGAGTCCGTAATCAACGGCATTGGTCAGGGTTTCATGTTGGCTACGCCGCTGCAGCTGGCAACGGCCACCGCCATGCTTAGCCGACGCAATCCGGGGCTTCGTCCCACGGTGGTACTGGATTCCGCGACGCCCTCACCCCCCCCGGCACCGGCTCCGGCCTGGGATGAAGACAACTGGCAACAGATCGTTGATGCGATGGAGATGGTGGTCTCCCACCCCCGGGGCACCGCTCACATCCTGAGCACAGATCTCGCCTACACCATGGCGGCTAAAACCGGCACTGCGCAGGTCTTCGGCATTCCCCAGGGAGAGGAGTATGAGGAGGAGGAGCTGGCGGAGCGGCTCAAGGATCACGCCCTCTTCATCGCTTTTGCTCCGGTTGAAGACCCCCGCATCGCGGTTGCTGTGGTCGTGGAGAACGGTGGCCACGGCGGCTCGGCGGCTGGCCCGGTGGCCCGGGCGACCCTGGATGCCTACCTGTTGCCCAGGCTCGGTTTGTGAATCGATTGCCACGGATTCGCGCTGACTGGCTGCTGGCCCTGGGCCTGCTGCTGCTCTGTAGCATCAGCCTGCTCGCCGCCCTGAGCGCCAGTGGCGGAGACATGGCGCAGCTGCAGGCCCAGGGCAACCGCTGGCTCATAGCGGTATTGGTGATGGTTGCCGTCGCTCAACTGCCCCCGACACTGCTGCTGCGCTGGTCCCCCTATCTCTACCTGGCTGGCCTGCTACTGCTGATCGCGGTCGCGGTGGTCGGGGATGTCGGCAAGGGCGCCCAGCGCTGGCTACAGGTGGGGCCAATCCGCTTTCAGCCGTCCGAACTGATGAAACTGGCGGTGCCCATGACCATCGCCTGGTACTTTGCGGAACGTCAGCTGCCACCCCGACTCCATGAGCTGCTGGTAGCCACCTTGATGATTCTTCTGCCAGCGGGACTGATCTTCAGGCAGCCGGACCTCGGTACGGCTCTACTGGTCTCCGCCTCGGGTTTTATCGTCATCTTTCTCGCCGGCATCCGCTGGCGCTGGATCATCAGCACCGCCGTCCTGGCCGCCGCCGCCGCGCCACTGGCCTGGCAACGACTGCACGACTACCAGCGACAACGGGTCCTGACTTTTCTCTCCCCGGAGAGCGATCCCCTTGGCACGGGTTATCACATTATCCAGTCCAATATCGCCATCGGCTCAGGCGGATTGTTTGGCAAGGGCTTCCTTAACGGCACTCAGAGTCAGTTGGAATTCCTGCCCGAGAGTGCCACGGATTTCATCTTTGCGGTGCTGGCCGAAGAGTATGGCTTTATCGGCATCCTGCTACTGCTGGCGACCTATAGCATCATCGTCAGTCGCAGTTTCTTCATCTCAGCCACCGCCCAATCGACCTATGGCCGCCTGCTATGCGGCAGTCTGACCCTCACTTTCGTCATCTACATTCTGGTCAATATCGGCATGGTCAGCGGCCTGCTCCCGGTGGTGGGCGTGCCGCTGCCTCTGATCAGTTACGGCGGCACCTCGATGATGACCCTGATGATCGGCTTCGGCCTGCTGATGTCGATACAATCCCATCGCCAGATGTTTTACGGAGAGAGCCAATGAACCCCCAACCCCGACTGTCCCGGCTCCCAGGCATTGCCCTGATGATGCTCTGCTCAATGCTGACACTGCCAGCCAGTCAGGCGATCACGCCGACGGAATACCCTGCCCTCGGCACGCTAGTAGGAGAGCTGGTGAATGAACAGGGTTTTGAACAACAGGCGCTGCTTGAACTCTTTAAGCAGGTTGAGCTGCGCCCCGAAATCAACGAAGCAATGGCCCGGCCAGCAGAAAAGGCGATGGCCTGGGAAGAGTACCGGGATTTGTTCGTGACCCCCCAAAGAATCACCCAAGGCCTCGCGTTCTGGCGCCAGCACGCCGATACCCTGGCCAAAGCTGAGCAACAGTATGGCGTGCCCGCTGCTCTTGTTGTCGCGATTATCGGAGTGGAGACCCGCTACGGCACCCATGCCGGTCGCCACCAGGTGATGGCGTCTCTCAGCACCCTGGCTTTCGCCGGAGCCCCCCGTCGGCAGCCATTTTTTACCGCCGAGCTACGGGCTTTTCTACTGCTGACCCAGGCGGAGAACATAGACCCGCTTAGCATCAAGGGCTCCTACGCGGGGGCGATGGGAATCCCCCAGTTCATCCCCTCCAGTTACCGGGAGTACGCGGTGGACTTTGACGGCGACGGCCAGCGGGATCTCTGGAACAACCCCGCCGATGCCATCGGCAGCGTGGCCAACTACTTCCGGCAACACCAGTGGCAGACCGGGCAGCCGGTGCTGCACCCCGCTTTAGCGGATGCGGATACGGATGCGGACCTGAGCCTGCTGGAAAAGGGTGTCAAACCCCACACTCCGCTGGCGGACTTCCCTGCGGCCGGATACCAGCTACAGGGCGTAGAACCAGAACAACGCGCCGCACCCGCAGCTCTGATCAAATTAGAGACGGTCGAGGGAACGACCTACTACGCCACCCGCCAGAACTTTTACGTGATCACCCGTTACAACCGGGCGATCTTCTATGCCATGGCAGTTCATCAGCTCAGTGAAGCCCTCGATCGCGGCCGCCATAGTGCCTTGCAGCGCCCGTGATGGGAGCTACACTCCGCCGTCTAGCTGTTTTTTTCGCCCTCGCGGTCGCGCTGCTACTGGTGGCTGGCTGTGGCGGCGGTCACAGCGAATCCGGTGGCTATCTCGCCGGGGACCGCCCACCGGACAACCCCAACCTTGATCTGGCCAGCATCTCCGATGCCGAGCCGAGAGCCGAAAAAAAATGCAGTGGCTGCAACAACAGTTACAGCGTGAATGGCCGCCGCTATCACCCCCTAAGCTCAGGCAATCACTATGTTGAGCGGGGTATCGCCTCCTGGTACGGCCAGAAATTCCACGGTCGGGCCACCGCCAGCGGCGAACGCTATGATATGTACCTGGCCAGCGCCGCCCACCGCACCCTGCCTCTGCCCAGCTACGCCCGGGTCACCAACCTGAACAACGGCCGCAGCCTCGTGGTCAAGGTCAATGACCGGGGCCCTTTCGTCGACAATCGCCTGATTGATCTCTCCTACGCTGCGGCGGTCAAACTGGGCATTGCCGAAGCAGGCACTGGACTGGTGGAGGTCCGCGCCATCAACCCCGGCCAGCCCCCCGTCACCCCCCCGGTCGCCACGGGCTCAGCCGCGCTCGACCTGCAGGGTGGCGCCTTCCGGGATACAGAAAATGCCCGGCGGTTACAAAATCGCCTCCAGCAAGAGGGCTTTTCATCGGTCCGGATACAGCGGGACATGCTTTGGGGCGCACCGATCTCCCGGGTGCAGATCGGCCCCCTCGAAAGTGTCCCCTCGGCCGACCAGACCAGCGCCCGCCTGACAGGTCTCGGCCACGAATCAGTGCGAGTCATTGTAGAATGATCCGCTAACCCCCTCCCTCTGCAAACCGCAAACAATCATGTCCAAACCGCCACAACTACTGCCCCTGCTCTGGTTACTTCTAACCACAACGATCATCCAGGCAGGCACCCTGCCGACACCGCCGAACGTCGCCGCCGACAGTTATCTGCTGCTCGACTACGCCACCGGACAGGTTTTGGTCGAACAGGAAGCGGACAAGCAGGTGGAACCCGCCAGCCTAACCAAATTAATGACCGCCTATGTGGTGTTTGACGAGCTGAAGCAGGGCCACATCGCCCTGGACAACTCGGTTCAAATCAGCGAAAAAGCCTGGCGCACCGGCGGCTCCCGAACCTTTGTCGAGGTGGATACAGAGGTCCCGGTAGAGACCCTGTTGAAAGGCATGATTATTCAATCCGGCAACGACGCCAGCGTTGCCCTGGCGGAGTTTGTCGCCGGTAGCGAGGATAGCTTCGCGGATTACATGAACCGCTACGCCGAGCAGCTTGGCATGAGCGGCAGCCACTTCGTCAACGCCACCGGCCTGCCCGCAGCGGACCACTACACCACCGCCCGGGATATGGCGCTGCTGGCGAGCGCGATCATCCGACAGTTCCCGGAATACTACACCTGGTACTCACAGCGAGACTACACCTACAACAGCATTACCCAGCACAACCGCAACAAGCTGTTGTGGTGGGACGACCGGGTCGATGGCATGAAGACCGGTTACACCGAGGCTGCGGGGTACTGCCTGGTCTCCTCCGCAAATCAGGATGACATGCGCCTGATCTCTGTGGTCATGGGCACAGCTGGCGCCCGGGATCGGGCCCGAGAGAGCCAGAAACTGCTGAATTACGGCTTCCGTTTTTACGAAACCCGCAAGCTGTTTGTGGCCAACGAAGAGCGGGCCCGGGTGGCTATCTGGATGGGCGCCCAGGACGATATCGGCCTTGGGCTTGCGCGGGATCTTTACATCTCCCTGCCCCGGGGAGAGCACGACAAGCTGCAGGCCAGTATGGAGATCAACGAACCGATCAGCGCCCCCGTCGCCCGGGACCAGGTTCTTGGCAGCCTGAAACTGCAACTGCCGGATGGCTCCGAAATCCGCCGCCCCCTGATCGCCCTGCAGACCGTGCCAGAGGGCAGCCTGTTCGAACGGCTCTCTGACTCGGTCCGGCTCTGGTTCGAATAGACCAGTGAGCAGCGACACCCCCGCCTACCTCAACGGTCGGTTTTTACCGCTATCCGAGGCCCAGATACCGGTGATGGACCGGGGTTTCATCTTTGGCGATGGGGTCTACGAAGTGATACCCGGTTACGGCGGCCACCTCTTTCGCCTCGACCAGCATCTGCAGCGGCTCAGCCACAGCCTTGACGCCATCAAGATCAGACAACCCCTCTCCGACGCTGAGTGGCTTTCAATTCTGAGCCGCCTGGTCGCCCAGTGCCCGGGCCCGGACCGGAGCCTCTATCTACAGATTACCCGGGGGGTCGCCCCCCGGGCGCACAGCTTTCCCCTGAATACCACACCGACAGTTTTTGCCATGGCCGAAACCCTGAGCCCGCCGTCCCAGAGCTGGCTGACAGAGGGCCTCTCCGCCATTACCCAGGCGGACATTCGCTGGCAGCGCTGTGATATCAAAACCACCGCCCTGCTGGCCAATGTGCTGCTACGCCAGGCTGCAGCTCAGGCCGGGGCGGACGAAGCGATTCTGTTGCGGGACGGACAGGCCATCGAAGGGGCCGCCAGTAATCTATTTGTGGTCAGAAATGGCATCGTTGTCACCCCGGCTTTAGGCCACAAGCTGCTGCATGGCGTCACCCGGGATCTGGTGCTGGATCTCTGCCGCAACGAGAACCTGCCCGTCTCAGAAGAGCCAATTAGCGAAGGTGACCTGAGCAACGCCGAAGAGGTCTGGCTCACAAGCTCTACCCGGGAAGTCCTCGCCGTCACCCGGCTTGACGGGAAACCGGTCGGAGAGGGCGAACCGGGGCCACTCTGGCAGCGGGTTCATCAGGCCTTTCAGCGCCACAAGGCGGCACTACGTCAACAGGGGTCTCCCGCCCAGACTGGGCCGTGAACAGTCGGCCAACAACTGAGACCCGGCTACGACGGCTCGACACCGTCCCCTACCGAGAGTGCTGGAGTGCCATGCAGGCGCACAACCGCCAGCCCCCGGAAACCCGCCGCAATGAGATCTGGCTGGTGGAGCATCCGCCGGTCTTCACCCAGGGACTGGCGGGGCGCCCTGAACACCTGCTGGATGCCGGCACCATCCCGGTGATCAAAACTGACCGGGGGGGGCAGATCACCTACCACGGCCCGGGACAGCTGGTGCTTTATCTAATGCTGGAGCTCCGGCCCCTGAGCCTTTCAGTCAAAGGTCTGGTCAACACCCTGGAAGAGGCCATCATCAGCCTGCTATCTGAACTTGGCCTGGCCGCTGAGCGGCGCCCGGGCGCGCCCGGGGTCTATATCGAGGGGGCCAAAATCGCCGCCCTGGGGCTGCGTGTGCGGGGCGGTGCGACCTACCACGGCCTCAGTTTCAACTACGCGATGGATCTCTCTCCGTTCAACCAGATCAACCCCTGCGGTTACCCCGGCATGGCGGTGACTCAGCTGGCGGACCTGATTACACCACTACCGGCTCGCGAAACCCTTGAACAGACGCTGCTAACCAGACTCGCTGAAGGGCTTCGGCTGGAGCTCACAACGGCGGATGCGGTCAGATCACACCACCCGCACGGCTGATAAAAAACCGTTTCAACGGGGCGATCTGATCGACCAGCCCCAACCCTTTTGAGATGAGCACGGACCGGGGCTGATCCGGCCGGGAAAACAGCGCTTTCAACCCCTCCATAGCCGCGATCATGCAGCTGTTTTCAGCCCTGCGCTGACGCCCGAAACGCCGCAGCAGGCTGGAGTCGCGGCACCAGCTTCCAGAGGCCTCCGCAATCAGACTCTGCAGCGCCCGAATATCAGCAAAACCCAGATTGACCCCCTGCCCCGCCAGCGGGTGGACTGAATGGGCCGCATCCCCGAGCAGTAATACTCCAGGCTGCTCGTAACGGTCCGCATGCTGGCGCATCAGGGGGAAAACAGACCTTGGCCCAACCTGTCCAATGGCACCAAGGGTGTTGCCGAAGGCCGCCTGAAGTTCGTCGCGAAAAGCGGCCTCTAACAACCTCATCCTGGCTTCAGCCTCGGCCCGGGGCTGGCTCCAGACGATTGAAGAGCTACCGTCTGCCAGGGGCAGAAAAGCCAGCGGACCTCCCGCCAGAAACCGTTGATAAGCGGTCTCCTGATGAGGCTCTGTCGTCTCCACCCGGGCAACCAGGGCGCTCTGGCCAAAATCACGCCAGTGGCTGGCAAAACCCCCGAGAATCCGGCCCAGGGAGCGGGCACCATCCGCCGCAATCAGGAGATCGGCGCTAATCTCGACACCGTCGCTACAACGCACCTTAATCTCGCTGCCCGGGCTCCGGGGTTTGGTCATGCCACAGAGGGCGGTCTGGAGATGTGTGACCTCCGGCAGGTTGCCCAGCGCCTCCCACAGAACAGCGCTCAACAGGTCGTTCTCGACAATGAACCCCAACTCCGGCTGGCCGAGCTCCGCGCTGTCAAAATGCAGGGCCTGTCCTGGATCGCCGGACCAGATCTGCATCCCCCGAAAGGGGCTGACTCGCTGAGCAACGACCCGGGGCCAGACCTCCAACTGCTGTAGCAGGGCAACCGAGGCGAGGCTGATGGCGCAGACCCGGGTGCCGTAAGCCGCAGGTGGGGAATCTGTGGGCCATCCAGGCTGAGGCGCGGGTTCCAGCAGAGAGACCCGACAACCGGCCCGCCCCAGCACCAGCGCCGCAGCCCCGCCGATCATGCCGCCACCCGCAATGACGATATGGGCTCTCTCCCCCATCATGGTGTCCGACTCAATCTTGCTGCGCTCATGGTGCCAGGCCCCGCTCCATGCGACTGACCCGCCGACCCAGTCCCATGCCGTAACGCGCGAAGGCGTGCCGCAATGGCGGCAGCAGCGTCATCAGATGCAAACCGAGATTGCGGCCGGCAACCACAGGCCCCGGTTCCGCACCGAACAGCTGCACCAGACCGCGACTTGAGCCAGCGATCCGATTACGGTCCCGCTTCCGCGCGGCCTCGTAGGCTTGTCCCAGGGTCGGCGAACCAGGAGATTCACCCTGACGAACAGCGCCTGCGATTAGATCTGCCAGAACCGCCACATCCCGCAGCCCGAGATTGAGGCCCTGTCCGGCCACCGGATGAAGCGTCTGGGCCGCATTGGCCACCAACAGCAATCCGGGGGCAGTGAGTCGTTCAGCCTTCAATCCAGAGAGAGGAAACGAGACCCGACTGCCCGCCGTCAGCTTCAAACCCGGGAAACGGCCACCGAAGCGAGCATTCAGCGCCGCCTCAAAAGCCGCGTTTGGCAAGGCCAGCAATCTCTCAGCCTCGTCTGGAGTCGCGGTCCAGACCAACCCAAAGCGGGCCTCACCCACCCCGCTGACGATAGGTAGCAGGGCCACCGGCCCCTCCCGGTGAAAGCGCTCGTAGGCTATGCCCGACTGGGGTCCACCCATAACCACCTCTGCTGCTATCGCAATCTGGCCATAGTCATAACGCTGAACAGGAATGCCGGCCAGCTGCCGCAGAGTTGATTCGCTGCCGTCTGCTGCCACCACCCGCTCTGCCTGCAAAGTCGCCGGACCATCACCACTCAAACTGAGTTGGACACCCCCTGAACTCGTCTCAAACCCGCTGACCCGCGCCTGCAACTGTTCAACACCATGAGCCTCTGACAGACGTCCCTGGAGTGCGATTTCCAGCCGGTCGCTGGCCAGGGTGTAACCAAAAGCACCTCGGCTGGACTCCCCGGAGCGTAACCGGGTCATGCCGGAGTGGCCTGCTTCGGAGACGTGGATCTGTTCAATCGGACTGGCGCTGGAGAGCAGCTCGGGCCAGAGCCCCAGCGCCTCGAAAATTTTGCAGGAGCTGGCGGAGAGCGCGAGGGTTCGCCGACCGATGGGGGTCGCCCCCGGAGCTCGGGGGTCGATCAGGATAATCCGCAGGCCGAGCCCGGAGAGGGCCAGGGCGAGGGTCGAGCCCGCCGGACCAGCGCCGGCAATGGCCAGATCACAGGCGCTCATGGGCGGCCAGACATCACCCGCTCAATCTCCGCCACCGATTTAGGCACGCCATCGGTGAGTACTTTGTGGCCGGTTTTGGTGACCACCACATCATCTTCAATCCGGATACCGATATTCCACCACCGCTCGTCCACGCCACCGGTCCCTGCCCGGATGTAGAGTCCCGGCTCCACCGTGAGCACCATACCCGGCTCCAGCAGCCGCCAGGCATCGTCGATCTTGTAGTCGCCGACATCATGCACATCCATGCCCAGCCAGTGGCCGGTCCGATGCATATAGAAGGGCCGGTAGGCCTCGGTTTCGATCAACTCTGAAACCTCACCCTGTAACAGGCCGAGATCCACCAGCCCTTCGGTCAGCACCCTTACCGCGGCCTCATGGGGGTTATTCCAGTGGTTGCCCGGACGAACCTGTTCGATCGCCGCAGCCTGAGCCGCCAGAACCACCTCATAGAGTGCCTTCTGCGGGTCGCTGTAGTGGCCGTTCACCGGGAAGGTCCGGGTAATGTCAGCGGCGTAGTTCTCCAGTTCGGCACCAGCATCAATCAACAGCAGATCCCCGTCCTGCAGTTGCGCATTGTTGCTGCCATAGTGCAGCACACAACCATTCTGGCCGCCGCCGACAATACTGGGATAGGCCGGCGAACGGGAGCCCCCGGCCATAAAGGATGAGAGCAGCTGGGCCTCGATCTGGTACTCCCACATCCCGGGCTGACAGATCTCCATCGCAGCGATGTGGGCCTTGCAGGAGAGCCTGGCCGCCGCAGCCATGATCCGCCTCTCCGCCGCACTCTTGATCAGTCGCATGTCGTGAATCAGATGGCCCGGATCCACAAACTCACCCGGGACATGAACCCCGCTACGGGCCTGGCCCCGCAGCTGGTTGACCCAGCCGAGCACCCGCCGGTCAAACTCGCTATGGCGGCCCATGGAGTAATACAGCTTGGAGCGGTTCTCCATCAGCCCGGGCATGATGTCGTCGATATCGGTGACGGGGAACGCATCATCGGCACCGTAGCGCTCAACAGCGCCCTCCAGGCCGGCACGGTCACCATTCCAGGCCTCTTTCTCCGCATCACGCTCACGACAGAAGAGAATGTACTGACCATGCGCCCGACCGGGGCAGAGCACCAGCACCGCCTCCGGCTCCGGAAAGCCGCTCAGATAGTAAAAATCACTATCCGACCGATAGGGATATTCGACGTCGCTGTTGCGCCTTCGCACCGGGCCGGTGGGAACAATCATCACTCCGTCACCTATGGCCTTCAACAGCGCCCGGCGCCGTCGGGCAAATTCACTGGCCTGTATCATTCGTCACCATCCTCTCCGTGAGAAACCGGCAGCAGCTCTGCAAACAGCAGAGCGACCGCCACGCGGAGAAACTCCGTCAATTCGGTAAAAGCGACCTCCTCGGCCTCATCATCTCCGCTGTATTCCGCTTCGGCCAGTGCCTGTATATCCTCTACCACCTCCTGTGCCTCGGCAGACATCCCCCCGCCCGGCTCGCTGTCACTCAGCCCCGATAACAGACCGCTGCACCAGTCGCCCAGCGCCGCCACCCGCTCAACTAACGGGCTATCGTCGTCCGGTAGCAGGGGATCAAAAGGTTCCGGCTCGGCAAAACCCTGGCGAATCTCCTCGGAAACCGCCGCCAGCCCCTCGACCAGCGGTTCCAGCCGCTCTACATCCATCTCCGCGTGGTCCAGCAGGGTCTGCATCCCCCCCTGGGAGCCGGTCACCACCAGCCCCGCCAGATAGCCATGAATCTGCGCCGCAGTCAGCGGAACATTGAATGCAGCCAGCAGGGTTTCGAGGTCGTCGTAGTCTGTCTTGATCACGCTGGAAAACCAGAAAAATGGACTAGAATCCCACCGGGATCCGGCAGATTCGGGTCCCTGAAGTCTAGCATGCGTTGACCCCGCTCCAAGGCACCCCTATATTGCATCTCATGAACCAGGAACGCTCAGAACAGGAACCGATGGACCTGCAAAAACTTGAAGATCAGGTTGATCAACTCATCACCCAGATTGAGCAGCTCTCCCTGGAAAACAGCAGCCTGCGACAGCAGTCCGATGAGTTGCAGCAGGAGCGGGCCCAGTTGATGAGAAAGACCGAAACCGCCCGCACCCGGGTTGAGGCCATCATCTCCCGCCTGCGCAGCATGGATCAGGGGTAGATAATGCAGCCCGAAACGGTAGCGATCCAGGTGGCGAACAAGGACTATATGGTCGCCTGCCAACCGGATGAGCGGGAGGCGGTCCGCGCCTCCGCGGAGCTACTGAACAGCAAAATCGCCGAAATCCGGGGACGGAACAAAGTGCTCGGAGCCGAACAACTGGCTGTTCTGGCAGCCCTCAACATTGCTCACGAGATGCTCAAACTGAATACCCGGATCTCCCAGAGTGAGATCGAAGTCTCACGTCTGACCGCCCTGGGCCGAAAAATTGACTCGGCCCTTGAAAGAATTGGAGGGTGAAAGCCCGCGCAACCCATTGAGCATCCACTGCGGAGTTCGTTTGCGAACTTATAGTACCGCTTGAACCTATCGTTTCGATAGGACGCCCAGGCCTGTTGCCGTTGTGCAAACCCGCCTTCGAGCGGGAAGCCTGAAGCAACGCCGCGGCGTCCACCCTGGACCTCATACGTTCAAGGGGCTCCGTTCACGACGGCTCTTGCGGTGGATGCGCTTATCATTGACCAGACTCACTTCAGCCACAGACCTCCGCCAGCAGAAACGCGCCCAGCGCAGAGCGGTACCGGCGCGCAAATCCCGCCAGGCTGCATGCAGGATGGCGGCGCACGCCAGCATCCTGGCCCGACCTGCAGAGATCCGGCACATCGCGGTTTATCTGCCCAGTGACGGCGAAATGGACACGGGTCCCCTGATTCAAACGCTCTGGCAACTCGGCAAGCGGGTCTACCTGCCGGTGCTGCAGTGGCGGCAACGAAACCTCCGTTTTGCGCTCTGCGCACCCCCCACCCGCATGCGCCAGAACCGCTACGGTATTGGTGAGCCCGTGGTCGCCGCCAGCCAGCTCCGCCGGGCCAACCAGCTTGATCTGATTTTTCTGCCTCTGGTCGCTATAGACCAACGGGGAAATCGCCTCGGCATGGGCGGCGGGTTCTATGATCGCACCCTCGCTTTCTGCGGTGGTAAACGGCCACCAATCAGGCCCAGACTCATCGGACTCGGCTACGCCCTGCAAGTTGTTAGCCGGATCGAACCTGCGCCCTGGGACATCCCCCTGAAGGGTCTGGTCACGGAGGTCGGTTACTCCCCCTTGCCCCTCTCCGCCTTCGACCCCGACCGAGATTTACCGTAGACTTCGCCGCTGCGGTTTTGGTCCCGACGACACCTGCATCGAGCAACAAAGTTAGTCACTAGATCTACAGCGAGCACACCATGGCCGAGCCCTTCCTGTTCACCTCTGAATCCGTCTCCGCGGGCCACCCAGATAAGGTCGCAGACCAGATATCAGACGCCATTCTGGATGCGATCCTGCGCCAGGATCCCCACGCCAGAGTCGCCTGCGAAACCATGGTCAACACCGGCATGGCGGTGATTTCCGGGGAGATCAGCACCACCGTCTGGGTCGACTACCAGGAGGTGGTACGCAAGACCATCCGGGAGATCGGATACGTCTATCCGGAGCTGGGCTTTGATGCCGACAGCATCGCGGTCTTGACCAGTATCGACAAGCAGTCAGATGACATTGCCCAGGGCGTCAACGAAGGCTCCGGGCTCGATCTGGACCAGGGCGCCGGCGATCAGGGTCTGATGTTCGGTTACGCCAGCAACGAGACCGATGTGCTGATGCCGGCACCGATCACCTACGCCCACCGCCTGATGCAGCGACAGGCAGAAGTGCGCCATAAACGGATCCTCGAATGGTTGCGCCCCGACGCTAAAAGCCAGGTGACCTTCCGTTACGAGGATGGCAAACCGGTGGCCATTGAGACCCTGGTGCTCTCTACCCAGCACACCGATGACATCGACCATAAAACCCTCGAAGACGCGGTGCTGGAGGAGATCATCAAACCCGTTCTGCCGGCGGAGCTGCTGGACTCGGAGACCCGTTACCTGATCAATCCCACGGGCCGATTCGTGATCGGTGGACCGGTCGGCGATTGCGGCCTGACCGGGCGCAAGATCATTGTGGACACCTATGGCGGCATGGCCCGCCACGGCGGTGGCGCCTTCTCCGGCAAAGACCCGTCAAAGGTTGACCGCTCGGCCGCCTACGCCGGACGCTATGTGGCCAAGAACCTGGTCGCTGCGGGCATTGCCGATCGCTGCGAAATTCAGGTCTCCTACGCCATCGGCATCTCCAAACCCACCTCCATCAGCGTCAACACCTTTGGCACCGGTCGGGTCAGCGACGCCCGCTGCGTCGAGCTGGTGCGGGCCCACTTTGACCTTCGCCCCAAGGCGATCACCCAGACCCTGGATCTGCTCCGCCCGATTTACAGGGGCACCGCCGCCTTCGGCCACTTTGGCCGGGAGGAGCCGGAATTCACCTGGGAACGGACCGACCGGGCTGACGAACTGCGCGAAGCCGCAGGTTTGAGGTAATCCGAGACAGGGGATAAAACCCGCCTCTGGAGACCATTAAGGTCGGCGCCAGGCCGACTGATAATGACGTGGTGCGGGAAACACTCTAGAATAGCCCCCGATTCTGAGGAGCGCTGCGACGGGAAACCCCGCCAGGCTCAGGTTCATATCGATAACCGCGCTCACCAACCGCTACAACTGCGACCGGTGAGCAAGTACACCTCCCCGCCCGGTTGCATCAACCATGAGGAGTGTGCGTATGAACGCCGTAGATCAAACCAACCCGCAGAATTTTGTGGTCGCCGACCTGCAGCTAGCAGACTGGGGCCGCAAAGAGATCGCCATTGCAGAGTCTGAAATGCCCGGCCTGATGGCCCTGCGCCGTGAATACGGCCAGAGCAAGCCTCTGGCAGGCACCCGCATCGCCGGCTCTCTCCACATGACCATCCAGACCGCGGTACTGATCGAAACCCTGACTGCTCTGGGTGCCGAAGTTCGCTGGGCCTCCTGCAATATTTTCTCCACCCAGGACCAGGCTGCTGCGGCCATCGCCAAGAGCGGTGTGCCGGTCTTCGCCTTCAAGGGCGAGAGCCTGGAGGAGTACTGGGCCTACTCCCACCGCATCTTCGAGTTCGAAGAGGGTGCCAACATGATTCTGGACGATGGCGGCGACGCCACCCTGCTGCTCATTCTTGGCGCCCAGGCAGAGACCAACCCGGAGGTGCTCAGCAATCCGGAGAACGAAGAAGAGACCGTCCTCTACGCCGCCATCCGCCAGCGACTGGCAGAACAGCCCGGCTGGTACTCCAAACAGCTGGCGGGCATTCGTGGGGTCACGGAAGAGACCACCACCGGCGTCAAACGGCTCTACCAGATGGCCGAAGAGGGCAAACTGCCGTTTCCCGCCATCAACGTCAATGATTCGGTCACCAAGTCCAAATTCGACAACCTCTATGGCTGTCGCGAATCCCTGGTTGACGGCATCAAGCGCGCCACCGATGTAATGATTGCCGGCAAGATTGCGGTAGTCTGCGGTTATGGCGATGTCGGCAAGGGCTGCGCCCAGTCCCTGCGAGGCCTTGGCGCCACCGTCTGGGTGACCGAAATTGACCCGATCTGCGCCCTCCAGGCGGCGATGGAAGGGTACCGGGTGGTCACCATGGAAGAGGCCGCCCCCCTGGGCAATATTTTTGTGACCACCACCGGCAATCTGGAGGTCATCACCCACGACCATATGGCCGCCATGAAGAGCCAGACCATCGTCTGCAACATCGGCCATTTCGATTCCGAAATCGAAATCGCGAGCCTGCGCCAGTACACCTGGGAAAACATCAAACCCCAGGTCGATCACATCATCTTCCCGGACGGCAAGCGGATCATCCTGCTGGCAGAGGGGCGGCTGGTGAATCTGGGTTGTGGCACCGGTCACCCCAGTTTCGTGATGTCCAACTCCTTCACCAATCAGGTGCTGGCTCAGATGGAGCTCTGGCAATCTCCGGAGCGCTATGACAACCAGGTCTACGTGCTGCCGAAACATCTGGATGAGAAGGTCGCCCGACTCCACCTGGGGCAGCTCGGCGCAAATCTCACAGTCATGACCGAGAAGCAGGCCAACTACCTCCACCTGCCGGTAGACGGACCCTACAAGCCCGAAACCTACCGCTACTGATCAGGGCTGGCGAAATGGATTCGCAAAAACGCCACGCCCGCCAGTTCAGCCTAGAGCTGTTCCCGCCTAAAACCGCGGCGGGGGCCGACAAGCTGAAGCGGGCCCACGGGGCCTTCGCCGCACTGGGGCCAGCATTTGTCTCCGTCACCTATGGTGCCGGCGGCAGCACCCGGGACCGCACCTACAACACCGTTGAGATGCTGCACCGGGCGGGCAGCACACCTGTCGCCCCACATATCTCCGGGATGGGTGCCAGCCGGGCCGAGATGCTGGAGCTGTTGCAGCGCTACCGGCAACTGGGCATCAAGCGACTGGTCGCACTACGGGGAGACCTGCCCTCCGACATGGTCACCGGTGGAGATTTCCCCCAGGCGATCGATCTGGTTCGCTTTATCCGGCAGGAGACCGGCAGCCACTTCACCATAGAGGTGGCGGCCTACCCGGAATTCCATCCGGAAGCCACCAGCCCCGAGGCGGATATCGGTTACTTCCGGGAGAAGATCGGGGCGGGGGCAAACAGCGCCCTGACCCAGTATTTTTTCACGGCCCAGGCCTACTTCCGGTTTATCGACAGTCTCGAAAAGGTCGGCGTCGACCTGCCCGTCGTTCCGGGCATCATGCCGATCACCAACTTCACCCAGCTCGACCGCTTCTCCCGCATCTGCGGGGCTGAGATTCCCCGTTGGTTGCGGTTGCGGCTGCAGGCGATGGAGACAGACGAAGCTGCGCTGGCCGATTATGGCCAGGATGTGATCCAGGCCCTCTGCGAAGAGTTATTGGCCGCCGGCGCACCGGGGTTGCACTTCTATGCCCTCAACCGCCTGGAACCCACCCGCACGCTCTGGAACCATCTCGGCTTAAACAGTCTGGCGGGACGCCCCGCTTAACGTTGGACGAGAGATGCGCAAACCTCGCTGTTACCTGCCAGGCCCCCTGGCAACCGGAACCATCCTGCCTGCCCCGACCCAGACCGCTCACCACCTGGGCAGAGTGCTGCGCCTCTCCACCGGCGCGGAGCTGCAGCTGTTCGACGGCAGCGGCGGGCAGTACCAGGGCTGGATCCACGAAGCCAGCAAGCGCAGTCTATTTATCCGCGTAGGTGAGTACCTCCCAACCGACGCCGAATCCCCCCTGATCTGCCATCTGCTGCAAGCGATCTCCAAAGGAGATCGGATGGACTACACCCTGCAAAAAGCGGTGGAACTGGGGGTCCAGAAGATCACCGCCAGCTTCTCCCGCCGCAGCATTCCACTGCTGAAATCGGAGCGGCTGGAGAAGAAGCGGGCGCACTGGCAGGGGGTTATCGTCTCCGCCTGCGAACAGTCCGGCCGCACCCGGGTTCCTAGTTTCGAGATTCATAACGAGCTGGGGCTCGCCCTGGCCGAGTGTGACAGCGGGCTAAAACTGATGCTCGACCCCACCGCCGAGCAGACCCTGCAGCAGCTGCCAACACCGCAACGTGGCGTCACCCTGCTGGCGGGACCGGAAGGCGGCCTGAGCCAAGCGGAGCGAACGCTGGCCCAGTCCCGGGGCTTCACCCCGATTCGGCTTGGCCCCCGCATCCTCCGCACCGAAACAGCAGCGCTGGCTGCCCTGGCGATTATCCAGACCCTCTGGGGGGATTTTTCCGCCCATCCGACCACTTCCGCCACTCCGACAAGACCCAACTGCTAAGATGCGGGGCCTGCAAATTCCTGCAACCGGAGCCGACCCGACATGACAGACCGCCCACTGCAACTTGGGGTCATCATGGATCCCATTGGTAGCATCACGCCCTACAAAGACACCTCCCTGGCCATGCTGCTAGAGGCCCAGCGCCGGGGCTGGACCCTGCACTACATGGAGCAGGGTGACCTCTATATGCTGAATGGCCGAGTCGAGGCGGCCCACCGGCCGCTGCAGGTGCGGGATGACAATGATGACTGGTTCACTCTCGGGGAGTCCCGCCATGGCCCCATCGGCGAACTGGATGTGATCCTCATGCGTAAAGACCCACCGGTGGATGACGAATATCTCTACACCACCCACCTGCTGGAACATGCGGCAGCGGCGGGGGTCACGGTGGTCAACCAGCCCGGCAGCCTGCGGGACGTTAACGAAAAGATCTACGCCGGCTGGTTTCCCCAGTGCACCCCGCCGACCCTGGTCACCAGCAACCCGACGCTGCTGCGGGAGTTTCTCGGCGAACACGGTGATATCGTGGTCAAACCCCTCAATATGATGGGCGGTGCCTCTATTTTTCGGCTGCGCGGCGACGACCCCAATATCAGCGTAATCATCGAAACCATGACCACTCACGGCAGCCGCCGCATCATGGCGCAACGCTTCATTCCGGAGATTGTGGATGGTGACAAACGCATTCTGATGATTGATGGTGAACCGGTGCCCCACGCCCTGGCGCGAATTCCCCTCGCCGGAGAGACCCGGGGCAATCTGGCGGCTGGCGGCCGGGGTGAAGGGGTGGACCTGTCTGCCCGGGACCGCTGGATCTGCGCACAGGTCGGCCCGACGCTGAAAGCGAAAGGGCTGATGTTCGTTGGCCTTGATGTAATTGGCGACTACCTCACCGAAATCAACGTCACCAGCCCCACCTGCGTGCGGGAGCTGGACCAGATCTACGGCCTCAATATCGCCGGCATGCTGTGTGATGTGATCGAGCGCAAGCGGGCCGCCTGATCATGTTGCGGGGCTGGCTGCCGCCGCTGCTGATCCTGCTGCTGGCCGGGGGGCTGATCTATCGCCAGCAGGCCTCTGAGGCGGCAACCGAAGAGCGCCAGTTTCTCGCCTTTGGCACCCGGATCAGCATCACCCTGCGGGATGACAACCGAACCAGAATCGACACTGGCTTGAAACTGACGGAGGAGGCCTTCCACCGCTGGCACACCGCCTGGCACGCCTGGGAGCCCTCCGAACTGACCCGGTTAAACGCCGCGATTGCTGCCGGCCAAAGCGCCACGGTCAGCGCGGAGCTTGCCGAGTTGCTAAGACAGGCGCAGGCTCTTGCCCACTGTAGCGGTGGGCGGTTTGATCCCGCCATCGGTGGCCTGCTGGCTCTGTGGGGATTCCAGTCCAGCCAGCCCGGCGGCCAGCCACCGGATCCGGCGGCACTTGAGACCTATCTCGCCCGGCGCCCCGACATGAGCGATCTGCAGATTGACGGGCAGACCATCAGCAGCAACAACCCCCGGTTGCAACTGGATCTGGGGGCTGTTGCAAAAGGCTACGCCATCGACATCGCCGCCCACCGACTGCTGGATCTCGGCATCGATGCGTTTATCATCAACACCGGCGGAGATCTTCGAGCCAGAGCCGGCACGGGTCGCCCCTGGCGGATTGGCATCCGCGACCCGGCCAAACCGGGTAACGTTCTGGCGGTGGTTACTGTCAGCGGCGATGAAAGCATCTTCACCTCCGGCAACTACGAACGCTTTTACGAGGTCGATGGCCGCCGCTACCACCACATCCTTGACCCCCGTAGCGGTCATCCAGCGCCCTCGGTGGCATCCGCAACCGTGATCCATCGGAACGCGACCCTGGCTGACGCCGCTGCCACCGCACTGCTGGTGGCAGGTCTGCCCGAATGGTCCGAGGTGGCGAGAGAGATGGGGCTTGAACAGGTACTGATCATCGATAGCGACGGCAACGCCCATGCCACCGGGAGTATGGCCAGCCGACTCGACTGGGTGACGACCCGCCGCCAGGTCGATCAACTCCAGCCAACAGCCTCCAGCAGCAGACCCGGGTGTGGGTCACGTCTGACGACTATACTGGGGGGAGATCACAGACACAGCGGCGCACCGTGACCCAGGCCCGAAGAAAACCAGCTCAGCAGAACAGAATCGGCCAACCACCGGGCACCCGGGATCGGTTCAGCCTGACCCTGATGCTCTCCCTGGCCGCTCACGTCATGGTCATTCTGGGTGTCGGGGTGGCGGCGCCGGAGCTGCTGAAAAACCGGTCGGCAGCCAGTCTTGATGTCACCCTGGTGATGCCCAAAGAGCCGGAACCAGCACCCGAGAAAGCCGACTATCTTGCCCAGATCAGCCAGGCTGGCGGCGGTGAAGAGGCCGCCAAAGCGCTGCCAACCACCCCTGTGCCCGCTAAACAGGCTAATCCCGCTGATGATGCTCCGGTACAGCTGGCCGCCGCACCACCGGTTGAGGTGACACCACCGGCGCCCCAGCCAGAGCTGACCCTGACGGAATCCGAACGCAAGACCGAAACCCCCGCTAAGGCACCGGAAGCCCCCATCGCCCCCCCGGCCACCGATTTGATGCGGATCAGCCGGGAGATCGCCCGACTGGACGCCCAGCGGGCCGAATTCCTCGTCAACTACGCCAAAACGCCGCGGCGGAAGGTGGTCACGGCCGCCACCCGGGAGTATGCCTACGCCCAGTACCTCGAAGCCTGGCGACAGAAGGCGGAACGGTTCGGCAACCTGAATTATCCGGTGGAAGCACGGCGAAAGCGGCTCTACGGTCAGCTACGGCTACTGGTTGAACTGACCCCGGACGGCGGCGTCAACCGCATTGAACTGCGACAGTCGTCTGGTCACCCGGAGCTGGACGAAGCCGCCACCCGGATCGTGGAACTGGCGGCACCCTACGCGCCGTTTCCGGACGATATCCGGGCTGAGACGGACCTGCTGGTGATTATTCGCACCTGGCAGTTCATGCCCGGTGACCGGCTCAGCAGCCGGTAACCCACGCGGTCGCCCTCGGGACTGGTAAACTGTGACAATGGCATCAGATCTCAGCCTGTCGAACCAACTGCTCATCGCCATGCCGGGGATGAGCAGCCCCGGTTTCAGCAAAACCGTGACCCTGATCTGTGAACACAACGCAGAGGGGGCGCTCGGAATCATCGTAAACCGCCTGTCCGACACGAATCTCGGCGAAGTCCTGTGCCAGATGGGCATCGATACCTCCGATCCGGAGCTGGCATCCCGCGCCATTCACTATGGTGGACCGGTGGAGGAGAATCGGGGTTTTGTGCTCTACGAGCCCACCAAAACTGAATCGCCTCAGCTGGCAGTCGGTTCGGAACTCGCCCTCTCCAGCTCACAGGATATCCTCCAGGCCCTGGCTGCGGACGAAGGTCCCGAACGGTTTCTGATCGCCCTGGGATATGCCGGCTGGGGTCCAGGACAGCTGGAGCAGGAGCTGCTGGACAACACCTGGCTGACCACAACCTGTGATCCATCCCTGCTCTTCGATACGCCGGTCAGCCAGCGCTGGCGAGCTGCGGCCGATACCCTGGGCATCGACCTCCAGCTACTCTCCACCGAAGCGGGCCACGGATGAGCGGCGAACAGACTCTGCTCGGTTTCGACTACGGCAGCCGCCGAATCGGCGTGGCAATGGCGCAACAGCCGGGCAACGTCACCCGGCGGCTGAAATTCGTGAATAACAGCCCGACCCGCCCGGACTGGCCAGCCATCGACAGACTGGTGGCTGAGTGGCTGCCGAACGCTCTTGTTGTCGGCCTCTCCCGTCATGGAGATGGCAGCGACAGCCCGGTGACCAGGGCCATCAGGAAGTTCGCAGGCAAACTCGGCGACCGCTTTGACCGACCCGTCTATTTCGAAGATGAACGGCTCTCCAGCGTGGCGGCGCGGGAGGCGCTGCTGGACGAAGGGCTGCCCGAGACAAAAATAGCCCGGCATCTGGACAGCGAATCTGCCCGCCAGATACTGCTGAGTTGGCTGGAGCATGCGGCCCGTGAGTAATGCCGGAACCCTTCTGGATATCGAGCCGGCCCTGGCAGGCATGGTCATCGAGATCAACGCCCTGAAACTCACCGATCCACTGCTGGTCGGCATCCATAGCGGCGGCGTCTGGATCGCCGAAGCGCTGCACCAGCGACTCGGCACCAGCGCCCCCCTCGGGCACCTGGATATCAGTTTCTATCGGGACGACTTTAGTCGCATGGGCCTGCATCCGGTGGTGCGCCCCTCGAACCTGCCAGAACCTGTGGAGGGCCGGCCCATCATCCTGATCGACGATGTGCTCTACACCGGCCGCACCATTCGCGCCGCCCTCAACGAGATTTTTGACTACGGTCGGCCCGAACGGGTCATCCTGGCCGTGCTGGCGGAGCGTAATGGCCGAGAGCTGCCGATTCAGGCCGATATTGCGGGTATGCGGCTGGATCTGCCCGCCAATGCCTACCTCCAGCTGCAGGGTCCCGAACCACTGCAACTGCGACAGGTGAGCCGATGACCGACCGCACCGATCTGCCTGCAACCGGGAGCCCGCCACTTCGACACCTGCTGGATATGAGTAACCTCTCCCGGGACGCCATCGAAGAGATTTTCCGCACCGCCGACTCCTTCGTGAGTGTCGGTGCCCGACAGGTGCGCAAGGTGCCCCTGTTACGGGGCAAAACGATTGTGCTGCTGTTTTTCGAACCCAGCACCCGCACCCGAACCACCTTTGAGATCGCTGCTAAACGGCTCTCTGCTGATGTGGTGACTATCAATACCTCGGTCTCCGCCACCGCCAAGGGTGAAAGCCTGCTGGATACGGTGAGGACACTGCAGGCGATGCAGAGCGACATGTTCGTGGTGCGCCATCGCGACAGCGGCGTGCCCCACCTGATCGCCCGCCATGTCGACCCTGGGGTCAGCGTGATCAACGCCGGAGATGGCTGGCACGCCCACCCCACCCAGGCGCTGCTGGATATGTACACCATCCGCCAACACAAAGGGGATCTGGCGCCCCTCTCGGTAGCCATTGTTGGCGACATCCTCCACTCCCGGGTGGCCCGGACACAGATTGCCGCCCTGGGCAGGCTTGGGGTGACGGATATTCGGGTTGTCGCGCCAAAAACCCTGCTGCCACAGGAAATCGCCTCACTTGGCGTCAGGGTTTTCCATCAACTCGACAGAGGTCTCGCTGATGCGGATGTGGTGATGACCCTGAGACTTCAGCGGGAACGGATGAGCAGCGCCCTGTTACCGAGTGAACGGGAGTATTTCCGGTTTTACGGCTTAACCCCGAAGTCGCTGCGGGCCGCCAAACCCGACGCCATCATCCTGCATCCCGGCCCCATCAACCGCGGCGTGGAGATCGACTCGGTAGTCGCCGATGGACCCGGCTCCGTAATCCTGCCCCAGGTCAGCAACGGCATCGCCATTCGTATGGCGGTGATGGCCCTGGCTGCCGGGCCGACGCCCCGCCAGCAGCCTGTTGAGAGCGAGACTCCCCGGTGAAGCCACGCATTCATATCAACCGCGGGCGGGTGATTGATCCGGCCAATCAAGTTGACCGGCAGACCCCTGTATATATCGCCGACGGCCGGGTAGTTGCCCTTGATCGAGCTCCGGACGGTTTCACTCCGGACCAGACCATTGATGCCACCGGCTGCTGGGTTATTCCTGGCCTGGTTGATCTCCGGGCCGCCCTGCGGGAGCCGGGGGCGGAACACAAGGCCACCATCGCCAGCGAACTGGCAGCCGCCGCGGCGGGGGGTATCACCAGCCTCTGCAGCACTCCGGATACCCAACCGGTTGCAGACAGCGAGGCGGTGATCGAGCTGATTCATCACCGCGCCGGCGCCGTCGGCGGAACCCGGGTCTACCCCCTGGGTGCGGCTACTCTCGGGTTGGCGGGGGCGCAATTGGCGGAGATGGCCACCCTGGCCGCCAGCGGCTGCGCAGGATTCTGTGACAGCGTTGGACCCGTTACCAATAACCTGATCCGCTGGCGCATGATGCAATACGCCGCCAGCCACGACCTGCTGCTCTATCTTCGGCCCTGGGACAGCACCCTGGCAGCGGCAGGCTGCATGCACGATGGCACTGTCTGCGCTCGGCTGGGGCTGCCGGGTATCCCGGTTGAGGCTGAAATTATCGGCCTGCAACGGGATATCGCGCTGGCCCGGCGCAGTGGGGCTCGGGTCCATTTCTGTGGCATCTCCAGCGCTCAGGGAGCGGCCATCCTCGCTCACGAACTACCACGCAACAAAAGACTTTCCGCAGATGTGAGCGCTCACCAACTTTACCTGACCGATGACGATTGCGGCAGCTTCAACAGCCTCTATCGGGTCGACCCACCCCTGCGTAGTAACGACGACCGAACAGCGCTGCGGCAGGCCCTCGCCGCTGGCACCCTGTCCGCTGTCTGTTCAGACCACCAGCCCCATGAAGCGGATGCCAAACTGCAACCTTTCAGTGAAGCCGAACCCGGCATCTCGGCCCTGGAGACACTGCTGCCGCTTGTGCTGCAGCTGATCGGCGGTGAGCTCACAGCAAGCACCGCCATTGCAGCAATCACCAGCGGCCCCGCCAGGATATTAGGGATTGACGCGGGACACCTGGGCCTGCAGGCCGTTGCCGATGTCTGTGTGGTTGACCCGGAGCGCACCTGGCAACCGGCCACAGACGGCTGGTTGAGCAGCGGTCGAAACACGCCATTTATGGAAACCCCCCTGCGCGGCCGCGCGACCTGGACGATCGCGGGGGGCGAAATCATCGCCCGGCTCGATCGCGATGAGTGATCCCGCAACGGTGGCCCCCCCGAAAATTGTAGAGTCGGTTGGCGTGGTTCTGGCCAACGACGCCTATGCCGGCGGACAGTACATCCTCAGACTGCAGGCCCCCGAGATTGCGGCGCGGGCCGTCCCGGGCAGCTTCGTCCACCTCCGATGCGCCCCCGAGCTACCCCTGCGCCGCCCCCTCTCCATCATGTTGCGGGATCAGACAAAGGGCTGGATCGATATTCTCTACAAAGTGGTTGGCCGAGGCACCGCCGCCCTGGCCGAACGCCAGGTCGGGCAACAATTGCCCCTGCTCGGTCCCATTGGTAATGGTTTCAGCCCTGCCCCCCGGGGCTCCAGGCCCGTTCTGATCGGTGGGGGTGTCGGTATGCCTCCGATGCTGTTGTTGGCCAGCGAGCTACGACGAGAGCCGCATTTCAGACCGGTGCTCTTCCTCGGCTCGGAAGTGCCCTTCCCGTTTGCGCCGAAACCCTCAGAATTCATGCTGGATGGCCTGCCCCCAGGGGTTCTCGCCACCATGCCCCTGCTCGACGACTGGGGCATTCCCGCCCGACTCGCTTCGGGACAGGGGTTCGCGGGCTGTTTTGATGGCCTGGTGACCGATCTGGCCCGGGCCTGGCTCGCACAGCTGGACGAAACCGCCCGCCAGAGTGTCCACCTCTACGCCTGCGGGCCCACACCCATGCTCAGAGCGGTGGCGGAGCTGGCCCGAGGCTTCGACCTGCCCTGCCAGGTCTCCCTGGAGGAGCACATGGCCTGCGCCATTGGCGGCTGTGCCGGCTGCGTGGTGCAGGTCGCGACACCGACAGGCCCCGCCATGAAACGGGTTTGCGTCGATGGTCCGGTGTTCGACGCCTCAACCGTTTTTTAACGCTGTCGCTAGAGGGGTTGCCTAATGTCCGTCAGAAAAACCGATGTCAAGATTCCGCTCGCCGATGGCGCCATCGGCTGCTATCTCGTGGAGCCAGAGCACGCAACCGCCGGGGTGGTGGTGGTGCAGGAGATTTTCGGGGTCAATCGCCATATCCGCTTAATCGCCGAGAGACTGGCCGCCGCAGGTTATGCGGTGCTGGCCCCGGATATTTTTCACCGGCTCGAAGGGGGGGTGCAGCTCGACTACGATGAGGCCGGTTTTGACCGGGGTTTTGAGCTACTGCGGGGGCTGGATCGGCAACAGGCTGTCAACGACATCAACGGCTGCCTTGAGTTTCTGCGGCAACGTACCGGGGGAAAAGCTGGGCTCATAGGCTTCTGCCTTGGCGGGCAGCTCGCCTTTCTCAACGCCGCACGATCCTCACCGGATGCGGTGGTGGCCTATTATCCCGGTGGGGTGGGAAATTTCGCCGGGCAGTGCGACA
This sequence comes from Gammaproteobacteria bacterium, assembly GCA_022014175.1. Lineage (GTDB taxonomy): Bacteria > Pseudomonadota > Gammaproteobacteria > Immundisolibacterales > JAKLLR01 > JAKLLR01. Next base: position 7,229 of record JAKLLR010000001.1, on the reverse strand, counting down.
CCGTCAGCTGCCCGATCCAGTTTCATTTTGCTGATCGGGATGATTTTGTGCCTGCGGACCATGTGCAGAAAATCCGGGACGCCAGCACGGAGCTAAAGCAGTGCGAGATCTACACCTACGACGCGGAACATGGCTTTAACTGTGATGCCAGGTCAACTTACGACCCCGCTGCGGCGGATCTTGCGTGGCAACGCACCACCCGGTTTTTGGCTGACCACCTCAAACAGTGATCTGAAAAACGGAATCAGGCCCTTTTTTGCCCCACCAGGAGCGCCTTGTTACGCCACCCTTTAGCCAGGTCCCCTACCAGCCCCTCCTCGCGATAGCTGATCAGCTGCAGGGGGCTGAACAACTTCAGCAACTCATTCGGCTGCAAACGGTATTCGCTTCGCCGGGGTCCACCGCTCTCTGGCAGCCGCGCATCCGTGAAGGTCTGGTAAAACAGCAGACCACCCGGTTTTAGCGCAGCAACCAGGGCTGCGCAGATCGGCCGATAGAGAAAATGGCTGACGCAGATCACCGCAAAAGAGTCGGCTGCTGGTGGATTTTGTTCCACATCTCGGCGCTGAGTCACCACCGCCAGCCCTAGTCGAGCACTCGCCTCATCCAGTAATGCCAGGGCCTCCGGGTTCAGATCCCAGGCTTCGACATCCAGACCCCGTTTCGCCAGAAACAGCGCGTTGCCACCACGACCACAGGCAAAATCCAGCGCCCGGCCGGTGGTCGGCAGCAGGTGTGCATTCCAGCTGAGAACCTCTGCGGCCACCACCTCAGTTCCGCCAGAAGGCCCGGGAGAACAGCACCAGTAGCGTAAAGACCTCCAGCCGCCCCAGCAGCATAGCGAAACAGAGCAACCATTTGCCCATATCGGAAACTGTTGCAAAAGTGGTCCCGACCTCTCCAAGCCCGGGACCCAGATTATTCATGCAGGCGGCAACTGCGGAAAAGGCGGTGATCAGATCCGGCTCGCTGATCGCAAGCAGCATATAGATAGCCGAGAAACTAATCACATAGAGGCCAAAAAATCCCCAGACCGACTGGATCATGCGATCCGACAGGACCTCCCGCCCGACCCTCACCGGCACAATCGCGTGGGGGTGAACCAGCTGCACCACCTCTCGCACCGCCTGCTTGTAGACCAGCAGCACCCGGATGACTTTCATGCCACCAGCGGTAGATCCGCCGCAGCCCCCGACAAAGCTGAGCAGCAGCAGCATAATCGGCAGGGCACCCGGCCAGAGATGGTACGCATCGGTAGTGAAACCTGTCGTCGTAGCAATAGACACCACCTGGAAGACCCCTCGGCGAATCGCAGAGTCCAGACCGCGGTTACTATCAATCAGCAGCAGATAACAGACACAGATCACCGAGATCACCAGCAGCATCGCCAGGTAGGCCCGGAACTCCGCATCATGCCGATAGGGTTGCAGAGTCGCTGTCCGAATCGCCATGAAATGAAGGGAGAAGTTGACCCCCGCCAGCACCATGAAAATGACGCAGATGGCTTCGATCAAAGGGCTGTCAAAAAACGCCATGGAAGCATCGTGGGTGGAAAACCCGCCGGTAGAGACCGTCGAAAAGCTGTGCGCGACCGCATCGAACAGGGTCATGCCAGCAGCCCAGTAGGCCAGCGCACAGGCGACCGTCAGGCCGACGTAGATGTACCAGAGGGCCTTCGCCGTCTCGGTAATACGGGCGGTCAGCCGACTGTTTTTAACTGGGCCAGGGGTCTCGGCCTTGTAGAGCTGCATGCCGCCAATACCAAGCATCGGCAGAATCGCCACCGCTAGGACGATGACTCCCATACCACCCAGCCACTGCAACTGCTGACGGTAATAGGCGATCGACCTGGGCAGGTCATCAAGACCCTCCATCACCGTCGCGCCGGTGGTAGTAAGGCCTGACAGTGACTCAAACACAGAATCCGTCACGCTCATACTGAGCTCGGGGGAGAGCGCAAATGGCAGGGCTCCCGACAGCCCCAACACCACCCAGAACAGTGCGACGACCAAGAAACCGTCTCGGACCTGCAGCTCCGCCTGGCGATGGCGCACCGGGAACCACAACAAGCCGCCGATGATCAACGTCACCCCATACGCAATCGCAAAGGAGCGGTGAACCCCGTCCGCATAGGCCAGGCTGACCAGCAGCGGCGGCAGCATGCTGGTACTGAACAACATCAGCAACATGCCGAATACTTTCTGAATCACCTTCAGCTGCACAACAGCTCCGCGTCTCATTTTTATTCGCTATGGGGCCCGAACTTCGAAAAGACGCTCAATCTCGGGAATCTGCCGCTTGTCGGTGAGAAAGATGATCACATGGTCATCAGCCACAATCAGCAGGTCATGGTGGCCCATCAACACCTCATCGTTGCGCACCACTGCTCCAATGGTGGCCCCCGAGGGCAATCTGATCTGTTCCAGCGTCCGCCCCACCACCCGTGAGGTGGTGGGATCACCGTGAGCCACCGCCTCTATCGCCTCTGCGGCACCCCGACGCAACGAGTGAACCTCCACCACATCACCATGACGAACATGGGCCAGCAGCGAGCTGATCGTCGCCTGCTTGGGTGAAATGGCCACGTCGATTTCACCGCTCTGCAGCAGATCAACGTAAGCCGCCCGATTGATCAGGGCCATCACCCGTCGGGCACCAAGACGTTTCGCCAGCAGCGACGACAAGATGTTTGCCTCTTCATCATTGGTCACCGCGACAAACACATCCGTATGGCCAATATTCTCGGACAGCAGCAACTCCTCGTCCGCAACATCTCCCTTCAGCACCAGAGTGTTGCTGAGCTGTTCCGAAAGCTGCTGGGCTGGGATCGTCATCTTTTCTATAATTTTGACGTTATAGCGGTCCTCCAGCGCCAGCGCCAGACGCCGGCCAATATTGCCACCACCGGCAATTATGACCCGCTGAACCGGTCGCTCCAGCTTCATCAGCTCACTCATAACCGCCCGGATGTCTTTACTCGCAGCGATGAAGAAAACCTCATCGTCCGCTTCAAGAACGGTATCGCCGTTCGGCATCACCGCGTCGCCACGGCGGTAGATCGCCGCCACCCTGGCATCAATCGACGGCATGTGCTCCCGCAGAGCCCGCAGTTCATGCCCCACCAACGGCCCCCCCCGGTGGGCTCGGACCGCCACCAGCTGTACCCGACCGTTGGCAAAATCCAGCACCTGCAACGCACCCGGATACTGAATCAGCTTCTCAATATAGAGGGTGACCAGTTGTTCGGGGCTGATCAAAACATCCACAGGCAGGGCGTCCTGAGCGAACATCTGGGGATATTTCAGATAGGCTGGATCGCGGATGCGGGCGATCTTGGTCGGCACATTGAAGAGACTGCAGGCGACCTGACAGGCCACCATGTTGATTTCATCATTGCTGGTGACTGCCAGCAGTATATCCGCCTCCCGCACGCCGGCGCCGAGCAACACTTCCGGGTGGGCTCCATGCCCTACGACCGTGCGAATATCGAGCCGCTCCTGCAGACCTGTCACCGCCTCCGCATCGATATCCACAACGGTAATATCATTCTCTTCTCCGGCCAGGATTTCGGCCACTGTTGAGCCCACCTGCCCCGCACCGAGAACCACTATTTTCATAATCTAGACGCCCGCTTCCTGGGTTTTTGCCACGGCCATAGGGGGACCGAGCTGATCGCCGACCTGCATGTCATTGGCGTTCAGGAACGACGACGCCGGCATCGCCCTGCCGCCATCGGCCTGAACCGTCTCAATCAAGACCGCACCACTGCCGCAGACCACCCTGATGCCGTCACGACCCAGCGCAATGACGGTGCCAGGGGCGCTACCATCATCGGCCCCGATGGTGGCGCATTCGACCCCGGCCCAGAGCCGTAAACGCCCGCCACGCCAATGAGTCTCGGCCACTGGCCAGGGGTTGAAAGCCCGGATCGCACGGACAATCTCCGTGGCCGGGCGGGACCAATCCAGAGGGGCTTCGTCTTTGCGTAGCTTGCCCGCATAGGTCATGCCCTCTTCCCCCTGCGCCTCCGGAACGAGCTGACCCGCCAGCAGTCCATCCAGGTTATCCACCAGCAGCGCCCCGGCCAGCTCCGCCAGTCGATCATGCAGGGTGGCAGACGTATCATGCTGAGCAATGGCACAGCAGCGGCGGGCCAGTACCGGGCCGGTGTCCAGGCCAGGTTCCATCTGCATCAGACACACACCGGTCTCCTGGTCTCCTGCAAGCAAAGCCCGCTGAATGGGCGCCGCACCGCGCCACCGGGGTAGCAGAGAGGCGTGCAGGTTAACGCAGCCAAGGCGAGGTATCGCCAGCACCTCTGCGGGCAAGATCTGACCATAGGCGACCACAATCATCAGATCAGGCTTGTAGGCCCGCAGGCGGTGGACCACACAACTATCCCCGAAGCTGGGCGGCTGCTCAAGGGCAATTCCATGGCTTTCAGCCAGGGCCTTAACCGGACTGACCTGCAGCTTTCGACCACGCCCGGAGGGGCGATCCGGCCGGGTGTAGACACCCACCAGGTCGCTGCTGGCCCGCAACAACGCTGCCAGCACAACCGCGGCAAAATCGGAGGTGCCTGCAAACAGAATATTCAAATTGAGAGGGATCCCGCTCGCTCGGTTTCCCGCTGCTGCTTGATAAATTTTTTCAGTAGCCGCTGCTGCTTGAGTCGAGATAATCGCTCAACGAACAGGCGGCCAGACAGGTGATCGATCTCATGCTGGAGACAGACTGCGGCCAAGCCGCTGAAGCTGCGCTCAAGCCTCTGGCCAAACCGGTCCAGCGCGGCGACCCTCACGGTTTCGGCCCGAGTGACCTCTTCATACAGCCCCGGCAACGAAAGACACCCCTCGGTCACCGTAGCGGACCCAGATGCCCCCAACACCTGCGGGTTAATCAACTGCAGCAAGTCGTTTCCGTTTTCACTGCAATCCACCACGACCATCTGCTGTGCCACCCCGACCTGGACCGCAGCCAGCCCGATGCCCTCGTAGTGATACATGGTCTCCGCCATGTCATCCAGCAACTGCCGGATCCCGTCGTCTACCTGCCCAACCGGTCGCGCAGAAACCTGCAGGCGAGGATCCGGGTAGTGCAGAACCTCCAGCAGCGCCACCCCGACTAAGCCTCCACCCGATCCACAAACAGGATGCCGTCCAGATGGTCTATTTCATGCTGAATCACGGACGACAGCAGTCCTGACGCCTTGAAATAGAGCGGCGCACCACGACGGTCGCTGGCTTGCACTTCGATCCGGTCCGCCCGTTGCACCTCCTCATACACCCCGGGGATCGACAAACAGCTTTCGTGCATCTGCTGTTGGCCAAAACGGGTCACAATCTCCGGGTTCACCAGGACCAGTAAGGAGTTTCGGCTCTCGCTCACATCCAGTACAACCACCCGCCGACGGTCGCCGATCTGGGGCGCTGAGAGGGCAATACCGGAATTGGCGTACATGGTCTCGGCGAGATCCTTGACCAGGGCACGAACGTCACCATCGACCTGCACAACGGCAACAGAGGCTTGGTTCAGATTCGGCGAGGGATAGTAGACCAGCGGCTTTGTAGACATATCTGTTTAAGCAATTTATTCTGTTTGTACTGTAAATTGTTCAAATAACTATATAAATTAGCATGCGCAATTTAATTATCGAACTCGACTCATTGTAGCGACCGGGATTTTCCATGATCAAGATATTTGCCCGTCTGGCCTTTGCCTTGTTCTGCCTTAGCGCCGTTGCCCAGGCGGATGTCATTGAGCTCAACCCCGACCACCCGGAACGCTATGTGGTGGTCAAAGGCGATACCCTCTGGGATATCACCGGCCGATTCCTGAGGGACCCCTGGCTCTGGCCCAAGGTCTGGAAGATCAACCCCCAGGTTGATAACCCCCATCTCATCTATCCGGGTGACGTGATTGTACTGCGCTGGGGCCCGGATGGTCCGATGCTTATGGTTGAGGGATCAGGCCCGGAAGGTCCCCGGATCCGGGAAAAAGGGCTGGATGATGCCATCCCGATCATCCCGCTTAATGCCATCCAGCAGTTTCTCAACCATGCCATGGTGCTGAATGACCCCGATATCGCCAACTACGCCTATGTCCTGCAGGGCGCGGACGAGCATATTGTCACAGGCGCTGGCGACAAGGTCTATGTCCGCAATATCGATCAAGCCATTCGGGACTACAACATCTACCGCTACGGTGGTCCCTATATCGACCCGGAAAGTGGCGAGACTCTCGGTTACGAAGCCCTGCACATCGGCTCCGGTCAGATTGTCCGCAAAGGCGACCCGGCAACCCTGTTCGCCGAGAAGACCAATCGGGAAGTGATGGCAGCGGATGTACTGCTGCCCCGAGACGAGAGCCCCGTACTGCCCTACTACACACCCATGGCACCTGAGGTCGAGATTGACGCCCGCATCATCCGCGGCATAGATCGGCTCAGCCAGATCGGCACCCTGGACATCGTGGTCCTGAACAAGGGTCAGCGAGATGGTCTTGAAATCAACCATGTGCTGGTGGTTGATCAAAAAGGTCAACCAAGCAAGGATATCGTGACCGGAGAGTGGGTCGGGCTGCCAAACGAGCGGGCAGGGGTCGTGATGGTCTTCCGTTCATTTGAGCGGGTCAGCTTTGCTCTGGTTCTGTCATCTACTCGTTCTATCCATTTGGGGGATATTGCCAGAACCCCCTGAACCGGGGAGACTCCAGCGGCGTGGCATCAGACATAGGCCAGCCCGAATCATCCATGGCCTCCCGGGAGGCCAGACTGACCCTGGCCCTGCTGAGAGTGCCAGGGATCGGCAGCCTCACCCTGAACCGGCTACTGAGTCGCTTCGAGTCCGCCGAGGCCGTGTTTAGCGCCACCCGGTCGGCCCTCGAGGAGATCCCCCAGATCCCCCAAAATGCCGTCGACCAGATCATCACGGGCCCCAACCTCCAACAGATCCAACAGGACCTGAACTGGCTGGACCAGCAGCCGGGTCGAACGCTGCTACATCGAGGTCACCCCGACTACCCTTCGCTGTTACTCGAAATCCATGATCCCCCCCCGGTCATTTTCGTAAACGGCGATGTGGCACTGCTCTCTCGTCCCCAACTGGCCATTGTCGGTAGCCGCAACGCGACAGCCTCCGGCGTCGCCTTTGCGAGGGAGATCGCTGCACAACTGGCGGTGACAGGGATTGTAATCACCAGCGGGCTGGCAACTGGCATCGATGCTGCGG
>JAKLLR010000045.1 GCA_022014175.1 Gammaproteobacteria bacterium | reverse complement strand
ACTGAGTAGCCGCATCGTCAGGGCCCTGCAGAATGCCACGGGCAGCCTCCAGACTCATCTGGCTGATAGCATTGGCGAACAGCTCCGCCGCTTCGGGCACCGCGGCCTCCGCAGCGTGGTTCATGGTGTTAACGAAGTTATCCACCAGCTGCTCCTGCCCCAACCCACGCAGAGTGCTGGCTACGCTCTCAAGCCGCCCGGGGACCGGGATGCGCACATCCGGATTACCGAGAAAGCCATCAGCCCGACCCAGATTAGACACCGCGGCCGATACCCCCTGCCCCAGCGCCTCTTTCAGGCCCTTGATAATTTCAGCCTCTGACAATGTGCCGGCAGTGATCGTTTCAGGCACCGCATCACCGCTACCCAGCGTCTTGCTGACGCTGTCGAGCATATCCCGCCAGCCCGCCGTCGCCGGGGAGACAATCAGGACCATCAAAGCCAAACCAATCAGACGTAGCATGCTCTTCCCCTTTATGACTTAGTGACAGCATACCCGCTCTACGGAACGCAACCAACGAACCATTTGGTGTGGCGGCCCCGTCAGTGAAAATCCCGGGATACCGTGGGTAGCCGCCCAAGCAGTTCGCTGTGATCCTCAATCTGCCGTGCGATCAGATGCGTCACCCCGGCATGCTGTTGAGTGACCCCGTTCACCACCAGCAGCTGGCCTGCCAGAATCGCCTGGCGGTAGCGCTCGACGATCTGGGCCCAGACAATCAGATTGATCATGCCGGTTTCATCTTCCAGAGTCATGAAGACCACCCCTTTGGCGCTGCCCGGCCGCTGCCGCTGCTTGACCAGCCCGGCCAGCCTGGCCCAGCGGCCATCCCCCCGGTTTTTCCAGTCGCTGGCGGTGATGGTCCGCAGGGCGTTCAGGCGGTTCCGCAGCAGCGCCAGAGGGTGTCGCCCCAGGCTCAGGCCGATACTCTGGTAGTCCGCCACCAGCACCTCGCCCTCGGCGGGCGGGCGCACCTGCCCCGATGTCACGGCTGGCTGGCAGTCGGTCAGCAGATCAGCCGTCACCACCGACTCATCCAGCAAGGCCCAGTGGGTCTGATGACGGTTTTCGCAGAGCTCGTCCAGCGCCCCGGCGTTGGCCAGGGCCGCCTGATCTTTGCGATTGATGCCGCTCCTTTGTAGCAGATCTGACAGCTGGACAAACAGACCCCTTTCGCGGGCGGCTAGCAGCCGATCCGCACCGGATCGGGAGAGCCCCCGCACCAGCCTCAGGCCGAGCCGAATAGCCGGGCGGCCGGACGCCTCTATTCCGGAAATCGGCACCAGGCTGTGATCCCAACTGCTCCGATTGACTTCCACCGGCAGCACTTCAACTTCGTGGCGACGGGCATCCTGCACCAGATCAGAGGCTGAATAAAACCCCAGTGGCTGGCTGTTGAGCAACGCGCAGGTGAAGGCCTCGGGCTCATGCCGTTTAAGCCAGGCAGAGGCATAGGCCAGCAGGGCGAAACTGGCGGAGTGGGACTCGGGAAAGCCGTAGGCACCAAACCCCTCAATCTGCCGGAAAACTGCTTCTGCGAACCCCTGTTCGTAACCCCGGGCCAGCATGCCGTCGATCAGCTTGTCACGAAACCGGGTCACGCTACCCAGCCGCTTCCAGGCCGCCATGGAACGCCTCAGCTGATCCGCCTCGCCAGCAGTGAACCCCGCCGCCACCATCGCCAGTTGCATCACCTGCTCCTGAAACACCGGTACCCCCAGCGTCCGCTTCAGAACCTCTTCCAGTTCCGGGCGCAGGTAATTCACCGGCTCCAGCCCCTGCCGGCGGCGCAGGTAAGGATTAACCATACCGCCCTGAATTGGGCCTGGCCGGACGATGGCGATTTGAATCACCAGATCATAAAAACAGGCGGGCTTCAGCCGGGGCAACATCGCCATCTGCGCCCGGGATTCGATCTGGAACACGCCGATGGTGTCACCCTGCTGCATCATCCGATAGGTCGCCGGATCCTCTGCAGGAATCGCAGCCATATCCAGCTGGCGACCATCGAAACCCTTAATCAGTTCAAAACAGCGGCGAATGGCGGAGAGCATGCCGAGGGCCAGAACATCCACTTTCAGCAGCCCCAGCGCCTCCAGATCATCTTTGTCCCACTGGATCACGGTGCGCTCGGCCATGGCGCTGTTCTCCACCGGCACCAGCGTCGAGAGCGGGTGATGGGAGATCACAAATCCGCCCACATGCTGAGAGAGATGCCGGGGAAACCGCACCAGTTGCCCCAACAGCCAGACAAACCGCCGCATCAACGGCCCGCTCGGATCAATGCCCATCTCCCGCAGCCGCTCTGGAATCATGTCGCGACCATCCCACCAGGCCATGGAGCGGGAGAGCGCATCCAGCTGGGCCGGCTCAAGACCCAGCGCCCTGCCCAGATCGCGAATGGCGCTGCGGGTGCGATAGGTGGTCACCGACGCGGCCAGAGCCGCCCGCTCCCGGCCATATTTGCGGTAGAGGTACTGAATCACCTCCTCCCGCCGCTGGTGCTCGAAATCCACATCAATATCCGGCGGCTCATTGCGCTCTTTCGAGATAAACCGCTCGAACAGCATACTCATCCGGGCCGGATCAACCTCGGTAATACCGAGGCAAAAACAGACCGCTGAGTTGGCCGCCGAACCTCGACCCTGGCAGAGAATGCCCTGGCTGCGGGCGAATCGAACCAGATCCTCAACCGTCAGAAAGAAGTGCTCATACGCCAGTTCGCCGATGAGCTGCAACTCCTGCTCTATCTGGCACCGCACTTCGGGCTGGATACCGGCCGGCCACCGTCTCCTGGCCCCAGCCCAGGTCAGGGCCGCCAGATGGGAACCGGGGCTCTCCCCCTCCGGAACCAGTTCATGGGGATACTCGTAAGCGAGTTGATCAAGGGAAAAATCGCACAACTCCGCGATCCGCACCGACTCCGCCAGCAACTCCGGAGGATAGCAGCGGGTCAGCTTTTCAAGCGGGCGCAGATGGCGTTCGCCATTAGGGAACAGGGCCATCCCCGCGCGCTCCAGAGACTCTCCCCGACCGATGCAGACCAGCACATCCTGTAGTGCCCGCCGACTGCGCTGGTGCATATGAACCGCACCACAGGCCACCGCCGCCACACCATGGGTTTTCGCGGCGGCCAGCAGCGCCTGCAAATGCGCCTGATCCCGCCCCCGACAGTGCAGCGCCACACCAAGGAAGCCGTGATCACCGAAGCTGTCGGCAAACCCCTGAATCAAGGCGTGGTCCGGAAAAGACCCGGCAACCTCGTCAATATAGGGCGGCGCCAGAATGCCGATGCACTCGGGCGGTGGCGCAGCAGTTATCTCCCCCAGATCAATCTGGTAGCTACCCTTGCCAGCCCGCCGCCGGGCCCGGGTAATTAACGCGCACAGGGCGCTATAACCGGTCTGGCTACGGGCTAGAAGCAGCAGTACATAACCATCCGCACAGACAAACTCCGCGCCAATCAGCAGCTTTAGATTGAGTTCCTTTGCACGAATGTGAGCCCGCACCACCCCGGCCATCGAGCACTCGTCGGTGATCGCCAGAGCCCGGTAACCCAACCCGGCCGCCTGCTCCACCAGCTCTTCCGGATGGGAGGCCCCCCGCTGGAAACTGAAATTACTGAGGCAGTAGAGCTCCGCGTAGGCCAATTCAGCCGCTGCGGCAACAACAGATTCGGCCACGATCCGTCAGGCAAAAATGCCGTGAATAAACAGCTGATCTGGCGCGCTGCGCGCCCGAAAAACCCAGTAGCGACCGCCGGAACGATTATGGGCAATATAGTAATCCCGCCGCACATCACTGGGACTCCACCAGCCACTCTCGATCCGCTCTGCCTCGCCTTCAATAGTGAGACCGACCGCCAAACGGGGCTCAGGCAGCAGCCAGAGGGGCCGCCGGGGGCCTTGCCATGCCGGGGAACCCGAACTTGGGGAGATCACTCGGGATGCCATCTCCGGCACATGCTGGGGGCGAACCTGCACCCCCCTTACCGCACGATGCCCCAGACGGGAGCGAAGCAGATCAAACAGCGCCTCCGGACTCTCCCGCTGAGCCACGCCCGGGCGGCTCAGCAACTCACCCTGACGCTGATCCAACGGGGCCATGCTGTCGCACTCCAGGGTCAGCCCGACCACCGGGGCGGATAACTGCTGCCGCCCCAGACGCTCATCCACAATCCGCTGAAGATGGTCAAAGCCCCCCGCCGGGGCCACAAAACCCAGTTCAATACGACTGCTGGGCTTGCGGTAATGCTGCAACCCCAGAACCAGTTTGCGGGCACCCAGGCCACGGCTATCCAGATACCCCGCCAGCTCCCGCAACAACCGACCCACGGCAAAACGCAGTGCTGGAGTCGCATGCACCTCCGCAGGCAGATCAAGGGTGCGGCGAAACAGTTGTGGTGGTTCAAACCGGGGCCGAGGGTCCGCCTCACGGCCGCTCAAGCGACTCAGATAACGGGCCACCTCCGCACCAAAACGGCGCTGTAACGCACCCCTGGGCAGTGACAGTAACTCGCCAATATAACGAAACCCGGATTTCTCAAAGCCATTAACTGCTGCCGCATCCAACGCCAGATGTTGTAGCGGCATACGGGTCAGAAGCTGGTTGAAATCACCGTCTGAAGTCGCCACGAGACCGGCCCCCCGCTCAGCCAGCAGGCGGGCACCCAATGGGGTTGGCGCCACTCCGTAACTCACCTCAAAACCCAACGTTCGAAACTCATCGAGGATTTTATTCAGCAACCTCTTCAGCGTGCCGAAAAGCCGCACACTGCCGGAGAGTTCCAGCAATAACAGATCCGGGGATTCCAGAGTGACCAGCGAAGAGTAACCGTAAGCCAGCTCCGCCAGATTTGTCAGCAGTTGCTCACTGCGATGAGCTTCAAAAGGCACCGCGACCAGCTCTGGAGCCAGGGCAAAAGCGCTGTTCAGCCAGCTGCCGGGGCATACACCCATATCCCGCGCGGGCTGATTGCACCCTTCAACCCGGCTTCGCCCGGTCTCTCGGACCACCAAGACCATGGGCGGCGGTGCCTCTAATCCCCGAGCCTTGTCATCAAGTAACAGGGTAGGAAATCGCAGGGCCAGCCAAAGCATTAAACGGGCCTGCTCAAACCGCAGCCACGGCAGAAAAATGCGCGGCCGATCTGTCAAGTCGTGCCCCTCTGAGCTTCAGCACAGCCAGTTTCATCTGCCCTCGTTCAGTGCTAATTCGCAGACGCAGCGCAGCGGGGGAGGCACTCCGCGCTGCACTGGCGGGGCGCCAGACAAACCCGCAACTCTCACCCCGCTCCGCCGCCAGCTGAAGCCGCCGCAAAGCCCGTTCATCAATTTGATCCGGCCACACCGCAACCGCCGCAAAACTGCCGGAGCGCAACAGCTGTTCTGCTGCCCAAAGGCGATCTTTAGCATCCTGCACATTCACCAGCAGCAGGTGGGAGAGATTCACCCCGGCCCGCTGCAGGGCCGGGGCAAACGGCTGATAAGGCGGCGCTACAAAGGCGGTCCAGGCCCCTTCACGGGTGCAGCGGGCAAACGCCGGTAACAGCAGGTCTAATTCGCCAACACCTTCGGTCTCCAGCAGTAGTTCGGTCAATGCACCTATCGGCCAGCCACCACCGGGCAACTGGGCATCAAGCTTTTCATTGCCACTAGGCAGGCCCTGCTCCGGCAGGGGCAGATCTCGACTACGCCAAACCCCCGCAATCTGCGCCAGACTCTCTATCTGTTCAGCCTGCATGATCAGGCACCCGCAGTAGCCCCGCAAAAATGCCCTCAATCACCAGGCTCTGGCTACGCAGATCAACTTTGATTGGCGAAAAGTCAGGATTCTCCGGCAGCAACTCAACCTGGTGGCCAGTCTGCTGAAACCGTTTAACGGTCACTTCATCATCCAGCCGCGCCACCACCACCTGACCATTACGAGCCTCTGGGGTGCGATGCACCGCCATCAGGTCACCATCCAGAATGCCGATCTCCCGCATGCTCATGCCTTTAACCCGCAGCAGATAATCTGCCCGGGGGCGAAACAGGGCCGGAGCAACCGGATACTGCCCCTCGATATGCTGCTCTGCCAGAATCGGCGCACCCGCAGCCACCCGCCCAACCACCGGCAGCATCGGCAGTTCTTCCGCCTTATCAAGCTCATCTGGAAACGCCTGCCCCAGCAGCGAGGCCCCCAGGGTGGTGATCCGCAAACCCCGTGCGGAATTCGGTAGCAACAGCACAACCCCTTTCTGCACCAGTGCCTGCAGATGGCTGGTGACCGAATGGGGAGAGCGATACCCCATAGCAATCATCAGCTCAGAACGGGTTGGTGGCATGCCATTACGCTGGGTCTGGCGCTGAATCTCTCGCAACATGGCGAGCTGTTTGGTGGTTAGTTTCTGCATATCACGGCCTGTTTAATCTCCTGATGATGCCCTGCCCTCTGTTGGTCAAGTTGCATCAATCAGGTGGGGTAGGATGATATTTGTATATTTATACAGTAGTCAAGCTGAACTGTAGCGAACCCTGAATAGGGGGGGCTAAAAGTAGATTAAGGCGCTAGCAGAAAGAGCACCGACCCCATTCAGGGGCCGGTGAGATAAAACGGCTTAACGATCACCCGGATGCAGGCGGGCGATCATGCTTTTATCACCGGTGATCGGGATCGGCGCATAGCTCATCCAGAGGTCACCGGTTTCGTGATCCACCGACATCATGCGCAGATGGGCATCGCGTCGGGGTAGTGGGAACTCCGTAAAGCTCCGATCCTGGGGGTCAAACCGATAGAGCTTATCGACGTTAGTAGTCCCCACCCAGAGCACCTTGCGGGTAGCGTCCCAGGTCACGTTGTAGGGCGCAGCAGAACGATCAGGCAGGTCAACTGTAGCCAGATGTTTCATCGTCTTAGCATCGAAAATATAGAGCTGCCCGGCAGCGAACAGAGGCACATAGAGAATGTCATTCTCATCAACCGCCAACCGCCGTGGCCCCACCGAAAGCGGGAACTCAATCAGATGGTCAACCTCCAGTGTGGTGGTATTGAAACGGCCCATCTGGCTCCCCGCAACCTGGGTGTACCAGACGTTGTTATCTGACGTTTTAACCAGCCCATAAACCGCCGCATGGGCCGGAGTCTCCCGCTCCATCAGTGGCAGATCAAATGCTTCAATTTCGCCACTGGTGGGGTTAAACGATGCCAGGCGGTTCACCGCGACCTGGGTCAACCAGGTGCGGCCCTTATCATCGAAAGAGACCCGATAGTTCGGATCAATCGAAAAGTCGTGGGACATCGCCTGGGCACCAAACCCCTTGTGGGTCTCCCAGGTTTCAGTCTTGGGATCAAATATCACCACCCCGGTGCCATCCCCCGCAAGGCAGGCGATCCAGAGTCTGTTATCCGGCCCCGGCACCAAGGTGTGAGGCGCTGAAGCCCCCCGCACGGGTAGATCAAACCAGGCCAGCGCGCCATTGCTAGGGTCCAGCCGCATCAGCCGATTACGCTCCAGATCCACCGCCCAGACATAGGGCGAACCCGGTAACTTGGCCACCTCTCGGGAGAACGAACCCGCAGGCCAGGCAAACTCTTCAATCACCGTGTTGGCGTTGGCCCCCAGCGGGGCCGGATGCAGCTCTTCATCCGACAGCTCTAGCTCATCAAAATTGGTGGGCATATATTCTGCCAACCAGGCCGCGATGTAGTCCTCATCCTCCGGGCTGATCAGCTCGCTGGCACCCGCAATACGGACCTCTTCGGGAATATTCTCCACGTGGGAGTGTTCCGCCTGTAGCGCACCATAAAGCTGCACCCGCATATAGGCCACAATGCCCCGCCAGGCCTGCTCTCGCACTTCCAGTGGCTGGCCATCCAGTGAAGCCGCAAAGCGTTTAACCCGGGCATTGGGCACCGCATGACAGGTCACACACTGCATCAAAGTACGATACTTGCCTTCGGATTCAGGCACATGGTTCGTCCAGAGCGCTGGCGCAACCTGATCCGCCACGTTGCTCTCGGGCTGCAATACGAAACCAACCTGAAACGGCCCGAGTGGATCAGCAGTCTCTGGCGTAATATCTACCAGCACCTCAGCCCCCGGAGTAGTCTGACGATAGCCAAGCCGCCGGGCACTAATCCGCACCGAATTAACGCTGACATTACTACCCAAATCAGGCAGTTGATAACGGCCATCCTCGGCACTAAACACCGTGGTTGCAAAGGCTGCTGCCGAACCGCTCTCAGCAGTCACCATCGCCCCGGCCAACGGGGCACCGGCAGCGTCAAGTACCTGCCCACTAATGGTCAGTGCCGAAACCGGCCCCACCATCAAACCAAAAACCAGGCCCGCCATGATCCGACCGAACCCCTGTTGACCAAGCTGCGTGCTATCGCCCTGCATGCCTCTCTCCCTCTCTGTTGTTATCTGCCCGTTGTTATCTGTCTGTTGCCAGCCACCTGGCGCCGCAAGAGCGACCCTAGCCGACCACAATACTGGCGCGACTCGGGTCAAAAGCATCCTTCTGATCCACCTCGCCAAATAGCTCGATCGACGGCGCGACCTCCATAAACGAGAGCCCCAGATTCTTCAGCCGATGTTCCGGCGCTGGCATGGCATGCAGCGGAAATTTATTGAGGTGCTCAACCAGCGCCTCCATCAGCGGCAGAATCGCATCGTAAAACTGCTCTAACTCTTCATAGCTACACTGTAGGTGGTAGGCCCAGCGTTCAGCCTGGGTGTCCAGGTCCCAACACTCGGCAAAGGGTTCCAGTGCCTCAAAACCTGCGGGTAGTTGTGCACTCATTTCGGCTCTCCTGACAAGGTCTCACCCACCATATCGGCAATGGTGCCGTGCATATGGCGCAGCAGCACCTCCCACTCACCCAGCAGAATATGAGATTTAGCGCCGGACTCCAGCATCAGCTGGCTGCCCTCCAGGGTGTTCACATCCTCGCGCACCGTGTCCCGTAGAAACACCTTGCTGTACTCCTGAGCAATCTCCTCACCCGCCGTTCTTGGGGGCATTTTGAACAGCCGGTATTGATAATTGGTGCGATTAAAATCCAGCGGCTCAACATGATGCTGAATAAACCAACCCGGCAGCGGATTAACAATCAGGTTAGGGAACAGTACCAGCGAATCGGAGATCCAGCCCTCAACCCGTTTGGGATTAACCCCTGGGGGCAGCGCTTTAGGCTCGGTCACGGTCTCTGAATCAAATAGATCTTCAGTGGCAAATTTTGCTGCCAACTGCTCTGATGGCGTCGCCTTGTGCTCAAAGTTGCCGGTCACTGACATCCGCGCATGGCGCTCAAACAGTTCCATCGCTGCCATATGACCGTGCGGGTTCTCTGCGGAGCAAAACATGTCTGCTGCGGTCTTACCGTGCAGGGTTTTGAAGTGGTAGATCTCAATGAAAGAGTCAATGATGATCTTCCAGTTGGCCTTGATCTCCATATCCCAGCAGGCCACCAGTTCATAATCATCGAACTGGCCGCTGTACTGATCCCACAGCTGCGGGCCCAGATACTCCTCTAACGTAGTCTCTGGCTCTGGATCAACATTCACAAAGATGAAGGTCTCCCAGACATCGCAGGCCACCTCAGTCAGCCCCAGATCACAGCGCTCAAAACCGGGGTTTGGAAAACCCAGAAAAGCCTCTTCATCTGGCACCACCACCAGGGCCCCGTCCAGACCGTAAGTCCAGCCGTGGAAATTACACTTAAAACCCCTCACATTGCCGTTAGGCTCAACCCGCACCAGCTTGTTACCCCGGTGTGAACACATGTTGTGAAAGGCGCGCACCTGGCCATCTTCACCCCGCACAATAATCAGAGAGGTGCCGCAGACCGGTAGTTCTCTAACCACATAATCACCCGGCTCTGGCAGCTCCAGGGTCCGGGCGATATAGAGCCAGGATTTCTTGAAGATCAGATCCCGCTCTTTGCAGTAGCGTTCGTGGGTCGTCATGCCCTTAACGGACAACGGCTCAAAATTAAGGTGGGGATACTCCGCCTGCCAGCGGGATGTCGGTTCATTCATTGACTACAACTCCTCTTAAAGCCATACAGATGGCCATCACGTGCACTCGACTAGTCCGCACTATCCTGTGCGGTTCACGGCCGAGTATCTTTACACCGTTGCGATTTACAACGAACCAGTTCACTCAGTAGGAGCGGGACATCCCCAACACATGCTCACCGATGTAGGAGAGAATCATATTGGTTGAGATCGGCGCCACCTGATGCAGGCGGGTCTCCCGCCATTTACGCTTTACGCTCCACGTCGTGCTCTTTTGCGAAGCTAAAACCACCGTGGGTCTACAAACAGGCTTCACCGGCATGCCATGAAGCTTCAGATGCCAGTATCTTGGCGATATTCGCCGCCTCACTGCCATTTTCACCCATATCTCCGCATTCATGCCGGAGAGAATGTAGCAAAAGTCCTGCCCTCTTAGCCAACCAGGCTGCTGGCGGAAATCCGCGCATCGTCGGAGGCAATCCCATTGGTGTTGTGGTTCAGCATCGCCGAAATCGGGTTGATGCTCAGCCCCTTGCCCTTGATTTCACGCAGATCGATCAAAAACAAGGTAGGCCATCACACCCGCTTGGATCGGGGCTACCAGTGGCAGGCTTTACGCAGCGGTACGATGGAGTCTGACAGGCCAGCCAGATCGAAAGTCGCAACCTGGGGAGAGGAGTTAAACGGCGTGAACTCCACCAGCAGCTTGCGATGCTTCATCATCTGCTCGGCCATCTCCACAGGCTTTCTGGAGAAAACCGATTCACCGCTGACTGAAAGATCAAACTTCTCTTTCAATGCCGGTCGCTGGTCGTACCGCAGGGTCGCGTCAGCATACTGCTTGCCCGCCATATCGATACTGATATCCGACATCATCTTCAGGTTCATATAGACCGCAGTCTGATTCTTTTTACAGCGCAGATTAAGGGTCGGAGTGACGTTATCAATCAACCGCGACTGTAGCGGCTCAGAAGCATCAAGGGAGAGAAAAACGTTAAGGCTGTCATCAATCGGGGAGGTCTCGATCCTCCGCTCCCAGGCCCCGCTGGGGGCGCCATCCGTTTTATCACTCCTGGCTTTCGGGGTCATGGTCTGGGCAATACCGGCGGCAGGTGCCCGTTCAATCCTTGCAACCAGTGTTTTCACCCGATGGTAGATGCCGGGATCATCCAGAGTGGCCATTTCGTAGAGCCGACTACTGCACTGCAAGGGGGTGAAAGAGTCGACCATGTAATCGATCATCGGTCCGACCAGGGCAAATTCAAGGCTCTGATCCGCCAGCTCCCAGGAATCCGCAGGAGGGTGCTCCAGCACCGGGTGAAGAAACTTGCTCTTCAGTTGATGGCCAAGAATAGAACAGGGTTCCACCCCACCAAAACGGACATAGGAGAAGGTGGCCGTGATGGCAAAAAGAACTCCAGCGACCACCCCAAATTGTTTCACACGCAGAGAAAAGCCCGACCTGCTCACTGGATTCCCCAAAATAAAATTGATTATCCGCGACCATTTCGCCCCGAACGGAACTGAAACGCCTGCCGCATACGTGATGTATACAAGCCTGAATTTCATAATCTGGACCAAAGCGGGCCAAATTGAAAGGGGCTAAACCGCATATTTCACATATTTTCAGCCTCTAGTGGCAGAAACAGGAGAAAACAGGCGGCCTTCAGTAGGAGCGGGGCATCCCCAACACATGCTCACCGATATAGGAGAGAATCATATTGGTTGAGATCGGCGCCACCTGATACAGGCGGGTCTCCCGCCATTTGCGCTCCACGTCGTACTCTTTGGCGAAACCGAACCCACCGTGGGTCTGCAGACAGGCTTCACCGGCATGCCATGAGGCTTCAGATGCCAGCATCTTGGCGATATTCGCCGCCTCACCGCCATTCTCACCCGCATCAAACAGGGCCGCAGCCCGGCGAATCATCATGTCCGCCGCCTCGGTCTCCGCATAGGCCCGGGCCAGGGGAAACTGCACCCCCTGGTTCTGGCCAATTGGGCGATCAAAAACCACCCGTTCATTGGCGTACTCCACCCCGGTTTTCAGAAACCAGCGGGCATCGCCAAGACACTCAGAGGCAATCAGCACCCGCTCCGCATTCATGCCGGACAGAATATAACGAAAGCCTCTGCCCTCTTCCCCAACCAGACTGCTGGCGGGAATCCGCACATCATCAAAACCAATCTCATTGGTGTTGTGATTCAGCATCGCCGGAATCGGATTGATGCTCAGCCCCTTGCCCTCGATCTCACGCAGATCGATCAGAAAAACCGACAGCCCATCACTGCGTTTCCTGCACTGCTCAACCGGCGTAGTACGCGCCAGCAACAGCATCAGATCAGACTGCAGCGCCCGAGAGATAAACACCTTCTGGCCGTTCACAACGTAGTCATCACCATCTCGCACCGCTCGGGTCTTGAGCTGAGTGGTATCGGTACCGGTGGTCGGCTCCGTCACACCAAAGGCCTGCAAGCGCAGCTCACCACTGGCGATACCCGGCAGATACTGCTGTTTCTGGGCAGCGCTGCCGTGGCGCAACACCGTGCCCATGATGTACATCTGGGCATGGCAGGCCGCCGCATTACAGCCCATGCTGTGGATGGTCTCCAGAATCACACTCGCCGCCCGCAGCGACAACCCGGCACCGCCATACTCCTCCGGCACCAGCGCCCCCAGATAACCGGATTCAGTCAGCGCATCAACAAAGGCATGGGGATACTCCGCCCGCTCGTCCAGATCCCGCCAGTAGGCGCCGGGGTAGCCCTCACAAATTCGCCGTACCGAATCCCGAATCTCGATCCAGTCTTCACCCAGTTCAACTTCCACGTCCTCTCCTCGTCTTTAGCGGCCCTGAAAATCCGGGTCTCGTTTCTCATTAAATGCAGTCACGCCTTCGTGGCGATCTTCCGTCGAAATCAGGGTGTAGTAGGCATCCAGCTCCACCGCCAGGCCAGCATCCAGATCGACCTGCAGACCATCATGAATCGCCCGTTTGGCCTGCTGAATCGCCAGCGGCGCATTGGCAATAATCGCCCCGGCGGTTTTTAGACTCAGGGGGACCAGCTCATCCGCCGAACAGACTCGATTGACCAACCCCCACTGCTCCGCCTCCACCGCACCAAATGGCCGGGCAGAGAAAATCAGCTCCTTGGCCCGCCGCTCACCCACCGCTCGAGCCAGGTTCTGCGTGCCACCGGCCCCCGGAATAATACCGAGGCGGACTTCAGTCTGGGCAAAGCGAACATGCTTCGCCGCATAGACAAAATCACAGGCCGCCGCAATCTCGCAACCGCCGCCATAAGCGGCACCATTCACCGCAGCAATCACCGGCACCCGGCAGGCCAGCAGCGCCCGCAGCATCGCCTCAAACACCAGATGTTGCGCCTGCCACTCGGCATCGGTCATGCCCTCCCGCTGTTTAAGATCACCCCCGGCACAGAACGCCTTCTCCCCCGCACCGGTCAGCACCACACAACGCACCTCGCCACTGTGTGCAGCAATCCAGTCGAACAGGTCCAAAAGATCCTTCGCCATCTGGGTATCCAGCGCGTTGCGGACCTCAGGGCGATTCAGCGTAACCAGCAACAGTTGCGGCTGAGGCCAGGTCAGCAACAGGGTTTCAAAATTCAAAGGCATCAAAGCGTCCAAATCGAGGCGAAAGCGGGCTGCACACTTTAATGGAATGGGAGCCTGCCGTCAGCGGTGGCACCACCGCCGAGCAGATCAACCAAACCCAGGGGATCTCGTTATCCGTATCGGTCGAAGCCATTCGATGTCATCAGCGGCAGTTGCAGCCGAGGTCACGCGCTGGCAGAGTTGGGGAAGCTCATCGCGTTAACAACAAACACGCGAATCGCGAAGTGTTGCAATCAACTAGAGTCTCGTTACACTCGGAAAGATGAACAGATCAATCAGAATAGAATCGGCTGACGGCCATTACCAGGCCACATCATATGGGGAAAGACAGATGAGGGAAGCACGTGATTGCAATACCTGCTTTTTTACTCGAACTAAACAGAATTTGTCTAGTTCTTAATAATACAGATTCTGCATAGTTAACTGCTATGCATCGAAACAAAAGGATCGAGCCAATGAGTAGCAGATCAGAAGTAGAACTTATGAAGAGAAAGTGGGAGTCCCTTGGTATTAAAAGAAACTTCTCTAAAATACATCATTTCTCCTCCGGTAAATTCAAGACAAAACCATCTGGCCTCAAGGGATTCTATAATTGGTGCCAAGACCACGAAATACAGGATGAAAATCTACAAACAGTAAATCGAGCACTCAAGGCGGCCTTACAGTTTGAGCAAGGCCAAGACATCGAAAGCGCTATTAAATCAGCATGGGATTTATATCCCGTAGTTAAAAGATAACTGGCTGCAATGTACAATAAGCAAGTCAAGATCGCTCTCTAATAACTCGCTGGGGATTTAAAAATCCCTTTACTTAAGTCCTCTAGGTGGCGCAACCAATCCCACGACCCCAGAATCAAAGGATCTCTTGCAATGAATATACTCGGAAGCCCCACATTGACATCCACCGCATTAGCATTTCTCTTCTCCTCTGCTTTAATGGCAAACGAAATCGAGGACGTTAGTTTTGAATCGCCACTCTTCTGCGACAATGATCGAAAATCAATAAAATATGCGGCGGTTTCATTCAACATCAACCGGTTCAGTAAAATTACTGATCTCGCTTACTTTACCGATGGATATCCGAATGCTCCGGTTTCCAATTTTTATACGGCTAGCCGTTACAAGATTGAGGCTAACGTGCTCGATGTAGATCTGAAAATGCTAATCGGTGGAGATGTAACTGACTACGGACCTCAAAAAAGCGGTGAGATATCGACCTGCCGAATATTACTAGATGAGAAATGGAGAAGTAAGATCGAGGTAACCGGAGATGTCAGTTGGTACGAAACCGATTCATTCAGCGCCATTTGCCAGCTTGGTTTATCTGACCAGGTGCAATGTCGAACTTCGGATGACCTGGCTCGGAGTCTGAAGTTGGTAAATCCATATGGCGGAGCTACATTACCGTACTCCACAAAATTTCGATACAGAACCTGGAAAGAGTGAGAACACAAAAAAATCGAAAAAATCGGGGTCAAAAAAATGGGCAGGTCTTGTAATCGAGCATACACGGCAGTGAAAGACTTGGCCCTATTTTTATTTTAACTTGACCAAAACGGGAGTTCTGAGGACTTCTGAGACCCTATCGCTTCGTAAAACAAACAACAACTTGAGGAGAAGAAAATGAGCAAAACACGCAACACCATCACCTGGGTTTTGACCGCGCTGCTGGCGCTGGCTTATTTAACGGCCGGCTACCTGATGGTCAGCGGCCAGGCCGCGATTGTGCAGGAGTTCACCGATTTCGGGCTGCCGAGCTGGATACGGGTGACCATTGGTGTCCTGGAGATAACTGGTGCTGTTTTGCTGCTGATACCGGCATTTACCGGTATGGCAGCCTTTGGGCTCTCTATCATTATGGTTGGCGGTACCGCCTGCCATCTGATGTTTACGTCACCGCCCCAGGCGATTCCTCCGATTCTGTTCTTCAGCATCCTGACCTATATCTACCTGACCCGTAAAAATGTGGTGCCGGTCTGTTTGCAGAAACAGCTGATCGGCTAACCTCTGCCAGCCAGGTCGCCGGACAGAGCAGTCATTCAGTGTGAATCATCTGAATGGTCGCTCCGGCATCGGAAGGATCAGTTTACCCATGCCGGTTGCGGGCATATTATTGACCCCACTGACTGCTCTGAGGTTCCGCAATGGCTACAACAGCTGAAAACATCCTGAAACAGGCACTTAACCTGCCCGCCACCGAGCGCGCTTCGGTCGCTGAGGAGCTGCTATCCAGCCTAGATAAACCCGACCCGGAAATTGATCAACTTTGGGCAGAAGAGGCTGAGGCTCGGATCCACGCCGCCAAGCTTGGCAAGATGGCGACGGTCTCGGCAGAAGATGTATTCGGCAAATATGAACAGCCTTGAATGTCCGTTTCTACAAAACGGCTGAGCGCGAGTTTGATGATGCGGTCGCGCATTACGAGCAGCAGCAACCAGGGCTCGGACAACAATACCGCAACGCAGTTAAAGAGGCGTTGGGGCGGATCAGGAAATTTCCGAACGCCTATTCGCCGATCAGCGAAAGAACACGCCGGTGTCTGCTCAGTAAATTTCCCTACGGCATCATCTACCGACACACAGACAACGAGATCACAGTTATTGCGGTGGCGCATCTACATCGGCAACCCGAATACTGGTCTGGAAAGCGACGATAAAACTGCTACACCACTGTTAGTCGATGACCGCGCTGCCCTTGATGACAGTCTCACCGTTCTGGTTCTTCACCCAGACGTCATAGTCACCGCTGGTGCCCTCTCGCAGGCTGCCGCCGCCGGTCACCACGTCATCGACCCTGACCGGTTTGGTAAAGCGCACGTCCAGCACGGTGCGGGTGACCACATCCGGCCCAAAGGTTGCGCTCAGGGCCTGCCAGATGAGGTTCAGCGAGAGCATGCCGTGGGCGATGATGCCGCCCATTTCGGTCTTGGCGGCGAACTCGGCATCCATATGAATCGGGTTGTAGTCATCGGTGATGGCGGCGTACTGGGCGATGGCTGCGGTATTGATCAGCTTACTGGCCTGTTTTAACTCCCCTGGATTCGTCATCACCCTACTCCGAGAGCAGCGAGGTCATGAGACCAGAGAAGGCCAGATCGCCATTGGCAAAGCGGGTTTCGGTCTTGAGGTAGACCCAGCGGCGCGCCCCTTTCAGCTCTTTGTTCAGACAGCTCAGTGAAGTGGTCAACTGGTCACCCACTTTCGGCAGCTTTTTGATCTCGAACCGCTGGGCACCGTGTACGTTGCCTTTGGGCCGGGGCTGCAGAATCGATGAGTAGGCGCTGATGATGACCCCGGCAACCATGCCTGCGGGCATCAGATCGCCGTTGGCGTCTTCTGGAAACAGCTCGATCCAGGCATCCAGTACCCCCTGATCAAGCTGGTACTCCCG
>JAKLLR010000134.1 GCA_022014175.1 Gammaproteobacteria bacterium | reverse complement strand
CTTCATTACCAGTGACGAGGTAACCTTCACGGGCATCTGAGGTCCGGACACCATCAGAGGTACCGCCGCCGCCAGGAGCATCATAGAATGCAACCTCCGGAGCCTTCCTCACCCGCCGCTGCCCCGGAACATAGATATAGGCATCAAGAAACGCATTGGTGTTATAGCCACAGCCCGCTACTACCTGCCCTGCAAAGCGGGCCGGCTCAAGGGATACCTGACCAAAGCAGATCGTTGCCACCCCGCCTCTTCGATAGAACCAGTCACTGGTCGGCCGGTTAGGGTGATCCTTGGCCATCCAGTAGGGCGACAGATACTTCTCGTCGTTGATATTCACGATGTACGAGCCATTGGCGTTAACCACCAAACCCGCAGCTTTACCCTGACTATGCTCGCCCTGATAGAAAACGTAGTGGTTTAGCATCGCCTCCATACCATCCTGGGGGATCGGGAAGGGATAGCCACCCCCATCCACAAAACCCTCAAAGCAGCGATCGTTAGTCTCAGGACAGCGGGTCACTCGAGTCGCATTCGCAATAGAGCGCTCATATATCTCTTTGGGGTATGCCGCTGTCCGATGGCTTTCGTACACGTGCATCTTGTAGGTGTCTGGGTAGCGCTCAAACATTGCTACATTGCCCGGCAGCAGACGGGCTAAATGCTCCTTGTAGTTATCCTTGGTGATGGTGAAGAGTGGCTTTTCATCCGGGAAGGGGTCTGGATAAAACCCACCGTCTTGGTACCCCGCCACCGGCTCACTAATACCACCAGTCCACTCGGGGATAGTACCGTCTGAATTACCCGCACGGATTGCGCCCACCGGCGTCAATTCGGTACCAGTTATCCCGAGCCGCTTGGCCTCCTCTTCGGATACCGCCGAATGACTAAATCCGGACCATAATGGCAACACCACTGCCAATAGCAGAGATAGAGGCTTTGTTCGCATTTTCATACTCCTTAAAATATTCATTGATACTCTCCAGCTCTCTATTTATTAAAATGCATAGCTGATATTAAACCCGGCAAAGTCTCGGTCCGATTTAGACTTTACGGTATAAGCAAAACCGCCTTTCCAGTTGACCAGAAAGTTAAAATCCAGCCCGACAGTCAACGATTTCTCATCCTCTATGAAGACAGCCGGGTTCTCGGTTGACTGGCCGTTAACATCATGGCCCAAAGCAACTTTCGGAGTCAGATTCACCATATTAAACAGGGCCTCATTGAAGGTCAGACTAAGGGAGAATTGGTAACCCCAGAAACTATCTGAGGGTGGCGTCAATGGCGTGAAACCGGTTGTCGGCAGATCGCCAATCCAGCCATAAGCCACTTCACTGATAAAACTGAGCTGGTCGCCGCCCCACATCCGGCCAAAGATCCGCTGTGTCGTTACCTGAACCTGGTGGCGATCAACTTCGCCCCACCCCTCGAATTTGGTCCCCGGCGCCAGAGCTGTTGCACCTGCGCCAACCGCTTGGAACTCAGTACCTTGAATAGGGGAATCCGGACGGAAGGAGTACTCCCCACCCACAGCCCAGGAGCCCACCAGAGTATTAAAACTCACACCGTAACGTTTGATATCTTCCGGATAATCCAGGAAGTAATTAAAGCTGCCGGCGTAAGTTGAGAGGTAGGGATTGTGGTCGTGCAGGTTCTGGTAGAAGAATCCGAACTCCACCCCATTGAATAACAACGGCGCAAAGTAGCGCAGCGCAATACCGTACTGTCCACCACCCGAATTCAGGTCATCATTCAACCGGGTAAAAGGGCCCAGGCCAGTGGGCCCACCATCCGGTGCGGGGATGAAACCTCCACCGTCTACAAGGAAATCAGCGGTTGCAAAGAATGAACCAGACGGATCGATTTTGACCTCATCAAACGCAGCCAGTATATAGGTCTCAAAAGTCCAGGATTCATTGATCAACCACTGGAAGTAAGCAGCGGGGGTGCCTATAAAGGCATCCTTAAGCTCTGCCCCGGCGGTACGCAGCTTGGTGATATCAACAGTGTTAGTGTCGTTGATAGAGCCCGAGATGAAAGTGCTCTCGCCCCAGCTGATCACCTGCTTGCCGAGGCGAAAGTTAAACTGCTGGTCGGCACCAAACTGGGTGTAGACATAGGCATCTGTAATATCGCCGTGCCGCACAGCCCGGTGCTTGGCCGCCGGGTTGAGCCGGGTATCTGCCATTTCGAAGTCGTAAAAGTAGTTGCCACGAATCAGCGCACCGGAATTGCCGTACTTCAGCTGCAGATCGTGGGAACCCTTGAGCTTGTTGCTGACCACATCGCCCTGGTCCCAGATCCGGTTACTGTAGGAGCCCGCATTGTTTGGCCTCTCAGTCCGGGTGATCAGGTCGTAACCTATGGTGGTATCAAAATACCCCTGAAGCTTGCCATCCAACATTTGGAAAGACTTCGCATAAGTCGCTGGCGCCACCAGACAAGCCAGCAGGGCAGTCAGCGTAGTCACTTTTGACGAATTTATCGTTTTCAATTCTCTTCTCCTTTCTCAAGTGCCCGACCCCTTACATAAGGAATCAGGCGGTTAGCACTGCTTCTAGATCACACCATCGCTCTTAAGCTTATCCAGCTCGCCTTCGGCCAGCCCGAGCTGATCGCCGTAAATCTCTTGATTGTGCTGCCCATGTTTTGGCGCCGGGCCCCGAACAGATGCCGGAGTATGGGAATACTTGGTCGCCACACCGTAGGTAACGAGGCTACCCAGATCCGGATGGGGAATTTCCACTACAGAGTCATGCTCCCGATACTGGGGCAACTCTGCCACTTCACTAAAATCAAGCACCGGTGCAGCAGTCACACCCCCCTGTTCCAGCTGGGCCAGCGCATCATCTGCAGTCAATTCGGAGATCCAACTGGAGATTTGAGCATCAACAAACACCCGATGTTTCGCGCGGGTAAAATGATCCTTCGTGCGCTCATCCGCAATCAGTGCCTGCCGGCCCATAACGGCGCAAAGCCGCTCCCAATGCGCATTAAGATGGGCGATAACGTACACATAACGCTCGTCACTCGCCTGATAGACATTCATAGGTGCGCCAATGGCGATAGCGTTGCCCTGGCGTTGCCACTTGAAACCGGCATTGGCGGCCGCCATGATGCCGAAGTCCGTGGCATTCAGCATGGCGTCGGCCATACTCACGTCCACATACTGGCCCTGGCCCGTGGCATTACGATGGGTTAATGCGGCGAGCCCCCCGATTGCCCCCTGCCATCCCGCCATGTTGTCTGCGATCACGGTGCCGGTTCGTAAAGGCAAACCGTCGCTCTCGCCGGTGACACTCATTAGCCCGGTCATGGCCTGAGCCACTGGGTCAAACCCCTTGCGCTCACTGTAGGGACCCCACTGACCAAACGCGCTGATCGAAATATAGATCACATCGGGGTTGATCTCGGCAATCTGATCGTAGCCCAGGTTCCAGGCGGCCATGGTTCCCGGGGTAAAGTTCTCAACAACAATATCTACATCTTTCGCCAAACGCCGAAACAGCGCCTGCCCCTCCGCACTGCGCAGATCAAGGGTGACGGCTCGCTTACCCCGATTAATAGAGTTGTACCAGGCCGCCGCATTCCGATCCGCTTTGCCACCGATAAAAGGTGGAAACTGCCGCATCATGTCGCCAGCACCCGGATCCTCACACTTGACCGATTCCGCGCCGAGATCACATAAAATCGTGGCACAAATCGGCCCCGCCGCTGCAATCGTGGCCTCAAGAATCGTCACCCCGCTAAGCGGCCCACTGGAGTCCGGATTGGCATTCTTGTAAAAATCAGCTTTTGTACCCAACGTCACTCCCCCGTTAGCCATTCCATCAAACTATGCCCAGCTCTTTGAGTCGTTGCTCTTCCTGAGGATCCATCCCCAGCAGTTCGCCGTAGATTTCCCGATTATGCTGTCCCAGTTTCGGAGCTGGTTGCTCAGGCTTACAGGGTGTTTCGGAAAACTTTGCTGGTGTACCAAACGTGGAGAGCTTGCCGTATTCCGGATGCTCTATATCCACAATGGCCTCGTGCTGGCGGTATTGCTCGAAATCGGACACCTCCGTGTAGTCCATCACCCGACCGACGGTAACGCCCGCTCCCTCCAG